>NZ_JAGFIP010000008.1:0-195695 GCF_017582705.1 Paenibacillus sp. F411
CGCGGCGCGGCGCAGGCCAGCGCGGCGCCGGTGACCTCGCAGCGGGCGCCCGCCGAGCCGGTCCGCGCGTGGGTGTGCAGCGGGGCCGGCTGCCGCGGCTGGCAGCGCATGGACCACCCGGCGGTCCCGAGCAGCGCGGCGGGCCCCGCTGGCAGCAAGGCCTGCCCGCTGTGCGGCGCGCCCATGCAAGCGGGCATGAAGCAGGCTCCTGCCGCCGGCAGGCGCCCGCCAGGCTAACCCTCGCCTTGCTGAACATCCCGCACTGATGCATCCCAAGCCAGAGGCCAGCCGCCTCTGGCTCTTTAGTTTAGCTGGCGCCAAGCAGCAACCTCCCCTTCGCCCCAGCGTTCTCCTGTTTTTCCTGTTCGTCTTGCCATGCTTATCCTGGAAGGGCTAAAATAGAGACAGCACGTTGCTTTATATACCACTATATACATACAAAAAGGAGCCGTAACGAATGAATGCACAGCAAAGCCATATCAAGCTGGTCGTCACCGCGCTTCTGCTCGGTATTCTGATGTCCGCGATGGATAACACGATTGTAGCGACGGCCATGTACACCATTGTGGAGGATCTCGGCGGGTTTGATCAGATCGTATGGGTCACCTCGGCCTACATGGTTGCCGTCATGGCCGGTACCCCGATCTTCGGGAAACTGTCGGATATGTATGGACGGAAGCGCTTTTTTGTATTCGGTCTGTTGATTTTCCTGCTCGGCTCGGCGCTGTGCGGTCTGGCGGACAGTATGATGCAGCTGATCATCTTCCGCTCTATTCAGGGTATCGGCGGCGGTGCCTTGATGCCGATTGCCTTTACAATTGTGTTCGATTTATTTCCGCCGGAGAAGAGAGGACGGATGACGGGACTGCTCGGCGCTGTCTTCGGCACATCCAGCATTCTGGGGCCCCTGCTCGGCGCTTTTATTACAGACAGCATCGGCTGGGAGTGGGTCTTTTATGTCAATCTCCCCATCGGGCTAATCTCCCTGGTGCTCATTCTCGTCTTCTATAAGGAAACCTTGTCCCGGGTTCAGCAAAAAATCGACTGGACCGGTGCCGCAACCCTCGTCGGCGCGATCATCTGCCTGATGTTCGGTCTGGAGCTGGGAGGGCAGGCTTATGCATGGGACTCTATTCAGATCCTGAGCCTGTTCGGGGGCTTTCTGCTGCTCTTCTTTCTATTTATCTGGGCAGAGAAGCGGGCGAGTGAGCCGATCATTTCCTTCAACATGTTCCGCAAGCGTCTGTTTGCCGCCAGCAATGCTGTCGCGCTCTGTTATGGTGCAGGCTTTATCGTCGCCACCGTCTATATCCCGATCTTTATCGCCGGGGTTTATGGAGGCTCTGCGACCGACTCCGGCTTGATGCTGATGCCGATGATGCTGGGCAGTGTAGCCGGAAGTCAGATCGGCGGACTGCTGACGACCAAGACTACCTTCCGCAACATTATGATCCTCTCGGTCATCTGTTTTGTCACCGGCCTCTTTGCATTAAGCACGCTGTCGCCGGACACGCCGCGGGGCTGGCTCACGGTTTATATGATCCTGACAGGCTTCGGTGTGGGCTTCTCCTTCTCCGTGCTCAGTATTGCGTCGATTCACAATTTTGAAGCGCGTCAGCGGGGAGCTGCCACTTCAACCAACTCGTTCCTGCGCTCGCTCGGGATGACGGTCGGCATTACAGTGTTCGGCATTATCCAGCGCAATGCCCTGACGAACCGCCTGGCGGATACCGCTTCCCAAGCCCCGGGCAGCCTGCCGATCGATTCAGAGTTTACACCGAGCACTGAGGCGCTCCAGCAGCTGCCGCCGGAGGCTCGGGAGCTCGTGACTGGTCTGCTGGCCGACTCCATCACCCAGGCCTTTGCCTGGGCGCTGGTTCCCGCAGGACTGGCCGTATTCTTCGTGCTTATGATGGGGAAGGAACGGGTTCAGGTGAACAAGAAGCCGGCCATGTCCGGCTCATAGTAGATGGACACAGGCGCAATGAATACGACAAAAAGAGGCCTTGCGGACTTCCCCGCAAGGCCTCTCTTCTTGCTACACTTCTTCTCTTGCTTAGATCTTGATCAGATCTTGCTTAGAACAGGAATTCGTCCGGGTTCGGACCAAAGCGCTTGTTCTCGTTCAGGCTGTCCAGCTGTGCCAGATCCTCTGCCGACAGCTCGAAATCAAAAATATCTCCGTTCTCCCGAATCCGGTGCTCCTTCACGGATTTGGGAATAACGATAATGCCATGCTGGAGATCCCAGCGCAGAATGATCTGAGCCGGAGTCTTGCTGTATTTTGCAGCCAGCTCGGTAATGACCGGATGATCCAGGTGACCCTGCATCAGCGGGCTCCAGGCTTCCAGCACAATGCCCTGCTCCTGGCAATATTGAAGCAGCTCCTTCTGGCTGTTCAGCGGGTGCAGCTCAACCTGGTTTACGGTCGGTACGACACCGGAATCCTCGATAATATCCCGAAGGTGATGAATCTGGAAATTGCTGACCCCGATCGAACGCACCAATCCCTGCTCCTGCAGATGGATGAGCGCCTTCCAGGTTTCCTTGTACTTATCTTTCCCCGGCCAGTGGATCAGGTACAGGTCTACATAATCCAGCCCCAGCTTCTTCAGACTGGTTTCACAAGCCCGAAGAGTCGCTTCATACCCCTGATCATCATTCCATACCTTGGTGGTAATGAACAGCTCCTCGCGCGGCACGCCGCATTCGCGAATGGCCTGTCCTACACCTTCTTCATTGCCATAAATGGCCGCAGTATCAATGCTGCGGTAACCGGCCGCAATGGCAGACTTTACCGCGTGGATGACTTCTTCGCCTTCCTTACTCTTGTATACGCCGAGGCCCAGCCACGGCATCTGAACGCCGTCACGCAGCGTAGGCCCTTCATTCAAAACAGGATGCTCCGGATGAGTCATAGTCAATTCCTCCTAAAGGCAAGTTGGATTCGGCAGGCAATTGCCGCCTATACAGTATACTCCTTCCGGCGGAACGTCTCAAATGTACCTCTATGACCCCTCCGCAGCGTTAGCTTCAGTCTCTGTCACCTACATTGCTGCCGCCGCCAGAGCTACGGGCTCAAGGTCACATCGAAGGCAGACCCGGCAGCACCCAGGAATACGATGGAGCCGTTCTCTGGCAGCTTCACCGCCTGGTTACCGGAGATGATGGAATAATACAGACATGCCCCTTGCCCGTCATAAACGGCGAATGCGCTATGAAGCGGAAGAGCCACCTTCATCGCCTTACCGGCCGCCGCAGCCGGAATTGTAAACCAGCGGGCATAGCCGTCATTACCGATCGTCACCTTCGACCGCTTGCCGGCATACAGCTCCTTGATGCTGTCTCCGCTCACGAACAAGGTTCCGGCTGCTTCCAGATATTCTTTGCCTTGCTGCTTGTAGAAGCTGAAATCCATCGTATCCCGGCTGCCCACGCCCGGCACCTCATGCTGACTTCGCGCAGTGTTCGGACCCGTAATCTTCTTGTCGAGCAGATAACCCTTCATGCTGGGGTCCCGCACAATGGCTATGGAAGGCTCCTGCAAAAAGTAAGCCATGGAGCTGTACTTCTCGTTCAGCGGATAATATTTCAGTCCTTCCCGCTGCTCCCACGCGGCAGCCGAAGCTTCATCCAGCTTGTGGCTTTGGAGCTTTTCGCCTGAGTATAGTGATGTTGCCATCTGCCCCAGTCCCGGTGCGGATGCATATTCCTGAACCCAGATGTACGTGCGGCCGTTACTTTCCGTTACGAACGTAATCTTCACCGTGCCCTCATCATTCAAAAAGCTGCCATCCTTCGTGTACACATACTCCTGTGCGGGAAGCTCCGGCATAATGGGCATAGTCAGAATCAGACGTCCCTCTTCCTTCACCGTTGCCTGAAGCACCTGATTCGTGGAGACATAGCGGCCGGCAACATCCATAACCTCTTTCGGCATCGGTGCAGCCACCGGCTTGCCGAAGGATTTCTCCGGCTGGATGGCTTGAATTTCCCCCTTCGCTTTCAGCTGCTGGAGCAATAGCTCACTCGCCATGATCTGGTTCAGCGCGCTGCTGCCGCCAGAGGACAAGACGGCCGCTGCCATATCATGCTCCGGAAGAACGATGAGAGAAGCGTGGTACACAATCGCATCGCCGCCTTTGGCTAATGCCTGAATACCGTAATTCTCGAACGGGAACAGCCGTACACTATCCCACCCCAGTCCATAATCGACAGAATTATCGGCATCCTTCGGCCACATCCCTTTCTTGTACTCCTCCTGTGCCATGATCTTGGCAGAAGAGAAGGACAAGACCGATTCTGCCCCTCCTGTAAACACCTTGGAGAATTTCACTAAATCCTCCGCTGTGGAGTAAATCCCGCCGGTGCCAATCGCATTGACAACTGCATCCGGAAGCTGGACATCAAAGCCGGGGTAAAAGATTCCCGCCCGTGCAGTGTCCTCTAGCTGATCCTGAGGAGTCTTCGTATGCTCCAGCTTCAGGGGCTCCGTAAAATGCTGATGAATAAAGGTCGTAAAGGATTGACCGCTAACGCGTTCAACCAGAAGCTCTGCCAGCGTAAAGCTGTCATTGCTGTAAACCGAATAGGCCCCAGGCTGCGCCTTCAATGTCTGCTTCGAAAGGTTGCTCAACAGGCTGTCATGCGCAGCCGTATCATGATCCTCAAACAAAAAAGCGTTAGCCAGCGTGGACCCATGCAGGCCGGAGGAATGATTAAGCAGCATACGCGGCGTGATCTGCTTATACCGCTCATCCTTCATCGTGAAATCCGGCATATACTGGATAAGCGGAGTGTCCAGCTGAAGCTTGCCCTGCTCCACCAGCTTCATAACGGACGCGGCGGTAAACATTTTGCTCGTCGAGCCGATCCCGTACATCGTTTGCGGCGTCAACGGAATCTGGCCTTCTGCATCATGGATGCCGCTGACCCCCGATAACACCAGCTCCTCTCCATCCAGGAGCGCATACTGTACACTTGTTACACCGTACTGCTCTGTCAGCAGCGACGCTTTCTGGGATGCCAGAGTCTCCAGCTTCGAGGCGACCTCCGTCTGCGAGACCTGCTTCTGATCTTCAGCCGCCATCGCGCCTGGCGACAGGAGCGGATTGAGTGTGAGTGTAACCGATAATGATAGCAGCCACAGCCATTTCTTCTTCAACCTAACAACCTCCTCAGCAAATTTTTCCTTACTTAGTACGGTTCAGTCATCCAATCGGTTCAAAAAAATAAAACCGGATTTTCTGCGAATAAAAGCAGAAAATCCGGCTCTTCTTGCCGGCACAAGCGTCCCCTTGATTGCCGGTCTTATCTTACGCGCTTAAATATACCTACGGCCAGCAGGATGCAGGCCACGATAAATACATACGGTCCGCTGCCGGCAGCATTCACACTGCTGCCCAGGAAATCTACAGACTTTGAAGAAATATAAATGATGCTGAAAATAACACCTACAGCTGCCAGTATATACCCCAGCAGCTTGTTCAGGCGCTGCTCGCGGATCACCACGATCAGCGGATACAAAAACAACAGAAAGAAAAACACGGCGCCCTGCCCGAACCCGTTCTGGGAAGCGAACCCGATATCCACCCAGTCAAAAAATAAAGATACAAATGCTGCACAGGCTGCAATAAAGATCAGTTTACCGCCTATATCCCACTTCTGAAAATTCACTACAATAGCCTCCTATGTACGTTCATGTCGTTTAGCCGGGGACTGGCCTTATTTCGACAAATATAGGTCTATTATACCAACATTTTCAGCGATTTGGTAGGATTTTAGACAGGGTTTCGACCGATTAGGACCCGTTAGGAAGGAACGATTAGGACTCCAGACGGCGTGTTGACTGGTCAATAAAGGTCGTCTTGGATGCAGCGCTCTCGCGGCGGCCTTCCTTCGGCGTCATGTCCGGCTCTCCGATGTAAAGGAAGCCTAGCATTTTATCCTGTTCTCCCAAGCCAAAGGCTTCGTTCACCTGTGGCTTGTAGCAGAAATCACCGGTTCTCCATACCGCGCCAAGACCCAGGCCATGGATTTCAAGCAGCATGTTCTGAATCGCAGCGAACGCAGCCCCGTATTCCTCCAGTTCAATCACTTTAGGATCATCGGCTGGCGCGACAGCAACACCAATCACCAGTGGAGCCCGGTAGGCTCGGCCGATCGCTGCTTCGCGGGCTGCAGCCAGCTCCTCTTCACTTTTGTCTTGAGCACTGGCTTCGGAAATGTCAGCCATAACATGGCCCAGCAGGTCACGTCCACCGCCGGTCATGACGAAGAACCGCCAAGGCTCTGTATGTCTATGCGTCGGGGCCCAGGTTCCTGCCTCCAGAATCTGCTCGATCTTGTCCTGCGAAATCGGTGTATCCTGCACCTTGCCGATACTGCGGCGAGTTCGGATCGCTTCATGAATATTCATACGTTAGCCTCCTCAAAAATCGTTATACAATTAGCTTCTATTGTATCAAATAAAGAGCGCTCCTCATAGGGGAGCCGGATAAGGACACATACGAAGACAAAAGCTTGTCTGATCAAGATGTTGTCGCCAAAATTTGCAGAAAAGCCCTTGCAATTACCCCGGAACCCTTTATAATAAAGATAAACATACCTGATAATGATTATCATTACCGAGTCAGTGAGCATCAAGATCTTCCACGCTGATCGGTATGAATTCCAAACATAAAGGAGAACCGGATCCCCTATGAGAGAGCACCCTCGGCGTACGAACCTGCAGGTAGACGATTACCTGGATCTGTTGAATCTAGCCATTCAGCTCGGTGATCTGAAATGGCAGAAGGAAATTACACGCAAGATGGAAATGAACCTGAAGCCTGTAACCCCGGCTTAATTGGATATAGATGTGGTAGATAAGAACCGGATGCCTCGCGGCTTGAATGCGCGGCATCCGGTTTTTTTGCAGGACAATTTAAAGACGGCCTGCACCGCAGGCCGCTCCCTCGTTAACGCGCCTGGTTCTGATTCTGATCCAGATCCGGCTTGTTCACATAGTGGTACATAAAGGCCATAAACACACTGCCGCCAATCAGGTTCCCGAGCGTCACCGGCACCAGATTGTAGACGGCTCCAGAGAGCGAGATGGTGTCGGGATGATCCACGACAAGCGCAATGGCGAAGGTACACATATTTGCGATGCTGTGCTCATAGCCGGAGATGAAGAAGCAGAATACGAACAGCATCATCGCAAACAGCTTGGGCCCGTCAGACTTCATCCCCATCGGGATGAAAAAGGCCAGACAGACAAGCCAGTTACACAGGATTCCCCGGAAAAAGAGCTCTGTCCACGGCGCATGCATCTTTTTATCGACAACAGACAGCAGAAATCCATTCACCTCAGGAGCATGAAATAATCCTGTGAGATAGATCAGCAGTGCAAATACGGCCGCGCCGACAATATTGCCGAAGTAGCTGGCCACCCACAGCTTGATGGTATCGACCCAGCGGAGCTTTCGCCGCAGCGCACCGTAGGTGTAATAGAATGCATTTCCTGTAAACAGATCCCCGCCCCCGAAGGCGATGAGAATAATAGCGGCCCCAAACGTCAGCGCAGCCATAGGGTACATGGCCGGAGAGTCCACCGCGTAAAAATAACTGCCTGTTCGGAAGGCCACAATGACCCCGAAGCCGATAAACATACTGGCTAACGCCGAGCGCGCCAAATAACGAAGCGGACTTTGCTGAAACAGCCTCATTTTCTTGAGGGCCAGCTTCTCCACTTCATAAAGTGATTGAGTTTCCATGGTGCCACATCCTTTAGCTTCATTCCCATTATCTGATTCTCAACGACTGACTCCTAGTCACAGTATACCTAAATTCTCCCATCTAAACTGTGATATAGTTCACAATTCAGGAAAGATCAGGTTATGCTGCCGATCCAGGATTGCTGCATCAAAAAAAGGCGCGAACCGCAGACCTCCGTCTCCGGCTCACGCCTTTTATATGAAACAGTCATTACGCACCCGAAGCGGGCCCGCTTTAGCCAAGCCTACTTGTCGTCGTTTTCGTTCTCACTGTTTTCCAGCTTATTCTCATGCTCCATCTGATACTTCTCCCGCATCAGCTTCTGCATGATAAACTTCTCCTGCCCATTCAGGCCTTCCTGGTTGTCCTGCAGAATCATGTTGTCGATGTTGCGTTTCAGCACCTCATTTTGCGTATTCAAAATACGGTTCCTCCTTTGGAATTTATGCGATTTTCCGCATGTTTTTATACATAACCCCTAAAATAGGGGATCATGTAATAACTAACCGCTGCCGTCTATTTTGTAACGGTCTTGCGTTCGTCAGACGATGCGGGAGTCGTACATTTTCGAAAAGATACCGACCGTATCTGCGCCGCTTTCGTGGCCCTAGCCGCTATTTCCGATCAATCAGAATCCCTTTGCCAAGTGATTTTTGCTTCTTATTCGTATTGACGAGTAAGGGCAGCATCCTGCTTTCCTTCTCCATCGGAGACTGGCAGAGCTGACATACCGGCTCTGTCTCAAAAGCAAAGTCATCCCGGATCCATCCCTTGCAATCATCCTTAGTACAGGACCACACCTCGGTCATTTCCTCCGGCACAGCTTCCATCGCATTCTTGCGCGAATACATGAGTACGCCTCCTTGTCCCGTCTTGCGAATATTGGCTTTCATCCTGGTTGTACAGCTCACCAGAACCTGAAAACAAAGCTGCCCTTAATGTCACACATTAAGGGCAGGCGTTGTTACATTATTACAGCTTTACCACGTTTTCAGCTTGTGGTCCGCGGTTTCCTTCAACGATGTTGAATTCTACGCGTTGACCTTCGTCCAACGTTTTGAAGCCGTCGCCTTGAATCGCGCTGAAGTGAACGAATACATCGTTACCGCCTTCAACTTCGATAAAGCCGAAGCCTTTCTCTGCATTAAACCATTTAACAGTTCCTGTTTGCATAGTAGTGTACCTCCTTTAAAGATTTACATGACCTTTTTTACTTCGTTAACGAATAAAAAAATTCACATATTGTACAAGGTTATTCATCATATAACAACCCTCTACAATGTGTGATTTCAGGTCGCTCTAGTGATACCTATATTATCACACCTAACGTGTGTTGGCAAGGTGAAGCGTAATTCCGTGAGCAATTTATAAACTTATCTTATGCAAATATTGCCTGAAATATAACTTGTTCTCCTAAAAAAGGCGGCGTCTGCCGCCCCTTCCCTCATTGCCTTAGCTCCTCCAGCGTTTCTCTCCAGCGGGCCAGCACCTCCTCCGGCTGCTTCAGCCGGTAGGTTACGCCACATACAATATCGGCGTAAGGAGCCTGGTCCTCCCGGATAGCCTCCATCCTGGCCTCGAAGCGCTCTCGCGGATGCCGGGCGGAAGCCAGCGTCGCCAGATGCACAAGGACGAGGCGGATGTAATACATTTTTGCCCCGTGAACCAGTACGATCGTCGCTTTACCCGTCCGTATCACATTCCCGGTCGTCATCGTTCCCGGCCAAAGCGCCAGCCGCAGCACGTCCTCCTGCAGGGCGATTATCTCCCCGGCACCGATCATTGCACAATGCGGCCAGCCGTCCTCACACTGCGTGAGCAGCTGGATGCCTTCGCCCTGTTTCTCCTCCAGGTTCTCTCCATCCAGCAGACGGCACAGCTGCTCTGGAAGCTTGATTGAATGAGACATGACTCTCTCTCCCCGTGGTATTCATATTCGTTGACGTTATTTTACCAATTCAGATATGTCAATTTCAACAGACCCTGTCACGGGGTAATGACTTAGCAAAATCACATCCTGCGGGAGGTAGCTCTTATGAAAGCAATATGGCGCATTCCGGGCATCGTGCTGATCCTTTTGGTTTTGTCCGGTTGTTCTCTTTTGGAAGATGTAGATCAATCATTGGATTACAGTGATGAGGCGACCCGGTTCGTAAATGAAACGGTGGCGTTTGCCAACCAGGTTCCACAGCTGGCAGAGGAGGCTGCGAACAACAGTGAGATTTTGCAGCAGCTGAAGGAGCGGCTTGGGGACATGAAGCAGAGCATCTCGGAGTTTAACGGACTGGAGGCTCCCGCTTTTGCACAGGATTTTCATGACCAGCTCACAAGCTATAACGACACACTTAGCGGCCAAATTGACGAGTACTCCACTCAGCTCGAGAACGGCGTGACGAATTTTGAGAACACCAAAATGGCCGATACGCTGGGGCAGATCGAAGGCGCCTTAAGTGAGCTGGGCAACTTCGGAGAAGGGGAATAACCTTGGAGTATTAATGGAGCGAAATCAAGAACAAGAGCAGGCTATCGATGCAGATAGCCTGCTCTTGTGTTGCGCGCGAAAAGTCACTTGACAAGTAGTCTCAAATGCGTGGCGAAGCCTCTTGAAAAATGAGACCACAATTACGCCTCCGGATACATCTCCTGCAAATATGCTACAGAATGCTGGATCAGCTTGATCAGAACAGACTCGTCAATGTCTGCCAGCTTGTTTACATATACACAGGATTTGCCGGTGGTATGCTTGCCTAGCTGCTCCAGCAGCGCCTCTCGTTCCGGCTCACAGGCGGACAGGTACAGACTGATCTTCGCCTTGCGCGGAGAGAAGCCCACCAGCGGCGCATCTCCTTCGTGGCCGGTTGCATACTTGTAATGGTAAGAACCGAAGCCAATGATGCTCGGCCCCCACATGACAGGAGGATACCCTGTTGTCTCCGCAAAAATATCTAACAGCCGGTAGGCATCCTCTTTTTTCTTCGGATGGTCTACAGCCTCTATAAATTCAATAACATTCTCGTCACTGGGGAGGGTCTTTTGCTCGTACATGGGCACGGCTCCTCTCGATTAAAATGGTTCCTTCATTAGATTACCTCTATTTCTAACATGCCGGCTGGGGCGCGTCAACCGGAACGTATTCCCGTGGATGGACAGGCCTATATTTTTGAAGCATTGATAGGTTTTACCCCTCCCGTTCGTATTCTCTAATGTATTATCCTTAAAGGAAGCAGCAGCAAGCAGAGGAGGGAAGCACGCGTGGAGATCACGGAAGACAATATCGTGCAGCAGCTTAGGGAACGCAATGAGAACGGCATTGCCTTCATTATTCATCAGTATGGAAGCCTGTTATCCGGCATCATTCGGCGCCATGTCCATTATAACCCGCAGGAGCTTGAGGAATGCCTGGACGACGTGCTGCTGGCCATCTGGAATCACATTGATGATTACGACGAAAGCAAGAATACGTTTGTTCAGTGGATTGCAGCCATTGCCAAATACCGTGCCATTGACTACCAGCGGCGGATGATCCGCAATGAGCAGCGTTTTGTACAGGGCAAGGGTGAGGATTCGCGCCGAGAGGAAAGGCCGCCCATGACAGGGCCGGGACAAAGAGATGCTGCCGAGGTGCTTGCCCATTTATCGGAGGTCGAGAGGAGCATTTTTGACAAGTACTATTTACAGGGTGTCCCGTCTGCTGAAATCGCGGCGGAGCTGCAGGTCAAGGAATCGTGGATTCATAACAAGCTGTCCCGGGGCCGCAAAAAGCTGCGGCAGATTTTTATTCCAAGTGCAAAGAGGTGCGAGTGATGTCTATTTATAAAGAGCTGAACGACGTTAAGCTGGACGTGTCCTGCTACGAGCAGGAGCCGTTAACGGCCCTGGAGCAGAAGCAATGGGAGCAGCGCGTAAAATCCAAGCTTCGCCCTAGGCGCAAGCGGCTTCCAATCAAGCGTAAGGCCGCAGCATTAACTGCAGCCGCGCTGATGATTCTCCTCGCCATGAGCCTCCCGCAGGTCTCGCTGGCCCGAATCCCGGTGGTAGGGGGATTAATTGAGAATTTCAACAGTAATCACAATGCCTTACAAGCAGACTATTCTTCCTACAAAACAGCGGTCAGGGAAACGGCAGAGAACGAATATGGAAAGCTGACTCTGAATGAGGTGCTGGTCGATGCCGACCGGCTGCTGATCAGCTCCACCCTGCAGCCTGCTCAAGGTATGCGATTTGACTACAAAACCCATCTTCCCGTGGAAGTAATGATTCATGGAGAACGCCGCCAGCTGTCCGCCATGAGCCAGTCGGTTCAAGAAGACGATGGCAGCTATACCGTGTACGGAGATGTGTCTTTCTCAGACTTGCCGTTGCCGGAGAATAAACTCCTGGATCTGCAGATCGCCTACCATACCGTAAACCGCGGAGCACAAAGCATGACATTGGAGCAGCCTTGGGTATTTGATGTTCAGCTATCTGCCGAGGCCATGAGCCAGGACACGAAAACCGTAGAGATTCATAAAACTTTGGATCTGAACGGGCAAGGAACGGTGACGGTACGTAAAGTCGTGTTTACACCGGTCTCCACGCTGCTCTACTTTGACGCTTCCGAGGAGACACAGTCGGTGAGCTTCAAGCTGACTTCGATCCGCGACGGCAGCGAGATTCCGCTCAGTACAGTCACGCTGACCCATGAACCCGGCACGGCCTCTTATGCCCGCTTCTGGTCAGCCAATGCTCTTCAAGGTCCCTATCAATTGACCCCTGTAGACGGGATGGATCACGAGCTCGAGCTGGGATCGGGATTGATTCTGGAATAGGGCGGGTAGCCGCAGATGAGCCGGGATCAAGCCTGTCCGTTAACGCGCGGGACTGCTGCCCCCGCTGCCTGCAGCCGGATGCCGGACTGCTGCAGGGCGCTATGAATCTTCTTCGCAAAAGCGGCGGCATGCTCGCCGTCTCCATGAATACAGACCGTGTCTGCACGGATGGAGACGTCGATGCCCTGCTGTGACAGCACCTTGCCTTCGTCAATCATCCGAATGACCTGAAGCACCGCCTCATCATCGTTAGTAATCAGGGCATCCGGCAGGCGCCGGGACGTAAGCGAGCCGTCTACCTGGTAGGTACGGTCCGAGAATACCTCGCTCGCGGTTCGCAGGCCTGCCCGCTCTCCTGCGGCAATCAGCTCACTGCCGGCCAGACCGAACAGCATAAGGCCGGGATCCACTGCATACACTGCTTCCGCTAACGCCTCCGCGAGCTTCGGCTGGTACGCTGCCATATTGTACAATTCGCCATGCGGCTTCACATGCTGCATGGCTCCGCCTTCAGCGCGGATAAAGCCCCACAGCGCGCCGATCTGGTATACGACCAGATCATAAGCCTCCTGCGGCGTAATATCCATTCGCCGGCGGCCAAAGCCGACCAAGTCCTGCAGGCCGGGATGCGCGCCCAAGGCGGCTCCTTTGTCCAGCGCCATCGTCACCGTCCGGCGCATCGTTGCTGCATCCCCTGCATGAAAGCCGCAGGCGATATTGACCGAGGTTACGTACTCCATCAGCTCCTCATCAGAGCCCAGTGTATACGCACCGAAGCTCTCACCCATGTCACAGTTCAGATCTACTCTCTTCATCATGCCCCTCCTCTACCGCCTGAATTGCAGTACAATGCTCTGTTCTAATTGCCGCAGCCTCAGCTCTGCCTGAAGCAGGAGCTCCTGGGCCTCCTGCAGAGTGACCCGCTGAAACCGTACCCGGCAGCCCGGCTTTCCCTGCGCCAGCAGCGGCAGATCGGCAGTAATCACCTGACCGGCTCTGGGGTAGCCCCCGGTCGTCTGCCGATCAGCCATCAGCACGATGGGATGGCCGTCCGGGGGCAGCTGCACGGTGCCAAACGTGACCGGCACTGATTCCAGCTCCCTGGAAATGCCCAGCCGCAGCGGCTTGCCGGCCAGACGGCAGCCCATCCGGTCCGATTGGGGCTGCAGCGTGAACGTTCTAGAGAACAGCTCACTTTGGCTCTCCTCCTCCAGCCAGTACAGTTCAGGACCTTCCAGAAGGCGCAGCACGGGATGCTCTTCATACTTCGGCAGCAGCGTCTCCGAGATCCGCCAGCTTACCGTGCCAAACTGCGCCTCCCGGTCCATTCCTTTCAGGATTGCGGTCAGCAGAGGCTCTATTGCTTCGTCCCTTGCCCCGACGGGCAAGACATCTCCGGCCCTAAGCGCTCTGCCCTCCAGGCCGCCGAGGCCGGCGCGGAGATAGGTCGAGCGGCTGTTCATGACGAGCGGCACATCCAGTCCGCCGGATATCGCCAGAACCCCCCGGCAGCCCCGTTTCGGGGCATCCACGGTAAGAGTACTGCCCGCCGGCACATATACCGGCCGCCACAGCGGCAGCGGGGAGCCGTTGATGTGCGCGCGGAAATCGCCGCCGCAAATCGCAATTAGCGCGGCATCCTGAAATTCCAGCACCGGGCCCAGCAGCGTCATCTCCAGCGCCGCGTACCCCGGGGGATTTCCTACCAGCAGGTTACCTGCCCGATGGGCAAAGGTGTCCATCGGGCCGCTGACCACGACGCCATACTGCTGAAAGCCATAACGCCCGCTGTCCTGAATCGTCGTCAGGAGTCCGGGCCTGTGTACATGAATGCTCATGGTGACGTTCCTTCCCATGTCTCGTATTCCCGGCGCGTGATCGGGTAGAACCGGAGCATGTCGCCTGCCTTCAGAAGCGCCGGAGGCTGCCGGTCGGGGAGGAACAGCGCTGCCGGCGTCCGGCCAATCAGCTGCCAGCCGCCCGGGGTGCTGATGGGGTACACTCCGGTCTGCTCTCCCGCTATGCCTACAGAGCCCGCAGGGACGAAGAGCCGAGGTGTCGCTTTACGCGGAGCGGCAATCCGCCGATCCATGCCTCCCAGATACGGAAAGCCCGGAGCGAAGCCCAGCATATGCACCTGATACGGCACCCCGTGATGAATGGAGATCACCTCCTCCACGCTCAGTCCACTCAGCGCTGCGACCCCTTCCAGATCAGGGCCGAATTCCCCGCCGTAGCATACAGGAATGTAGACCACGCTTTCAGGGGGCGCCTGCTGCTCTTGCAGGGTCTGCACGAGAGCGTCAAGTTTCCCCACAACGATCTCATAGGGAAGAAGAGTCCCGCTCCCGAGTGCCTGACCTTCGGCCTCCTTACATACCAACACGGGATCATAGATCACGGTCACGGAGGTGAATGCCGGAATGTATTCCACCATGCCCTTTAAGGGCTGCTCCGCCAAAGCTCGTGCCAGCATGCGTACGCCGGCGCGGACGGCGCTGTTGTTCTCCTTCCCGAAGGAAACGACGACCGCATGGTCGCCTTCAGGCTGAATCTGTATTTGCTGCAAGCGCCTGCCTCCTCTCCTGACCCTCCATAGATAGGTACAGCATAGCATAGCAGGGACGGAGACGTCAGCCGCATTAAAGGCTCTTTCAGCAGCAGAAAAAGCCCCGCCTTACACCCTTCCAGGGAACCGGGACTCCTATACAACACTGCTCAGCAGCTTCAACAATCACCATATTTGAAGACCGTCCCCATCACGGATGACGCCGAACCATAGGCGTGATACGCTTCCTCCGCCGCTTGTACAGGAACGATACGCGAGATAAGCGGCTTTATATCGATCCGCTTCTCGGCGAGAAGACGGATGAACTCCGCCGTATTGCGCCCTTCCGTCCAGCGTACGAAGCCGATGGGGTAGTCCTTGTTGTCCATTTCATAGCCAGTGTCATAGCGTCCGGGGCCTCCCGCACGCGAGATGAGCACCTGGGCTTCCTTCCGGAACATCTTGCCCCGGCTGAAATTCATCGTCAGATCACCGACCATGACGACCTTGCCCTTATCCATAATCCAGTCCAGCGAGGCGTTAATCAGCTCTTCGCCGGGACCGCCGGCGCAGAGCAGCACAGCGTCCGCCCCGTGACCACCCGTGAGCGTGTCCACGGCCTTCTCCAGCTCTTCCTGCGTGTCATAAGTATGGAATATGCGTTTCTTGAGGCTGTCTGCCCGCTCCGTATTGAGATCATAGCCAAGCACCTGATAGGCGGCTGCAGAAGATATCTGAGCGATGATTTGGCCCAAGATGCCCAGTCCGACGACGACGACCGATTCGCCAAAGCGCAGATCGGCCGTCCGCAGCGCATGAATGGCAATGGCACCCAGGCCTGCAAAGGATGCCTCCTCCAAGCTGACCTCATCCGGAACTGGAGCGACCAGATTGGCCGGAACGCAAAGCTCCTCTGCATGACGCACATACGGCGCCCCGTAGCAGGCGACGCGCTGTCCAAGATGAAGACGACTTACCCCTTCTCCGAGCTCTGTCACGATGCCGGCGGCACTGTAGCCGATCACGATCTGCTTCTCCGAAGCCCGGCGGATAAAGGTCATCTCCGTTCCCGGACTGATGGCCGAATACACGGTTTGTATCCGTACATGCCCTGCTGGCAGGGCTGGACGCTCTACCTCGGCCAGGCTCACCTTTCCATGCTGTGTAGCAACTGCTTTCATCGTATGGCTCTCCCTTCTCCACCCTGCTCCGCGGCTTTCTTCCGGTACTCGCTGGGAGATACACCGCAATATTTCTTAAACGTGGTTGTGAATGTCGATGAGTTCGTGTACCCCGTCTTCTCGCCGATCTCGGCAATACTGAGGTCAGAGTGCTTGAGATATTCCCTGGCATGAGACAGCCGGACCTTGTTCAGGTATTCCACAAAGTTCACGCCAAAGGTTTTCTTGAAATAGTTGGAAAAATACTTTGAGCTGGTCTCCAGCACCTCCGCCATATGATCCAGGTACAAATTCTCCATATAATGAAGCTCGATATATTGAGAAATAAACGCCGGATCCAGCTTGCTGCGGGAATCCACACTGCGCATCGCGCCGATGCGGCGCAGCCCTTCCTGCAGCGTCTCCCGGACAGACTGGGCATGTTCCGACTCCTGCAGCCGTCTCATCACCTCGGTTTCAAGCCGGAACAGCTCATAGCGGCTCCCCTCCGTGACATCACCCTGCCGGAGCATCACATACATCATGCTCTTGGCCATATGCACCAGCTGATGATGCTGAATATGGCGCTCCGTGTATTCCTCAATGACGTCATCTACGAGCTCCGCGGCCTCATCCTGCTTGCCTGCCAGCAAGCAGTTCGACAGCTTCTCGATCTTGTGGAGCGGAAAATGGATTTCCGCGGCCTGAAAGCTCGCTTCCGCATCAATCAGCGTCTCCCGGCCTCCGGCATCCCGGTACTCAAAGCCCGCCTGGATTTCCTGGTAGGCATCCCGGCAGTTCACAATCTTGGACTCATACACCCGGCTGACACAGCCCTGAAGCCGGAAGCCCTGCAGCTCCTGCCGCTCTGCCTCTCTCAGGACCATCTCCAGAGTGCGCAGCAGCTGCCGCCGCCCTGCCGGCAGCTCTACAGAAAGCAGCAGCAGAAATTTCAGATGGTCCTCATGAAAGACGACAGCCTGCTCCAGCCCCCGCGTCACCGCTTCCCGAAGGCGCGCTGTCACCTCTTCCATCGTAAGCTCCGGCGCGCCTCCCGGCGCTGCAGGGGTCAAGTGGACAGAAGCCATCATGAAATACCTGCGCTGAAACCAGTCCGCATAATGATTCTGGAGCTGGATTTCGTACTCCCTGGAGTGGGAGTAGCCCTCCAGCGTCTGCAGAAAGACGCCCCGCTGAATTTCGGCGTCCACCAGCTGCATCTGATTTTTGAGAGATTCGTTCTCCCGCTGGATCTTCACAATGCCGATCTGGATTTTCACAAAATCATTGCCCTTCAGATTGGAGCTGCCCAGCAGCTGCGCGATATTGCGGACCGGCCGGTACAGATAGATGCTCAGCAGAATTGACAGCAGTCCCGCAAGCACAATAGCTCCGTACATAATGAGCTGGTTCGCACTCGTGACCGAGCCGATATTCTGGAACTGATAGGGGAGCTTGTTAATGTAAATAAAGCCGTTATAGTCCGATTTGTAGAAGTTATACTCGAAATCCTCCCGCTTGAGCGAGCCCTCACTGGATGGATTGAAGTAGACATCGTTCAGGATATCCACCAGATCCAGATTTTTCTCCGTACTCAGAATGAGATTGCGGTCACCATCCATAACGATCAGCGAGGCCCCAGGAATCATTCCCTTGAGGTCGATGCTGTTCAGCAGCCGGTTCACATCAATGAGCACCATAAGCTTCTTGCTGGACATACTCAGCCGGCTGCTGTCTACCGCAACGATCAGCTCTCTCTTCGTGCTGGAGTCAATCTCCTTGTACGTCTCTGCGGGAAAGACCGTGAAATCATGCTCCGAGCGGATAAAGTTCTGCCAGAACACGGAATTGTACTTGAGGTTCGTATACTTCCGGTCGAACAAAGCTTCCATGCTACTGGTGCCTTTAGGCGTAATGACGAGCTTATAATCGTACGTAATCATGGCATTTTCCACAAAATCCATCGTCGATACCATCCGCGCCAGGCTGTCCTCCAGCGACAGCACCTTCTCCATATCCGTCTGCCCGCTGCTGTTCGTAATCTGATTGAACGGCAGCGCGTGGATGTTAAACATCAGGTTATTGATCGAGGTGAAGCTGGCGTCAAACGACTGGATAATGTTGCGGATGACCATCCGGTTGTTCTCCGTCACTTTTTCATAGATGCCGGAGATGGAGTTTTTGTAAACCATATAGTTGAAGATAAACATGATGCCGACGACCAGCTGCAGAGCGAAAAAAATCTGTAGCAATCCTCTGTTCGCGATCAATCGATTCAAATGGATCACCTCTCTTGATGCCATTCCTTATTAACACCATGTTATACTCCCGCGGGACTGGCGTCACCCTTTTTCGGAGCCGAGCATGACGCCCTTGGCGAAGTATTTTTGTGCAAAAGGGTAGATCAGCAGCACAGGCACCATCGCCAGCACGATCGTAGCGTTCTTCATCGCCTGCGGCGCCAGGGCCGAAGCATCTACCAGATTGGCGTTCACCCCGCCCTCCGAGAAGATGAGCATATCCCGCAGCACTACCTGCAGCGGATACATATTCGCATCGTTCAAATAAATCAGCGGCAGGAAGAAGCTGTTCCAGTGACCCATGAAATAAAACAGCCCGATCGAGGCCAGCGCCGGCTTGGAGAGCGGAATCATAATCTGGAACAGAATCCGGTACTCCGAGGCTCCGTCCATGACGGCGGCTTCGCGCAGGCCTTCCGACATATTTTCATAGAAGCTCTTCAGGATGATCAGCTCGAACGTCCAGATGGCATTGGGCAGCACGAGCGCCCACACCGTATCAATCATGCCCAGCTCCTGAACGATCAGATAGTTGGGAATAATGCCGGGATTCAGGAACATGGTCAGGATAATGGCCACCATGAAAAACTTTCGGCCGAAAAATCCGGCCCGGGACAGCGGATAGGCCGCGATGGCTGTAAAGAGCAGATTAATCGTCGTCCCCAGCACCGTATAGAAAATAGTATTCAAGTATGCACGCGGTATCCGGTCATCCTGCAGCACCTGGGCATAGGCATCCAGATTGAAGCCGACCGGGAACAGGGCGACTCTGCCCTGCAGCACGGCCGCTGTGTCACTGAACGACACCGCCGTAATATACAAAATCGGATAAATCGTAATGATCGCCAGGCAGATCAAGATGATGGCGTTAACGACAGAGAACAGTGAGAGGTGTTTGACGCTGAATTTTACCATAGTCCCTTCCCTCCCAGTCTTCGGCTCATGTAGTTGGACGACAGCAGCAGAACCATGGCCACGAGAGCCTCAAACAGACCCACAGCCGCCGCATAGCTGTAGTTCGCCTCCAGCAAGCCCTTCCGGTACACGAAGGTGGAGAAGACATCGGCCACATCGTACGTCATCGGATTGTAGAGCAGGAGCACCTTCTCATAGCCGATCCGCAGCAGCTGACCGGTCTTCAGGACAAACATGATAATGATGGTCGGCATCAGAGACGGAAGCGTAATATTAAAAATCATATGCCGCCGCTTGGCACCGTCCACCCTGGCCGCCTCATACAGTGAGGGGCTGATGCCTGCAATGGCCGCCATATAAATAATGGCCTCGTAGCCGGTATGGGTCCAGATATCGGATATGATATAAATCGGGCGGAACCAGTTCGGATCGATCAGGAAATACTTGCTCTCGAACCCGAACACCGAAAGAATCTGATTGATGATGCCGTTATTCGGTGACAGGAAATCAATGACCATACTGCTGATAATGACGACCGACAGAAAAGAAGGCATGTAGCTGATCGTCTGAACGGATTTCTTGAACCATTTCACCCGCACCTCGTTCAGCAAAATGGCCAAAATTATCGGAAACGGGAACGAGAACACCATGGAGGTGACGCCGAGAATGAGCGTATTCTTGAACAGCTTCCAGAAATCCTGGCCGCTGAAGAAGTTGATGAAATGCTTGAGGCCCACCCAGGGACTTTCGATAATGCCTGTAAATACACTGTAGTCCTTAAATGCAATGAGCAGCCCGTACAGCGGGCCATAACGGAAGATCAGATAGAACAGGAAGCAGGGAATGAACAGAATCAGCAGCTGCCTGTCGCGCTTCATGTGCTGAAAAGCTGTCAGCTTGCGGCGGGGCGCCGATTTTTTAGGTGGTGTGCTTGCTGCTTCCACGCCGGCCTGTGACATGAGGGTTCCTCCTTTAGATCATGAGCAGCATCCGGCAGAGCGGATGCTGCATTGATCTTTTTTTACAGGTTCAGTGGCTTACTGGGAAGCCGAATCCAGACGCTTCTGGGCATTGTTGAACACTTCTGCCAGCTTATCTGCACCCTGAGCGGTAGCCGTCTTCTGCCACTCTTCCCACTGTGCATCACCGTAGCTCTTGTTCAGAATGTACTTGGAGTTAAATTCATTGGAAGCCTTCTGCAGGTTCACCTGAAGCTCGGCAATGCTCGAAACCTCTTCATCGGTAAAATTCAGCACCGGCTCCAGCGGCTCAAAGCTGTTCGCTTCCAGGCGCTTGTCTTGAGCCTCCTGCTCCTTCTCCGTAAAGCTGTAGTAGACGCTGCGCTGATCGGAGTTCACGTACATGCCCTGTACCCACAGGCCATAATTGTCTTCCAGCACCTTAATATCTACGAGCGGCACATCCGTCAGCTCCGGATACACGGCTTTGCCGTCCTTCATCTCGAACGTTTCGCCTTCTACCCCCATCGTTACCAGTGTTGCACCGGACGGGCTTGCGAGGTAATCCAGCAGCTTGAGCGCGGCTTCCTTGTTCTTGCCGTTGCTGACCGCGATGCTGAAGTCCGGCGTGATCTTCGGCAGTGTCGCACCATTGCCTGTCGGACCTACCGGTGTTCCGTATCTCAGGTCATAATTCGGGTTGGTATCTTTGATCTGGTTGTAGAACATATCCAGGCGGCCAATCCAATCCCAGGTCACGAACGCTTTGTTGCTGGTCGTCATCTTGGCCGTCCAGTTGTCGGACGTATCGGTCAGGAATTCCGGATCCATCAGACCCTCGTTATACAGCTTCTTCATGAAATCCAGCATGTCCTTATGCTCCGGTTGAATGGAAGCATATTTCCAGGTCTTGGAATCCTCATCATAGTAGATCGGATAGTTTGGTCCGCCGATGCCCCAGCCATAAGCCCAGTCCCGGAAGATGTATTCCTTCGTCTTGGAAGCATATGGATAGGAATCCGGGTAAGCTTCCTTCAGCTTCTTGAGTGCCTCATAGAACTCTTCAGTGTTGCTCCACTCTTCAATCCCCAGCTCGTCAAATACATCCTTCCGGTACAGGAAGCCATGGTTAACATCACGGGCGATGTTCGCGACCGGCCAGGTGTAGATATTGCCCTTCTCATCGCCGTAGGATGGAATCACCCAAGGGTTCTCCTCGACGAACAGACGCTTGAAGTTAGGCAGCATATCGAGATGCTCGTTAATAGCTACGACTGCATTTTGCTGGCCGATTTTTTTCAATTCACTGGATTTCAAGCCGTGGAAAATGTCCGGAAGCTTCCCGGAAGCCACCACCACTCTCAATTTATCGTTATACGTTGCAGGAGAATACGCCTGGAAGTCGATCGTGATGCCTGTACGCTTCTCGATTTCCTTCGCGATCAGAGAGTCATTCAGATCCGTCTTCTCACTCGCTACCATAAAGGTGACCGTGGTTGGTTCATCCACCAGTGGGAGCGCCAGACCGCCAGTATCGCCGTACTGATCCGGATCTGCCGGCTGCTCGGCCTGCTTATCCGGCTCCGCCGGCGTTGGTGCAGGCTCTGCGGCTTCCTTGTCTCCGCCGCAAGCCGCCAGCAGTGTCATCAATAAGGTAAAAACAAGTGCCATACTCAGCCATTTCTTGGACATGTTTATTCCTCCTGTCGTGCTTCATTAGAATAGGTGTTGCTCCTTGCCAAACTGCTTTGCAGAACCCCCGAGCTTTTGTTGTTCATACTCCTTGATGTTTCAACAGCCTCAAAAAACGCCTCCTTTCTGCCGCTTTCCTTTCCTCTTTCGCAAGAGGCAGATCCAGTGTATGCCCGGCAGCCGCTGCGGTTGAAAGCGTCGGTTTTTTCTACCCACCCCCATCTTAAAAACGCTTCCACTTATCGTAAAGCGCCGTATTTCATCCAGCTGTCGATCCGGAAGGGCAAACCTGCCAAGTTAACAAAAAACCTTGATATATCAACGTTTTTGGCGTGTAGAAAATGCTAAAGTGGTAGAAATAGAGCAAATACAGATTGTATTTTTGTTCAAATTCCATATTTCACAAGCCGGCTGCAGATCTCCATCCCTGACACCTACCTGTCCTGACCATGAAAGGTCTTGCAGGCAGGGCAGCTATACTGTTACCCTGATTCCTTGCTTCCGGCTGATCTCGGCTGCCTCCAGAAATGCAATCACCTCGATTGAGTGCGAGAAGGGAAGCGGAGACTGCCGGGTCTTGAACAGGTTCATGACCTGCTCCAGCAAATCTGCATAGATTGGCTTGCCCGACGCCTGGGCATCTACATAGGTATGGCTTCCGAAGCGGTGAAGAAGCGCGCCAAAGCGATAATTCCCTTTCCGGTTCCCTCGTATCGTTCCGATCCGTCCATCCTGCCATATGCCGGTTAACAGATCATGCTGCGGTGAAGAAGCGGCATACACCTCCCGGCAGCCCGGTCCCATGATAGAAAACAGCATCTCTGCCGCATGAATGCCGTACCAGAAATAATGGGACTGTGTGAGCTCCACCTCCATCGGCCCATGCACCTCAGCGCCGAGTATGGACTCCCGGCCGTCAGCGAGTGCTTGGGCCAGGCTGTCAGCATAACGCAGGGCAGAGGCGCTCATCACTGGCACTCCGTACTGCTGCGCCGCTGCCTGGATCTGTGCGGCGTCCCAAGCGCTCAAGGCGAGCGGCTTGTCAATGAACACGGGCTTGCCGTAAGGGGCCAGCCGGCGAAACAGCTTCGCATGGACCCGCCCGTCCCCTGACAGCAGCATCAGGGCATCACAGGCTTCGGCCGCCTCCTCCGGCGTCTGCGTTATGAAGACACCATAATGATCCCGGAGGGTGGCCGTATAGCCACCGACCCGGGAAATGCTCCGCTCTATATCCGGAGAGCCGCCGGGGTATGCGGCAGTTACCACACCCCCCGGAACATGCCAGGCTCCCTCTTCTTCATGCAGCAGCTTCGTAAAGGCGACGCAATGTGAGGTATCAAGGCCGATCAGGCCAATCTGCATGGCCCTCATTTCCGATCTCCCGGGTCCTCAGAGGTTTCAGAGGAGGTATTGCAGGAGGTGCCGGGGGAGGTGCCGGGGGAGGTGCCGTACAGATCCTTTAGAATTTTTTTGCCGGTCGGTGTCTGAGCCAGTCCCCCCTTGGCCGTCTCCCGGTGCTTGGACGGCATTGCTGTGCCCACCTCCAGCATGACCTCCACCACTTCGTCGGAGGGAATGACACTGCGCACGCCGGCGAGCGCCATATCGGCCGCTGCCAGCGCCGTTACAGCCCCGAATCCGTTGCGGACGATGCATGGAATTTCGACCAGCCCCCCGACGGGATCACAGATGAGGCCCAGGGAATTTTTGAGCGCCAATCCTACAGCGTGTACCGCCTGCTCCGGGCTTCCGCCCCGCAGCTCCGTCAGCGCTCCGGCCGCCATCCCGATCGCGGACCCCACCTCGGCCTGACAGCCGCCCTCGGCACCGGAGATGAAGGAGTTGTTCGCAATGACATAGCCGATCGCTCCCGCTGCGAACAGCCCCATCACCAGCTGCTTATCCTCCCATCCCAGCCGCTGCTGCGAGCTGACAAACACGCCGGGGATAATACCGCAGGAGCCAGCCGTCGGCGTCGCTATAATCCGGCCCATGGAGGCGTTCACCTCCGAGACGGAGAGCGCATAAGCAAGAGCCGTACATGCCTCGGCTCCCAGGGAAGGCATGCTGCTTCCCAGGTAGTCCATGACCCGTACGGCATCTCCTCCCGTAAGTCCGCTGCGGGAGGGCACCGGTTCATGAATACCGCGGTGGACGGCCTCCTTCATCACTTCATAATACTCTGCCATCTGTCTGAAAATTTGTTCCACCGGCTGGCCGGTTTCCTTACCCTGCTCCGACAGCATCAGCTGCCCGATCGTGCTGCCTTCCTCGCGGCAGCACTCTACCAGCTGCGATAACGTTGCAAATTTCATCCTTCCTGCCTCCTCTGATTGAGATCGGCCAAGATCACGCGGTGGACGTGGTCCAGGCTGCGGATGACAGCCATCAGCTCCGGCGATACCGCCTCGTCGGTCTCCACTACGGTTACGGCCTCGCGGCCGCGCCCCTTACGGTCCACATCCATATAGCCGATGTTGACGCCGGAATGACCGAGGATGGTTGAAATCCGGGCCACCATGCCCGGCGTATCCTGATGAAACACGATTAACACGGGATAATTCATGGTGCATTTCACGTCAAAGCCATTAATACCGAGCAGCTCCACATTGCCTCCGCCGATGGAAGCCCCGAGAATCGTATCCTCCCGTCCGCTTGCCTCCTTCAGCTTCAGCAGCACGGTGTTAGGATGGTAGGCTGCATGGCTGGCGGTCTTGAAGCTCAGCCTCATACCCGCCTCCTCAGCCAGCGTCAGAGAATGGCGAATCCGGATATCATCGGCCGGGAAGTCCATCAGCCCGCCGACCACGGCCAGATCCGTGCCGTGCCCGCGGTAGGTGTCGGCGAAGGAGCCGTAGAATACGATCTCCGCCTCCGCAGGAAATGCGCCGAATATGCGCCGCGCTGTCCTGCCAATCACCACCGCACCCGCGGTGTGAGAGCTGGAGGGCCCCACCATGCTGGGCCCAATAATTGAGAAAACATCTTTAAATCGCACGGCATTCCCTCCTCTTCTGCTGCAGCCAGCCTTCACGGTTGGATGAATGATTCTAAGCTAATCCGCGAGCCATTGTGCCAAATGCTCCCGCACAAATGCATCATCATTCAGATGCGGATAATCCCGGTATACGCGGTCAATCTCCTCCATTTGTCCCGGTGACAGCTGCTCTGCAGGATTCAGGCACCATGTACCCTCCAGCAGGCCTTGACGGCGAAGCACCTCATGAATGCCCGGTATACAGCCATGGAATTGATTCCCCGGATCGAAAAAGGCAGCGTTACTGTCGGTCACTTCAATGTTGCGGGTCAGCCATTCCGGGGAGATAGGCCCGCCCTGGGCGCGTAATTCCTTGATCTCCTCCAGCAGCTGAACGGCTTGGTGCGTCCATACGGCCCAGTGACCGAGCAGGCCGCCAATGACGGGCTTCTCTACCATCTCTTCCCCTACCTTGAACCGGTATATCGTCAGCAGGTCATTGATAATGTTGTCATCATTGCCGGTGTACAGGGAAATCTCATCCCGCCGGCTGGAGCCGCATACTGCACGGGCTACGTCGATCGTCTGGTAGCGGTTGAACGGAGCCATTTTGATCGCCACGACATTCGGAATCTCGGCAAATCGCTGCCAGAACGGGAAGCTGAAGCTTCGACCGCCCACTGACGGCTGCAGGTAGAACCCGATGACCGGCATTCGCTGTGCAATATCTTCGGTTCTGGCCAGCAGATCGTCCTCGCCCAGGTCCTGGAGCCCGCCCATCGACAGCAGCGCCGCATCATAGCCGAGCTCTAGCGCGGTTTCTGCTTCTTGTATCGCCTGTTCTGTCGGTCCGCATACCCCGGCTATCATCAGAAAAGGTCGCTCCAGCTCTGCCTTGCGGATCTCCTCTGCAGCCAGGCGCAGCACCGGCTCATAGAGCTCTACGCCCGGGTCACGGATTTCGAACTGGGTTGAATGAACGCCAACAGCGATGCCGCCGGCACCAGAAGCCGCATAGTAACGGGTCAATGCCCGCTGCCGCTTCTCATCCAGCTTACGGTCTGCATTCAGCGCGAGCGGATGCGCCGGAATGACCAGGCCCTCAGCCAGCGCCCGCGCTTTGTCGGGAGAGAGTCTGCTTGCGTCCATATCAGAATTTCCCCTTTCTTTCCTGAAAATGTGTCGGCTTGTTCCAGGTATGTCCGCCCGCCTGCACCCATTCCGCCGTCCAGTCGATCAGCTGCAGCAGCGATACACGGGGATAGCCGAACAGCTGATGGGACCGCGATGCATTATTCAGCAGCGCCGTGTCCGATTCGGTACCGGTCAGCAGCGCTTCCTTCCCGAGCCGCTTCGCCAGCTCTCCCGCTGCCCAGCGGATCGACATCGTCTCGGGTCCTGTTACATTCAGAATCTCCGGCGGTGTGCCGCAATGATTCAGACAGCGCAGTGCCATTTCATTAGCATCCCCCTGCCAGATCACATTCGCATAGCCCATAGTAACGTCAATCTCCCGTCCCTCCTGAATCGCCTTCGCCAGCTCCAGCAGCACTCCATACCGCATATCAATGGCATAGTTCAGGCGATAGATCGTCATCGGGGTTTGATTCTGATGGGCAAAATATTCAAACACACGCTCTCTGCCCAGACAGGATTGCGCATATTCGCCAATCGGCTCGGGGGCTACGGATTCATTCACCCCGCCGCTGCCGACCGGAGAGAACGGATAGACGTTGCCGGAAGAGAACACAACGATGCGCGAATGCTTGTATTTCTCGGCCACGCGTCCGGGAAGATAGGCATTCATCGCCCATGTGAAATACTCCCGCCCTGTCGTGCCGAATTTATTGCCCGCCATATAGATGACATTTCGAGCGTCGGGGAGACGCTGCAGCTCCTCATCATTCAGCAGATCGCATGCGATCGTCTTCACGCCCGCCGCTTCCAGCTCCTGTCTCGCCTGGGCATTGGAGAAGCGGGACACCCCGATAATTTGCTTGCTGAGCCCTCCCTGCCGCACCGCATTTGCCGCTAACCGCGCCAGGCTGGGTCCCATTTTGCCGCCTACACCCAGGATCAGGATATCGCCTTCCATGGCAGCCAGATCATCTATCAGCGCCTGTGATGGCTCCGCGAGCCGCGCTTCAAGCTCCTCTACCGTCTTCATATTCTTCAGCTCCTTTATGCTTCTTCTCCCCTTCATCATAACGAGCCGTTAAATATAAAGACAAATCTTTTAATCGTCTTTAAATGAAGCTGCTCACGCTGGAATGAGCCTTATTTCTCCCGGTTACAGAAAAGCTTTCTCCAGAAAAACAAACCGGAAAATCTGCCGCGGCCGTCCGCGCGGCACCTTCTCCATACCGGATATTTCAACAAGTCCGTTGTCGATCCACAGCAGGAGCAGCCGGTGTGCGCTGCGCACGGTAATGTCCAGCAGATAAGCCAGCTCGTGCACCTTGTACTCGTATTTGCCAAACCGGGCGCGCTGATGCAGCAGCTTGCTGAGATAAGCGCTCGTCATGCCTGCATCCTCTGCCTGCTTGATCAGGGCAGCATCGGTGAAGGACAGCACATCCCGTACAGGGTCGGCCATCTCCAGCGGCCCGATCAGGGTGCCGTTCTCCCGGACGATAAAGCAGGTATTGCCGCCAGCCTCCTTCGCCTTGCGCATTGCTGCGCGGGCGCTCGTGCCTGCCGCGCTGGCCGTACGTCCAAAGCCCATCCCGATGCTCAGGGAAATGCCATGTGTCTTGTTCAGCTCCTTCGCGAGCGGAATGCTCTTGTATCCTCCGCTTTCTCTCTCAAAAATACCGCGGGTCGTAAAGAACAAATACTCATCACCGCCCATAGGAGTCAAATAGCCGTCAAGCGCCTCCACATAATCGAGCACCATCCGGTGAATGTCCAGCTTCAGCTTCTGCACCTCATGCTCCGTGCTGCGCTTCAGCGCCTCACTGCTGAAGTCATCCACATTGATCATGCCGACCACGATCTGGCTCTCCCGGTTCCGCCGGGAGCTTGTGGACAGCAGGGCCCGCTCCAGAGAGACCACAATGTCCTGACTGGACGGCCGCAGCCATACACTTGGTACGCCGCGGTTCGCAAGCTCCACAGCGGCCGACTCCAGGCCGGTAAAGGCGATGGCGGATGCCCCCGACCGATAATGCGCTTCATGGAAGTCTGCCAGCTGCGCTGGCGCCGCATAAGCCGGACCGTCATAGATCTGGACATCGCTATGCTGCATACCCATCTCCTTCAGACTGCGCCGTACCATGGCTTCGGTCAGGCTGTCTACCGAGAAGCCGCCGGTAAGCCTGCCTGTGCGGAGCGCATAAAAGAGTCCCCGGTACAGCCCGGCTTCCGTCACCGGCACATAGCTGACCGGAATAGGCAGGGTCAACTGCTCCTTCACCTTACGCCGCGACAACGGATCGGCAAGAAGCAGCACCTCGACATCTGGAGCCAGGTCTGCAGCAAGCGTCACAGCCTCGTTCTCCCCGGTACAGCTTCTTGCGATCGGCGCAAAGGAAGGAAACGATTCCAAAACACGGAGAATCTGCTCCACCACCTGCTTCGGACCTATAATTCCAATTGAAATTTGCGGTTCTGGCCGTTGCTGCTGGTCTGTCATCATATCACTCTCCTCACAGGGCACAGACCCTCCACCTCGCAGTGCCTATACCCGGGTCTTTATGTCCCATCATAAGGCGCCGGGCTGAGTCTGCGCAATGCCCCATACGCTTAGCTGCTCTTCCTGGTGCCTTGTACCGGTCCTTCCCCGGCTGCATTCAGGGGGTCAACAAGCGGGAGCTTTTGTATTAGAATAAGAGATATCTACATTCAAGAAATCACATGAAAGGCGTGTCCCTATGTCCCGATTAATGGTCGATATGTTTCATTCTCCGTCGGATAATCCACTGGATCTCCGTCTGCGTTTTTTTGGCAGGGAGGAATGCCAGCCTGGACACGCCTGGGGGCCCGGTCTGCGGGACTCCTATATCATTCATTTTATTCATAGCGGCCAAGGCCGTTTTCATATTGGAGAGCACAGCTATGATCTGCAGGCAGGCCAGGGATTCATGATTCCGCCCGCCACGCTGGTCCATTATGAGGCAGACCTGGAGGACCCATGGATCTACTCCTGGTACGGCTTCTCCGGCGTTCAGGCGAAGCCGCTGATGCAGCAGGCCGGGATGACGGTGACTCAGCCGATCTTCGATACCCGCGGCGGCGAGCCTTCGGAAGACGGAGGATTTCACACCTTTCACCAGGAGCTTGTCGAGGCCCGCGACAAGCGCAGCCGGGATGTACTCAGCCTCAGCATTTTGTACCGCCTGATGGCTGAGCTGATTCAGTGCTCCCCGGAGCAGACTCCCTCCTCTGCCGCGCAGCCGTCCTCTCCGAAGGAGGCCTACATCCGCCAGGCTGTCGCCTACATCGAGAATCATTACAGCCAGAGGGTGACCGTCCAGGACATCGCCGATGAGGTGGGCCTCGACCGCACCTACCTGTCCGGTCTGTTCAAGACCAGGTACGGTCTTCCGCTGCAGGCCTTTTTACTGGAGTACCGAATGAGCCGGGCCGCCGAGCTCCTGCGGAATCACGCCCTGTCTGTCAGCGACGTCTCCCGCTCGGTCGGCTACACCGACCCGTTTCTGTTCTCCAAAATGTTCAAAAAAGCAACCGGCCTCTCCCCCACCTCCATGCGCGATAAGCAGTAGCAGGGGGCAGGGGGCTGGTGCATACGAAAGCGAGGAATTATCATGAAACGAGGGTCAGCTCATTTCCGGAATCTGCCCTTACAGCTTCAATAGCCATTGATTCTGTTAATGAAGACCAAGTATTTCGGGCAGAGCAGCAAACCGGTCACGGAACAATTGTTCACTGTTGCCTCTAACTAAACGCGGTTCATTGGCTAATGCCGCTCAGACAAGCGCCGCAGATCATCCACGAGCAGCTTTCTTACCTTTTCATGAAGCACGTACTTGTTATGAAATTCAGGATAGTTGATTATGCTTGATTGTATAAAGCTGTATTGGGGGAACATTTGAAAAAAATCTTTATCCAGAAGCTTGATCTGCTTCGCAGGGATGCTGACAGCATCATCAATCAAAATGTAGCTTATCGTCCCAACCATTAAAGCACAGTACTCACTGAAATCCGCGTTGAAGCATTCGTCCTCCAGTGATGCAAAATCGTATTCAAAATCTTTTTTCATTTTATATATATCTTCATACGGAAATGCAGTACACAATTCATCATGATACCGATCAAACATGTTGCTACTCACCCTCCTGGACCCTAAATCTTTCACTCGTATGACGAAGTTCCACCCGTTACGTTTAAAGTGCGCGAAATTGTTGTAACTTTCATAACCTCGATCGTCAATAACAATCATTTTGCCTTCATGATACACCTCATATTGAATATTTTTCCATTAAATCCTATAATATAAAGTAAAATACAAAATAATTCAATATAAGGTGAAAATAGTGAAAAGAATATTTTTTCTGATAATATCCTTATTATTTGTATGTGTCACAGCCACTTCTGCTCAATCTGCTCAATCAATGCAGAAAACAAAAAAAAATATTCAGGTTTACTGGAATAATAAGCAGCTAAAATCAAACCCAGGTGAAGAAGCTAAAATTATAAACAATCGTGTTTATGTGCCTCTTTATGTATTAAGAGAGGCAAATCTAAATGTTCAGTTCAAAAATTCAATCGTTTCAATTTCAAATAAAAAAGATAATTATGTTGGAAATTTAAATTCATTGAATTTATTTAATGCAACTTATATGACTTATTTATCAGAAATGGATCAAGAGTCACTCACATTACTAGGGAAAATCGTTTTAGGTGAGGAAGCAGATGTTAAGCGGCTTCAGGAACTGACAACCCAAGTGAAAGCAAACGCCTCTTTTAACGAAAATTATACCTTTACAAAGGTAGGAGATGAGGAGTTATTTACATTAGAAGCTCGTTCTAGTATTGAGAGTTATGAAAAAGCCATTAATGCATTAGTTAAGTACTCATCAACGCAAAACCCAGAGGATTTGAAGACATTCTATAAAGAGAGAAATGAGGCGCTGTCATCTCATAAAGCGGTTCAAATAAAATTTGATCGTATTTTTAGACTCAGCGTTCTAAGAGCTTTATCTTAAGTGGCAGAAATACAGGGGAGTTAAAGGTTGGAATAATAAACCCTAACCTCATGCACGGGCGATAACTTGGCGTTGAAAGTCCGCTGTACTTGCTAGGCTAGAGTTTTAGTTATATTTTATGTGTCATATATTGTATAGAACCGCCGCCATGCTACAAGGAGGCGGTTATTTTTTTCTCCTGTGCATCCTACTAAAATCAAGAATAAAAGAGCCAGTGTAATCAGCTTATTTCACATGTCCAACAACCTCCTTTATGGTTATAGGTTACCTTCTGCACAATCCGTTTATGAATTGAATCTATCAGATTCTGTGCATCATAAATATTGATTACAGTCGACTCTATGGTTAATTGTTTACAAAAAAAGGGCATCCTTCCGGATGCCCTTCCTTCTCATCGCGCTTGCGGCGCTTCTTACTTATGATTGTTCAGAAAGCTGACGACCTCAGCCGGGTTCAGGCGCTCGGTGTAGTTGGCGTTGGAGCTGGCCAGCACGACTTTGCGGTCGGTGTTGATGACGAAGGTACCCGGTACCGGCAGGCTCCATGGCTCGTCAGTGCCGTTGTACTCGGATAGCTGGATGTTGAACTTGTCAGAGTACGTGCGGATCAGCTGATCCGGCAGGGTAAAGTACAGGTTGTACGCCTTGATTACCTCATAGGTATCATCACTGAGCACTTCAAAGGACAGCTCGTTCTTCTCCTTTGTGGAGAGAGACGCGTCCGGCTTCTGCGGGCTGATCGCCATCAGGGACGCTCCGGCCGCTTGAAGCTCAGGCAGCACGTTCTGGTATGCTTTCAGCTCCAGATTGCAATACGGGCACCAGCCGCCGCGGTAAAACGTCAGTACGACAGGGCCTTTCTCCAGCTGTTTATATAAAGAAACCTGGTTTCCGGCTGCGTTCGGCAGCACAAAATCCGGGGCCTCCTCGCCGACTTGAAGACCGGTGGCCACGCCAGATTCAATTAACTCCTTCGTTGCCGCCTCTACGCTGTCCAGCACCTCCTGCGGTGCGTTAGCCATAAAGCCTTCTCTTGCCTTGGTCAATTCTGCTGTTAAATCCATGAATGTGGGGCCTCCTTTAAGGTTTTATAATTCGATAACTATCGAACATAGATACCATAGCATGTTTTACTCCAGGATTCAAATTCGGCAACAGTCTGCCGCCGATAGGTTGCCCCAACACCCATTTAAATATCTTCGTCTTTAACCGAGACCAGCGATTCCAGCAGCCCAGGGAACTTTTCGTTCATTTCCTCCTTGCGAAGAGAATAAATATGCTCCTTCCCCTCAATTCGGCCTTGAATAAGGCCGGCCTCGCGAAGAATCTTGATATGGTGGGACACGGTAGATTTGTTCAGCATAAGAGAGTTGGAATACGCCGTGCAGTTGTTCTCTCCACTGTGGTATAGGCAGCGCACCATTCGTATGCGGTTGGGCTCACTTAGCGCCTGAAGCACCTTGGAATAGGGGATGGTCTCCAGCGGCGGGTGATATAAATTTTTCATAAATGGCATTGCACCTCCAATCTAAAGCAGAGCTTTCTGTCGCCACATGCCGCAGATCAGCCTGGATCCTTGGCCAAGCGCTGAAACAGCACCTCGTAGTATTCTGGCGTCTGAGGAGTGATGTCCGCGGCGCTTACTCTGCGGCTGACAGAGCGCAGCTCCCCGGTAGTCTCATCGTAGAGAACGCCCTTCATCACCACACTGTCGCGGCGACCGGAGATGAGCTCCATGAATTCCTGAATCGTGGGGCGGAACAGCCCGGAAATTTCGCTTTTTTGAAAATCATACTCCTCCAGCCGCCGGCCGCATTCGTAGATATAAATATGTGTCATTTCCCGGTCCTTCAGCTTTCCGTCAACGTAATCCTGCCGTACCTGACCGCAGTATTCGAGATCCTGTACTTCCGCAGTCACGCCCAGCTCCTCCGCCAGCTCTCTCACGCCATCCTCGATCTTCTCTCCGGCGAGCAAATGTCCGGCGCAGGAAATGTCCAGATACCCCGGAAAGGTATCCTTATCCTGATGGCGCAGCTGCAGAAGCAGGCCGTCTTCCTCATCATCGGACGAACCGTAAACCCAGCAGTGAAAGGTCTGATGCCAGTACCCTTCCCGGTGTACCTTCTCCCGTGTCTCGGTGCCCAGCCAGTTCATGCTGCGATCGTAGATATCCAGCAGCTCATGCTCCGACATCGTCTGCTGCACCGCCTTTCTGTCCGCCAAGTCCCAGCTTCAGCACCAGCGGCTTGATGGATAAGCCCTGCACGAGCAGCGAGAAAAGCACAACACTGAACGTCAGGACGAGCACATCCTCCCGGCCCTCAAAGCTTGAGGGAAGGCTCAATGCGAGCGCAATAGACAGACTGCCCTTCAGGCCGCCCCAGTTGAGGATAATTTTCCATGCGCCGGAGAAATCCTTTAGCCAGGAGAGGCTTACATAAAGCGCAAAGGTACGGGCAGCCACCACGGTAACCACAGCAGCTGCGATGAGGCCCCATTTGTCGGTGAAATCAATGTTTTTGATCTCCAGGCCGACCATGAGAAAAATCAGCGAGTTCGCCACCAGCGTCACCACATCCCAAAACGAGTTAATATTCGTCTCCGTCGTCTGCGACATTCCGATGCGAGAGCCGTAGCTGCCAAAGATCAGACCGCCCACGACCACGGCAATGACGCCGGATACATGAAAATGCTCCGCAATAAAGTAGCTGCCGAAGAACAGCAGCATGGAAAATGCAATCTCGAGCGGGTAGTCATCATACAGACGGATTAGCTGCGAGAAGAGGAAGCCCAGCACCGCACCTACCGCAATCCCGCCCAGACTGAACTTCAGGAACAGCAGCAGGCCGCTGCCAAGCCCGGCCCATCCCATCTCCAGATAGGTCAGAAGATACACGGACGAGATCTGAAACAGCACGACGGCAATGCCGTCATTAAACAGCGACTCGCCTTCGATGATGGTGACGATCTTTTTGGGAACACCCAGTGATTTAAAAATAGAGATGACACTGATCGGGTCGGTAGCGCTCATGAGCGCCCCGAAGGTAAACGCGACCGCGAGCGGAAGGCCCAGCACATAGTGACCGGTCAGTGCCACGATCAGGAAGGATAACAGCGTCCCGCAAAGCGCGAGTGCCAGGACCGGCTTGCTCTGCTCGCGCAAATGGGAGAAGGGCAGCTTCAGCGTAGCATCTCCGAGCAATATCGGCAGAAACAAGGAAATGACAATGGCCTGAAACACGTCCGATTGGGTAATAAACGCCTCCGCTTCCTCCAGGAAAGGAACATTCGTGACGCCCAGCAGCAAGCCGACGATGACGAGAGCGATAGAGTAGGTCAAGTTGATTTTTTTGGCAATCGCAATGACTCCGACCGAGACCGCCAGCAGCACGAGCAGCTGGATAAAAATATCATGAAACATGCCGTGACCTCCTGTTGCTTGATATGTATATATAAACATTGTACCACCTTCTTGCAGCCCCTGTTGAGGAAACCGGTCCAGAGTTTATACATGAAAATGGTAAACATCCAGAACGGGTATTTGCACAACTCGCGAAGGCCAACGTATTCTCTAAATTACTCACTGCTCCTTCTCATGGCCCGATCTGGGCTGGCGTTAATATCGCGAAGGTAAATGGGTTCTAATTTACTATATTGTCGAAAAAAAGCTTAACATCCTCGATATCATGGGTTGTTAACTTCGTTTCTTTGTTATCAGTAACTAGAATAGTTGGGAATTTGTCAATATCTAGTGATTTTACTTTTGACTGATTATCCTTCCTATCTACATCGTATACTTGGATACCATTAATGATTTTAAGTAATTCATCACTAGAATTCATATAACTGAGTAACTCTTCATCTAATTGAGTTTTATACTCATAGAATAAGTGGATCATATAGGTATCATCTGACTTAGAATAAAGGGATTCAATCTTTTCATCTTTACTCGTGCCCGTGCACCCTGCCGTTAACAAAAAAATCAAAAGAATGAGCAGGAATTTAGTTTGTTTCATATCTGCACCTCACTTTTTATTATGTAAATAACATTATCATATGCAAAAAACCAGTAAATGTAAAATTATGGCGACTTACTCAAAAGATGTATTCCTCAATGGTGGACCTCACCACCAAATTATTGCCCATGCCAGGCGCACATAAAAGATCCAGGCCCCCGGCTAGCGCCGAAAAGCCTGGATCTTTCGCTGTCTATTGGTTCAGCAAAAATTGCTCACCTGCAATGCCTGGAGAGGTCATATGATACGGATCCAGAATGACGGCAACCTGCTCCTCGGTAAGCAGCCCCTTCTCCAGAATAATTTCCTTCACGCTCTGCCCGGTCTGCTGTGCCTCCTTCACGAGCCGGGATGCCACATCGTACCCCAAATGCGGATTCAACGCCGTAATAATACCGTAGCTCGTATCGACATAATGGCGGCAGCGCTCGATATTAGCTTCCAGCTCCTGGATCAGGTTCTGATGGAAGACCTCCATGCCGTTCTTCATTATTTTGATGGAATGCATCAGATTGTTTGCCGCCACCGGCACCATCACGTTCAGCTCGAACTGTCCCGCCTCGCAGGCCAGACAGATGGTGTGGTCATTGCCCATAACCTGGAACGCAATCTGGTTCATAACCTCCGCCATGACCGGGTTCACCTTGCCCGGCATGATCGACGACCCCGGCTGGCGGGCGGGCAGAAGCAGCTCGTTGAAGCCAGCTTTCGGGCCGGAGGCCATCATCCGGATGTCATTGCACATTTTGGAGATATTTACGGCGCACACCTTCAAGGCTGCGGAAAGCTCCAGATAGGCATCCGTATTCTGCGTCGCATCTACCAGGTCATCCGCCAGCGCCAGCGGAATTCCGGTCTGCTCCTGCAGCCGGGAAACGACGCTGTCCATATACTCTACCGGTGCATTCAGCCCGGTGCCGACCGCCGTTGCGCCCATATTAATCTTCAGCAGCCCCTCTGTGGCCCGCTCGATCCGCACAATGTCGCGGTTCAGCACTCTAGCATAGGCACCGAATTCCTGTCCCAGGCGGATTGGAACCGCGTCCTGCAGATGGGTGCGCCCCATCTTGATCACATGATCGAACTGCTTTGCCTTCTTCTCAATGCCCTCCACCAGGCTGCGGAATGACGCCAGCAGCTCATGCGCCAGCCGGTAAGCCGCAATCCGAATGGCCGTCGGGATCGCATCATTGGTGGATTGGGACATATTGACATGGTTGTTCGGGCTGCAGTGAAAATAATCTCCTTTGCTCTTGCCCAGATGCTCCAGCGCCCGATTCGCCAGAACCTCATTCATATTCATATTTATGGAGGTGCCTGCACCCCCCTGTATAGAATCGACGATAAATTCCGAACGGTATTGACCGGCCATGATCTCGTCAGCAGCCGTGATGACCGCTTCTCCGATCTTCTTCGGCAGCAGCCCCAGCTGCATATTTGAAAGTGCTGCAGCCTTCTTCACTTCTGCCAGAGCGGAGATCAGCTCCGCATGGACGGGCACCCCGCTGATCGGGAAATTCTCTACCGCGCGAACGGTATTGATCCCGTAGTACGCCTCGGACGGAAGCTTCTTCTCCCCCAGAAAATCCTTCTCTAACCGGTAATTTACGTCTGTCATTGACATCACCATAACCTTTTTTATTTCATTTCCGGACCAAAAGCTGACACGGCCGGTTACATATACATTCGATCCCTACAGACAGATTCCTTTAATGCTCCCGCCGCAATTTCAAGTCCAGCTATTACTGTTCTTCTATACTATGCGCAAGAGATCCACCTTGCCGGTCTGCAACCTCAGCCAGCACGCCAAAATGATCCGATACCACCGTTCCCCGCTCCCCGTTCATCACCACGTAATGGCTCTTTACCTCTACCGGCAGATGGGAAATGATGTAGTCGATGCGGAGTGGAGACTTGTTGTTCTCCCAGCCGGCAATGCTCTTGAGCACGGTAAATCCCTCGTCCCGCTCCCTGGCCAAGGTGTACAGGTCATGCCAGCCATGCTGCAAAATATAGTCATAGCCTTCTTGACGTATCTGCGCGACATTATTGAAGTCCCCCATCACGTACAGCGGTCCATCCCGGTACGGCTTTAATCGCTCTTCTGTCTGATCCCATTGCCCGCGAAACGGCTCCTCATCCTCCCACCAGCCATAGTGTCCGTTCACGAACCAGGTGTCCTCCCCTTGTGGACAGGTTCTTACGCCAAGGATTTTGCGGGTACGGTAGCTCTCGTAATCACGGAGCTGCGATACATGGTGGGACCAGGCTTCCTTAATGGGACTCCTGGACAGTACGGCCAATCCCTCATCATATACAGCAAAGCCGACATGCACCGGCACCCACGTCCAGTAATAAGAGAGGCCCAGACCCTGCAGCTCCTGCTGCAGCACATAGGCATAATTATCCTCCGTGATCGGTACCCCTTCTTCGACTGGAGCATAAAGCTCCAGCTCGCAAGTCTCTACCAAAGGCGCGTTCATACCCTGGTTGACCTCCTGCAGCGCCACAAGCTCTACCGACTGCTCCTTGATAAAATGGGCCAGCTGCCTGATCTTGTCCCGCTGTGCCTCCTCCTGCCATGCATGAGTATTCAATGTCATTAGCTTCAAAATATCACCTGCTGTCGTTTAGATTGAAATGTTTTATTTATGCCCTTACGAGACAGAGTTCAGACTATAGAAGGATCTGCTGTCCCTCCTGAAGGCTTCCCAGCACAGGCCGCCCTTTCCTGCTGAAACAGGATCGTTTACACTTTGGATACGAGAGCATGACCCGTTAAAGAATCCGAAGCCGCCTGCGCCCAGGCGAGTGATCCCTAAAGGAGAGGTTCGCCCGTGACAAGCCCCCCCATTGCCCTCATTCAAGGGTTCAAAAAAGCAAACGCCCTGCTGAACGTGACCCTGCAGCAGATCATCCATCCCGAAGCTGCGCTTCATGTGCATTACTGGGGATTTATGCCGCAGCATTTCGATAATACGGAGCATAAGCACTCCTTCTTCGAAGCGTGCTATGTGCTGGACGGCACCGGCTCCTATATTGAAGGAGATACCGAGCATCCGCTGGAGGCTGGAGCCCTGTTTCTCTCCCGCCCCGGCATCCCGCACCAGATCCGCAGCCGGGACGGTCTTGCCTTGTGCTATGTCGCCTTCGAGCTGCTCTCTCCCCAGAGAGAGCGTTCTGGAGCGACAGCTGTGAAGGGCCCGGCAGACGTCGCCTCAGGGCCCGGCGGCTCAGACGCCTTTCGCGGTGCCCTCAGCAGGCTCGCAGCGGAAGGCATCTGCGTGCTTCCCGGCGGAAGCCTGGCCGCCCAGCCGGCGGTCATGCTATGGCATTCCTTGCTGTCCTGGTTTCAGCCGGGACGTTCCGAGGCGGGGGTGCCGCCCCTGCTGCTGCAGAGCACGGCTCTCTCGCTCCTCCTCGCCCTGATTCAGGGGCATAGTCCGCCCAAGCCGCAGCAGCCCTCACCACCCGGCCCCGCCGAGGAAGGCGGAATGCTGATGCGCCAAGCCGAGCTGTTCATTAAAGATAATCTGGGCGAGGCGCTGTCTCTGGAACGGGTCGCCGGCTATTTACATATTACCCCGCGGCATTTGACCCGCAGCTTCCGGAAATTCAGGCAGCAATCCTTCGTCCATTATGTACAGGAGCAGCGGGTACAACGAGCCAAGCAGCTTCTCCTCCACACCGAGCTTCAGATCAAGGAGATTTCTGCGCTGTGCGGGTTTGAGTCTGTACATTATTTTACCCGGATCTTTACGATTAAGCTCGGTGTCAGCCCCGCCCGCTTTCGGCGCTCCCAATTCACGGAAGGGCGCTTCGATTCCCGGGACCGGGCGAGCGCGCCCTTCTCTCCTAAGGCGGAGGACAGTAATCTCCCTTCTTCCGGCAACGACAGTCCGTAGCCTCTCTCCCCTTCTCCAGAGAAAGGCTGCGGATTCCGACTCTGCACTCTCCATGTCCTGATATTACAAAAACAGATCCTCTTTTTGCAAAGACGCTCTGCTGCTCTCCTTCTACAATGAACCTATACGCGATTGTTGCAGAAGGAGGGAGTTATTGTGGAGCAGCATTCCCACACATCATTTAACCGTTACCCCATTAATCGGCTAAAATCACCAGAGTTCGTTAATGAGCTGCAAAGCGGCATCGACGCTTTCACAGCGCATATTCTAACGGGCGCGGATCATCCGGAGCCTGCCGGCCCTCTTCGGGTCTGCCTCGACGGAACCCATGGCGCCCATTTCAAGAGTCTGACTTCTGCGCTGGAGCAGGTCTGTATAGAGCAAAAAAAATCACTGCACATCCTTCACACCGCTGCCTATCTCAAGCCCGAGGCTCAGCTGCGGGAGGAGATGGCCCGTTATCTGACAGATAACCGGGCTTTCGGCTATACCGCGCAGGAGGTGCGGCCGATGAATTATTTTCGGGAAGACGCCTTGGCTCAGGTCCAGCAGGATTTGAACGCCCCCGGCATTGACATTTGTGTACTGGCAGGGCCTGGTGCCGCTCTGCTGACCCCGGGTTGGCCGCAGCTGTCTTACTATATTGACCTTTCCCGGGAAAACCAGCAGCTGCTGCATGCACAGGGTATGGGCAGCTTCGGCCTAGGGAATACCGCAGACAAGGTTGAAACCTATAAGGACTGTTATTTCCTGCAATGGCCGGTCTGGGAGCCGTACCGCCGGGACTGGCTGCATCATTTCGGGCAGCTCTCTGCAGCAGGTCATGAAGCCTGCTATATGGATCTGAACCGGGATGAGCAGCCGGTATTTCTGCCGGTTACTGCTCTGCATCGTATGCTTGTTCAGCTGGCGGGCCAGCCGTTCCGGGTAAAGCCGTTTTTTGCACCGGGCATTTGGGGCGGGCAGTATCTGAAGGAGCTGTGTGACCTGCCCAAAGAGTGGGACAACTGCGCCTGGGGCTTTGAGCCGATTGCGCCGGAGAACACGCTGCTGATCGGGGTGGAGGAACAGGTTCTGGAGCTTCCCTTCCCTCTCCTGATGGAAGCCGCGCCGAGCTCCATTCTGGGAACGCGGAATGCGGAGCTGTTCGGGGACTATTTTCCAATTCGGTTCGACTTTCTGGATACGATGGACGGCGGGCGCTTGAGCGTGCAGGTGCATCCGCAGCAGGAGTATATTGAACAGGTTTTTAATGAGCATATGACACAGCAGGAATCCTATTACGTGATGGAGCACAAGCCCGGCTCGACGGTGTATCTGGGATTGACCACGGGAACGACCACGGACATTCTGCTGGACGCCGTGGAGGAAGCTCATGCCACCAGCGTTCCGCTCGATGTTCCCCGATATGTAAATGAATATACAGCGGAAAAAGGGGCGCTCTACCTTATTCCGCCCGGCACCGTGCACTGCTCCGGACAGAACAATCTCGTGCTTGAGATCTCCTCGACCCCGTGGTGGTTTACGTTCAAAATTTACGATTATTTGCGCCGGGATGCCGATGGCAAGCCGCGCCCGATGAATCCGGGGCATGCCCGCCAGAACATCAAGGACGACATGGACACCCAAGCCGCCGAGAATGGCCTGATCCCAAAGCCTGTCGCCGTTCGGCGCCAGGGCGACAATCTGGAGGAGCTGCTGGGCCAGCGGGAGGATCTGCTGTTTCAGGTGAAACGGCTGAAGCTGACAGATGTCTGGACCGATGACACCAAGGGTGAGTTTGTCATGTTTAATCTGGTGGAGGGCCAGCGGGTCCGCCTGATCCCGTTAGACAATACATCCGCGGCGGTGGAGTGGGGCTATGCCGAGGCGTACATTGTTCCCGCAAGTCTCGGGCCTTATCGGCTGGAGAATGCATCAGAGGGCCCGTGCACGCTGATTGCCGCCCGGGTCAGCCCGGAGTGGAATCACCCCCTGCTGCCATTCACCCGCGCGCTGAGCGGAGCGCAGTTCCAGTGACGTCTGTCGTGACGGGAACAAGTGTCAAGGACGCGGCGGTCCGGCCCAAGCTTACACTAGTCCTGGATGCCGGAGGCACCATGCTCAAGGGCGCCGTGCTGCGTAATGGCAAGCGGGTGCCCGGCATTCAATTGAAGCAGCCTTCCCGCGCCCAGGACGATGCAGCACACATCGTCGCCGGATTCGCCCATGCCTGTATAGACCTGCTGGAGCAGTACCTCTCTCAGGAGCAAGGGCTGGAGGGAAGGCTGAATGCAGGGCGACTGGAGGGGCTGCAGAACGAACGGCTGAAGGTCGCCCAACCGATAGGGATCGGCTTTGCTTTTCCGGGACCTTTCGATTACAAGGAGGGCATCGCCCTTCTGCAGGGGGTCGGCAAATACGATGCCTTGTATGGTCAGTCCGTTTGCAGTCTGCTGAAGCAGCAGCTTCTCTCGCTGAAAACAGCTTTTCCGGCGCCCGCCTTGAACGCGCTGGCTGAGGCCGACATCCGTTTCGGCAATGATGCGCTTATGTTCGGGGCAGGGGCAGCCCTGCGGTACCCTTGTGAGCGGCTCATCTGCCTGACGCTCGGGACCGGACTCGGCTCCGCGTTTATCGACCGGGGCCGCGTCGTCGCCGGCGTTCAGGGAGTGCCCGCGAGCGGAATGCTGTATGCACAGACCTTTGAGGGAGCGCCCGTGGACGACCAGTTCGGGCGGCGCGGCCTGCTGCAGTTAGCCGCCTCTCAAGGCTTGCTGCAGCCTGATATGGATGTAGCGGAGCTGGCGGCGGCAGCGGCGGCAGGTGATGAGCCTTGCCTGGCGCTGTTTCACTCCTACGGCGAACGGCTCGGAAGCATGCTGCTGCCTTATGTCATGGATTTCCGTCCAGACCGAATTCTCCTGGGCGGACAGATCTCCAACAGCTGGGAACTGTGGAGAGCTGCTCTGCAGCGCATCCTTGCGCCCAGCGGCGTCAGCCTGGTTCAGCTGCCGGATACGATGTCCTGTGTGTACCAAGGCATCCATCGGCTTTTTGAAGAAGATGAGCAGGATTGAAAACCACTTTACAGCCAAGCCCGAAGCGGCTGGTGATCTGAGCCGAATTTATTTGAAACTGGAGGTCATTTTACGATGAGCGCTATTCCGAAAAACAATCACAAGCCTTCCCGTCCCTGGACAATCTACGCCATTCACCACTCTCATACAGACATTGGCTATACCGAGCGTCAGGAGCGGATTGAGCAGTACCATGTGGATTTCATCCGTCAGGCCGTAAAAATATCCGAAGCCGCGCACCGTGGAGAGCGACCGGATTGGAAGCCGTTCCGGTGGACCTGCGAGACTTTTTGGGCGGTGGAAAAATTTCTGGAGTCTGCTTCTGCAGAGGAGCAGGAAGCCTTCCAGCAGGCTGTCCTTCGGGGAGATATTGAGCTGTCCGGTACGTATCTCAATATGACAGAGCTGCCGGATTACGATCTGCTGCTTCGCAACCACAGCAAGGCGCAGCAATATGCAGCCACCTTTGGCCACCACATCGACAGCGCCATGACCGCCGACATTAACGGCTACAGCTGGGGGTATGCCTCGAGCCTGCTTGAGAACAACATTCAGCACCTGTTCTCCTGCATTCACACGCACCATGGCATGTATCCGCTGGGACGCAAGCAGACGCCATTCTGGTGGGAAACGCCAGACGGTGAGAAGCTGCTCGTATGGAACGGCGAGCATTATATGTTCGGCAACGAGCTCGGGTTCTGCCCGGATGCGCTCGGCAAGTACATGGCCCGGGATGAAATCCAGCATAACCTGATGGAGCCGGAAGAGCTTCACAATGAAATTGCCGAGATCCGGATTAACCGCTATTTGTGGAATCTGGAGCAAGAGGAGTATCCGTACGCCTTCGTACCCATTATGGTATCGGGTCTGGGAACGGATAACGCCTCTCCGAACAGTGATATTGCAACCTGGATTGCGGACTGGAACGCCCGGTACGGCGAGCAGATTACGATTCAGCAGACTACGCTGACTGAATTTTTCTCGGTGCTAAAGCAGCAGGATCTTTCCGGCATTCCGGTGCACCGCGGCGACTGGCCGGACTGGTGGACCGACGGTGTAGCGTCGACCGCGATGCATACTCAGATTTACCGGGATGCCCAGCGCACGCTGCGCAAGGTCAAGTCTCTGGATCCGCAGCATCAGGCGGTTTCGGCAGCGCGTGTAGAGGAGGCGGCCCAGGCACTGACGATGTATGCAGAGCACACCTGGGGCTACCATTCCTCCGTGTGGGAGCCATGGCATCCACAGGTGCAAATGCTGGAGGTCCGCAAGCAGGCATATGCCGCTCAAGCAAGCGTGCTGGCGCACCGGGCACTGGATGAGACGCTGGCGGCTCGGGGCAGTGCCCTGCTGGCTCCGCACCGGGCGCTGCGCTACGAGGTGATTAACACCGAGTCCCGTGAAGCCACGCTGCAGGTGACGCTCCCGCTGGACTCTTGGGAGATGGTTATTCTCGACAAGCAGTACGAGCTGATTGATGAAGCTGACGGCTCGACCCTGGCATGCCAGCCGACCCGCTCGCTGCAGCTGGTGACGGAGCTGACACTGGCACCGGGAGAATCCCGGAAGCTGCTGCTGCGCCAGGTTGATCCCAGCGAGGTCTCCCCGTCCCATCGTATCATGACTGCCCGGAACATAGCTTCTGTCGCGGCGGATGGTGTGGACGATGTCCTCAAAGCGACTGCGCCGGAGGGCCGCATCGTATTCAGCAGCCAGGCGGTGGAATCGGACAGCCTGCGCATAGAGTGGCAGGAGGGCGTCGGCATTACCGCATGGTATGACAAGCAGCGTGATGCAGACCTGCTGGACCCGGAGCGCAAGCATGCTCCGTTCACACCGGTGTATGAGGTCACGCCGGCAGCCGATCTCAGTGATGCGCAGCAGGTTGTAGGCGCCCGCTCCCGCATGGGGCGCAACCGCAAAGGACCGAATGTCCAGCGGGACGCCGGGCGTCTGTCCCGGGTGAAGCTGCTGGATAACGGACCGCTGTTCGCACTTGTAGAGTTTGTGTTTGAGGTTAAGGGCATGTCCTACTACGCCCTGCACGTCAAAATGTATACGCAGCAGCCTCGCGTTGAGGTCGGAGTGCGCTTCCATAAGGACAGCGTATGGCTGGCGGAGAATGTTTATGTGGCGCTGCCGTTTACGCTGGGTGCGGACGCAGAGCTATATGCAGATAAAGCGGGCAGCCCGGTTCGCCCATGGGTCGATCAGCTTCCTTACAGCCTGCTGGATTATACCAGCGTGCAGGAGGGTCTTTTCTGGCAGGACGCCGTGCAAGGCGACGTGCTGGCTCTGTCCATGCCGGACACGCCGCTCGTGCAGCTCGGCTCCCTGGAACCGCAGCCTCGCCTGCTGCACGGTATGCAGGCCGAGGGCAGCCGTCCATCCACGTATGCGTGGATCCTGACGAACTACTGGGAGACCAATTTCAAAGCGACGCTCGGCGGTTTTTACGAGTTCCGCTATGCCGTGGAAGCACTCCGCGGCATCGCCAAGCCGGAGCAAGCCGCGCAGGCGCTGCACGCCTCCACGGGCGGCTTCACCGTGCACCGCATTTAAGAAATCACCCCCGCTGTGTTTGGTCAGGACCGCATTTAGCAGACATGGAAAAAAGCCCTAGGCTGCAAGCTGACGCCGGTACTCAACCGGCGTCAGCTTATTTAGTTTTCCCTATGCTCTTCCCTTGTTGTGAAAGTGAATGTATTCCTCCATTCGCCTTTGTGCCTCTTCAATGCTACTCATGTGATAAGCAATGATTTCACCTCTGGGGATGCTTTATTTAGTGAATACATAAGCTTTAAGCTCCTGAAGTTCGTCCTTTTTCCCCTTTAGCCATTCCACTTCATCATGACTTGCCATTTGATTTACACGATCCTCGTCGAGAATGATTTGAACTGCTGGTATTAACTCCTTATTCCCCTCATCCATTTCATCTAAAATAAAAGGAATAGCCGGAACACCAAGATCCACCAATGCTTTAATTTTTTCTTCGTCACTCAGCTTGTTGAAGCTAACAGTTTCATGAACTTTGCCTGGCGTTAAAGATAGCTGCTTTTTCCATTGGAGAGAAAACTCATTTCCTGTCTCCCAAGCTCCTCTTCTCTTAAGATCGACTTTAGAGATTTTTTCAGCAGCCATAGGTGTGCACGAGTGCGGCGGCACGGCGCAGGGGTACCGGGCGGAGGGCCGCGGGCGCTTCGGCGGCGGAACGAACGCGCTTTTTCGCGTTCGTTGAGGCCGCGGGCGCCTCGGCGGCGGATCGAACGCGCTTTTTCGCGTTCGTTGGGGCCGCGGGCGCCTCGGCGGCGGATCGAACGCGCTTTTTCGCGTTCGTTGAGGTCGCGGGCGCTTCGGCGGCGGAACGAACGCGCTTTTTCGCGTTCGTTGGGGCCGCGGACGCCTCGGCGGCGGATCGAACGCGCTTTTTCGCGTTCGTTGAGGCCGCGAGCGCTTCAGCGGGGGAACGAACGCGCTTTTTCGCGTTCGTTGTGGCCGCGGACGCCTCGGCGGCGGAACGAACGCGCTTTTTCGCGTTCGTTGGGGCCGCGGGCGCCTCAGCGGCGGATCGAACGCGCTTTTTCGCGTTCGTTGAGGTCGCGGGCGCTTCGGCGGCGGAACGAACGCGTTTTTTCGCGTTCGTTGGGGCCGCAGGCGCCTCGGCGACGGAACGAACGCGCTTTTTCGCGTTCGTCCCGCCCGCAAGCGCACCCGCACCCACGCTCCCCCTCCCCCACACCAAAAATCCCGCCGGCGCACCGCAGAATCAACTCTGCACATGCGCCAGCGGGATCGCCGGCTTGACTTGCATTCACTTTTACAACTGGTTCAGATAGTTGTTCTTCACCCAGTTCATGCTATTCTCGATGCTCTGCAGCGGCGGGTTCTGGCAAACGTCCTGCTCCACGATCAGCCACTGGGTTCCTGCGTCCGAGGCTGCCTGGATGACCGCCGGCAGATCCACAACGCCCTGGCTCAGCTCCAGGGTCTTGATATTGCCCTCAGCATCCTTGTCAAAATCCTTCAAGTGCAACAGCGGCAGGCGTCCGGCATACTTGTTGATGTAAGCAATCGGGTCATGACCGGCAAACTGGACCCAGCATACGTCCATCTCTACCTGAACATATTCCGGAGAAGTCGCCGCGTACATCGCATCAAATGCGGTTTCGCTGCCGACCTGATCCGTCAATTCAAATGCGTGGTTGTGATACCCAAACACCATTCCCTGCTTCGCAGCTTCCGCTCCCGCTTCCTCCAGGAACGAGAACAGCGCTTTCCAATCCTCCTCGGTTTCCCGGTCTTCCGGGGCCACGTAAGGACACATCATGTACTTCGCGCCAATGGTTTTCAGGTACTGGATCTCCTTCTGCAGATCCTCCCGGAGCAGATGCAGTCCCACATGTGCGCCGATCGCCTTCAGGCCGAGCTCGTCCAGCAGACTCTTCATTTCCTCTGCCGGGATACCGCCGTAGCCTGCAAATTCCACGCCCTCATAACCGAGCTCTGCGACCTTGCGAAGGGTGCCCTTGAAGTCAGCCTCCGTTTCGTCACGCAGTGTGTACAATTGCAAACCGATACCCATTTTTCTCATTTGCGAAGACACCTCTATTCAAAAGTTTAAATGATTGCTCTATCTGGTACCATCATAATGTATTTTAAGCTAAAATGAACATAAACTATATTCCATCTACATGAACTATCTGCTTATTTTTACATTGAGGTGTTGATTTCATGCCAGAGGCCAGACTGCTGATCTGCGACTATTCTTACCATAGCGCGACATTTCATACGAGTCACAAAAACGGATTGACCACCTATCTGTTCCGTCTGCAGACCGAAGGGTCATGTACGGTATTTTGCAATGGCCAGGAGCACCATGTTCAGGCAGGAGATCTGCTGCTGCTGGAGCCGGGCGATGTTTACGAGCTGCAAATCCGGGAGGATCAGGACGGGCGTTTGGCGAGCGCCGATTATTATATGTTTTGCGACGGGGAGTGGATCAAGCAATGGTGGAAAAGGATGAACCGCCAGCGGGTCAGCCGCATTCCGATGGACGACCATATGCTCGGTCTGTGGAGACAGCTGCTGCTGGAGAAGCGCCGGGGACTGGAAGGCGAGAATGGCGAGCTGATCGGGTATTTGCTGCGGGGGCTGTGTCTTTGTCTAGACCGGGCGATGACGGAAAATAAAACCGCTGACCGCTCCGCCTTTACCGCCTTGCGGCTGAAACGGTTTATCGAGGAGCATGCGACCGTCACCTTCAAGCTGGAGGAAGCGGCCTTGCATGTCGGGCTGAGCCTGTCCCGGGCCGTCCAGCTGTTCAAGGCCTGCTATGGCAAAACGATGATTCAATATGCGTTGGAAATTCGCCTGAACGCCGCCGTGGAGCGAATGAAATACAGCTCCATGACGCTGGAGGAAATTGCAGAAACCTGCGGCTTTGCCAGCTATTCGTATTTTCACCGGGTGTTCCGTTCCAAATACGGCATGCCGCCAGTGAAGTACAGAGAGAAGAAGCAGCAGATGACGCTCCCGGCCGAGCCGCTGCCATAACGCGGGAGCCTGTGAGGGAAACCCTCGATCTGCGGTTTCAACGCAACTCGGGATATGTTAGATTAGAGCCAGAAACTTTGCAGCTTTATAGGAGATGAATAGGATGAATCTTGCCCAGCCGCTGGATGACCTGGAATGGCAGGAGCTGATTGAAGATACTGCACAATATTTTAATGAAATTATGCTGAAGCGCGGCTTCCAGTACTATAAGCAGCAGCGCGTACGCGACCTGGAGATTACGGATTCCGGAGACATCAGCGCCGGTGTATCCGGCACCGAGCCGTATTATGTACGCCTGTATCCTGCCGATCTTCAGCGCAGCATATGCAGCTGTCCGGTCGAAACACGCTGCAAGCATCTCGCTGCGGCCTTACTGGAGGCCGCTTCCCGGCAGGGACGGTCGATCACGGCGCTCGTGAACGCCCACTCCGCCCCGCTGCTGTCACGCCGCAGCAAAGTGACTTCTGCAGCACGCGGCACAGGCACCCCCCAGGACGAGCTTGATCACGGTAAGCCTCAGCTCCAGAAGCTGCTTCAAACCGCTCCGCGGTTAGGGGAGCTTTCCATTGCGGAGTGGCATGAATTTTTCCACCAAGCCTCGCTGCTGCCGGGTGTCGCTGTGACGCATTCGATGTACTCCCGCAGCGCGATGGATGCCATTCAGCAGCTCAAGCCAGCAGGCGCAAAGCTGAGCATGGCGTCCTTTACTACGCTGTATGATTTCAATGCGAGCCTGTTTATTCTGGGTCAGCTGATTGGACAGTCCAAGAACAGCAATGGTGCGACCCTGTTCATGGGCTACCATGTGCAAATGGCAGCAGAGCAGCTGCTGAATAGCATGACGAACCAGCTGGACTCCGGCAAATGGAGCTTTCGCATTCAGGAAATGAAGGAACGCGAGACCTTGCTGCTGCAGGGTACGATTGATTTTTTGCGTGACAAGATGCTCTCCGGTGCACCCAAAAGCCCAACCTACTATCAGGTGTACAGTCTGCTTTGGGCCCGAGGAATTGCACCCTACAGCTTCAATGCCGCCTTTTATGAGCGGGAGCTGCAGCAGCTAAAGACGGCCGCTAACGAGAAGCAGCCCCCGGCTTCGAGCTCTATCAGCCTGATGGCATCTGCCCTGATGCACTTTTATTTGAAGCAGGACGAGGCTTGCTGGGACAAGCTGTACGGCGCCGATGAAGTCATGCACATCCATCCCTATGATCTATTTCAACTTCTGGATGCCGTGGAGCAAAATAAAGACGGGCACCGGCTTGTTCGCTGGCTGGTAGAAACGGGGCCGCTGTTTGCCCATTACAATAATCCATACATGAGCCAGTATATGAGCTTCTGGGAGCAGGCTTTAGAATGGGTTCCTCAAGCAGAGGCCCAGATGTGGGACACACTCACCGCGATGCTTCCGTTCTCCAAAGTCATCTACGACGATGCCCTGTGGAGCCGCGGACAGTGGCGCCGCTGGATCGATCTGCAGCTGAGCACCGAGCGCGAGCCGCTGGATTATCGTGTCAGTGTGCTGGCACCCATTGAAAAAGAAGAGCCGGAGCTGCTCCTCCCCTTCTATCATCAGGCCGTGGAGCGCTATGTGCTGCAAAAGAACCGCAGCAGCTACAAATCAGCAGTCAAGCTGCTGAAACGGCTGGCCAAGCTGTACAAGAAGCTGAAGCAGCCGGAGCGCTGGGAGCTGTTTCTGGATGCATTTATCGAACGTCACAGCAGACTTCGTGCCCTGCATGAAGAAATGCGGAGAGGAAAGCTGTTATCATGATCGGATCTGCCCTGACTATCCATGTACAAATTACGCTAAGCGCCTACGGCGATGCGCTGATCTACGGTTCCCTGAAATCCGGTGCTTACGTGCCCGGCCTTTACCTGAAGCAGCGGTTGTTCGCTTGGCATGAGGAATCTTTTTACGGCACCGCCCTGGAGGTGCAAAAGGTTCAGGAGGTGGAGCTCGTCGTCCTGCCTGCCGAGCAGGTGCTGCCCTACTTTGCGAAGCTGCCCCTGCTCTCTCACATATCATGGAAATGGGGCGAGGAGAGCCTGCCATTTATTGAGGCAGCCCCCGCTCTGATGGAGCTTGTCCGCAGCCGGAAATTCGTGCCTGAATTTGAAGCCTACCGGGAAGGCCGGCTGCAATGGCTGTGGGAATCCCGGCAGCTGGAGCCGGCCAGCCGTTCGGTGGTGGCCCAACTGCAGGAGGACCCCCTGTTCAGTGCAGGAATCCGGTCTGCCTTCACGGCAGCGGTGTTCCAGCAGAGCTACGGCACGGAGGCGGCGGCAGCTGACCTGCGGCGGGAATATCCGCTCCTGTTCGCTGCGGATCGCTCCGCCGCCGCCGGTATGGACGCCGAGGCCTGGCTGCTTTCCATCGGCTGGAAAGCCGATACCGCACCGTTTCGTCCCCTGCTGCAGCTGCTGGAGCCGGAGGAGGAAGAGACTCACTGGCGCCTGACGCTGGTGCTGCAGGACAAGGAGGATCACTCCAGCCTCATGCCGATCACGCTCTCCGGCGATGGAGCGGCCTCCGGCAGCTGGCCCGAAAGCTGGACGCCGTTTGTGACGGAGCGTGCAGCGGGATGGCTGGAACGGCTGCGCGGCGCACTGCCGGACGGAATGCTGTCCGGCGGTGACGATCTGTTCGGCGAGCCGCTTACCGGCGAGGAGGCCTGGCGCTTTCTAAGCGCTGAAAGCCAGCGTTTGCTGCAAACCGGCTGGCAGGTGCTGCTGCCGGCATGGTGGGAGGCGGCCAGCCGCAAGCGGCCGCGGCTGCGCGCGAAATTGCGCTCGGGCGAAGGCCAGGAACGCGGTCAAGGCAGCTCCCTGTTCGGCCTGGATTCGCTCGTCAATTTCGATTGGCGGATTGCAATCGGCAATGCCGATCTGAGCGAAGCCGAGTTTGCACAGCTGGTTGCACAGAACCAGCGGCTCGTGAAATTCCGGGGCCAGTGGATTGCGCTCGACCCGGCGCTTATTGCCCAAATCCGCCAGGCGATGGCAGGTGTGGACCCTTCGGAGGGACTGTCCTTTCAGGATATTTTGCACCTGCATCTTCTGGAGAGCGGACAGGCGGATGAGGATGAGAGCTCTTCCGAGGACAGCGAGGACAAATCGCCGGAGCGCATCCGGCTGGAGGTAGAGCTCAACGAGCATCTGCTGCACCTTATCTCCCAGCTTGGAGGCCAGAGCGAATGGCCGCAAATACCTGTGCCGGCCGGCCTTAGGGCAGAGCTGCGGCATTACCAGCATGAGGGATATTCCTGGCTCGCCTTCCTGCGCCGGTTCGGTCTCGGGGCTTGTCTGGCAGACGATATGGGCCTTGGCAAAACCATTCAATACATTACCTACCTCCTGCACATGAAGGAAGCTGCGATAGAAGAAGCCCGCACGCCTTCCCTGCTGATCTGCCCCACCTCGGTGCTTGGAAACTGGCAGAAGGAGCTGAGCCGCTTTGGGCCATCCATTCGCGTCATGCTCCATTATGGCAGCAAGCGGTACAGCAGCGAGGAATTCCTGGCCGAAGCGATGGAGGCGGACCTTGTCCTGACCTCCTATGCGACCGCAGCGCTGGATCAGGAGCTGCTGCAGGGCATGAAGTGGGATTCCATCTGCCTGGACGAAGCGCAAAATATTAAAAACGCGCAGACGAAGCAGTCCACAGCGGTACGCAGCTTTCCGGCAAGGCATCGCATTGCCCTGACCGGAACGCCGATCGAGAACAAGCTGGCGGAGCTGTGGTCCATCTATGATTTTATTAATCCCGGCTATTTGGGCGGATTACGGGCGTTCACGCAGCGCTTTATTCAGGCTATTGAGAAGGGGCAGAGCGAAGAGAAAACCGCTGATCTGCAAAAGCTCGTCAAGCCATTCATGCTGCGCCGCAAGAAAAAAGACCCCCATATCCAGCTAGACCTGCCGGATAAAAACGAGATGAAAACCTACATTCATCTGACCCAGGAGCAGGGCGTCTTGTACGATCAGACGGTCAATCAGCTGCTGGAGCAGATGAACAAGCTGGAAGGCATTGAGCGCAAGGGCGCCATTCTATCCACCTTGACCCGGCTGAAGCAGCTGTGCGATCATCCGCTCCTGATCAGCCGCGAGGCGCTGCCGCTGAAGGAGAAGGAATCCGCCGAAGGGTTGTCCTCTCGTCAGCTGCAGCCGGCAGGTTTGGCAGAGCAAAGCGCTCTGGAGGGTGACCCTGCAGGGGAAGCCGCAACAAGCAGGCGAGGCTCCAAGGCCTCATCCTCCACGCCGCAGCTGGATACGGAGAGCATCATCAGCCGCTCAGCCAAGCTGGAGCGCCTGATCGCGCTCGTCAAAGAGCTGCGGGAAGAGGGCGAGCGCTGTCTCATCTTCACGCAATACATCGGCATGGGCGAGATGCTGCAGCAGGTGCTGCGCCAAGAGCTCGGCGAGCCGGTGCTGTATCTGAATGGCAGCACGACCAAGACCGCCCGGGACAAAATGATCGAGCAGTTCCAGTCGCAGGTCCTGCCGGCAGAGCAGCAGCCCGGTGTGTTTATTCTATCGCTGAAGGCCGGCGGCGTCGGCCTGAATCTGACGGCTGCGAACCATGTATTTCACTACGACCGCTGGTGGAACCCGGCAGTAGAGAATCAGGCGACCGACCGCGCCTATCGAATGGGCCAAACTAAGGATGTACAGGTGCATAAATTTATTGCCCTGGGCACGCTGGAGGAACGGATTGATGAGATGCTGGAGAGCAAGCAGCAGCTGAGCGACAACATTATTACTTCAAGTGAGGGCTGGATTACGGAGCTGTCTACGGAAGAGCTGAAGGATTTGTTTACCTTAAAGCGAGACTGGGCGTAAGCCGGAAAGAGCAATGCCCTGCCGGGCTTTATGCATAGAACACCGCGATACGCGGCCTGTGAAATTTATGAAAATTGTGAATTTGAGCCAGGAGGAGATTCATTAATGTCTTTTATGAAGCCCTCGCTGATTCAGGCCTATGGCAGCTACGAGATTCCCGATATGATTCAACGCCTGTTCCAGCTGAGTCATTCACTTGCAGCACAAGGTATCGACATGAGCATGATTGGCTTTCGCATGGAGGATAGCTATTTTGCTTATTCTATTACACCGCCGGACCTTATTCCTTTTGCCAGCACTGGGGGGGATGGCATTCACTTCGGTTTTTTAACCGAATTCGGGAGGATCTCCCGGCTGGAGGAAGCCAGCATTGTCTGTGTCACTCCTACAGACGATCCTCCTATCCGCTTGATGGCACGAAACCTTCAGGAGTTTCTGGATCTGATTGTATCCGTTCATCACGTAGAAACCCTGGAACGCTGGTGGGCGTACAAAGGTCTGAACCAGCCCCCATGGGAGGAAGAAGCCTGGGCTGACGATACTCCGCTGTGGCTTCAAGAACACCATCAGGTCATCCAGGAAGCACTGAAGCAGCATTTTGGAGCAGCCCCCCGGCCAGTCCTCCCCTATTTCCAGGAGATCCTGCTGGAAAGGCAGCAAAATTGCGCGATTGACACTTCCGACGGATTGGGAATCGCAGGCAGCCCTGCTGCCTCTGCTGGACGCTATCCCTTTAGGGACGGGTGTCCGGAGGATGAGGCGGAGCTGCAGCGGATGAGCGCTTTTTTTATGACGTCCTGTCTGGAAGAGAAGCTTGCAATGCTCCGGGATTTAAACTTCAGGTATGTGCATGATGCTATGGGCCCTCCTTCTCCCGTTTTTGAATTAATGCAGCAATTTCTGCTTTCACTTGGCCTGCAGGCGGAGGCTGACCGAATGTTTGTCATTGATCGCTTCGAATGATAGAGCCGTACATCGCTTCAGGCCCGCAGCTCATTCACCATCCCTGAAGGTTCCAGTGCTTCGCAAGGTGAAATACGGCCGCTGCTGTGGTACAATACTGAAATTGCAACGCACGAACACCTTAGGGAGGTTTAGGGAAACACCATGCTCATTATTGGAATCGCCGGCGGCACCGGCTCTGGCAAAACAACGGTGGCCCGCTCGGTTATTGATCGTCTGGGACCCGGTAAAGTGACATTTATATCTCAGGATAATTATTATAAGGACAACCCCCACCTCAGTCTGGAGGAGCGGGAGAGCATCAATTATGATCACCCGTTTGCTTTTGACACCGAGCTGCTGGTAGAGCATCTCCAGCTGCTGAAATCGGGTCAGCGTGCAGAAGCCCCTGTGTATGACTTTACTACCCATGCCCGCTCCAAGCAGAAGACGGTAGAGCTTACACCCGGTCATATCACGATCCTTGAAGGCCTGCATGTGCTGTCGGATGAGAATCTGCGCCCGCTGCTGGACATCAAGGTATTCGTGGATACGGATCCGGATGTACGGATTCTGCGCCGGGTGGTGCGCGATATCGAGGATCGCGGCCGCACCATCCAGTCGATTTATGATCAGTATCTGAACACGGTCAAGCCCATGCACGAGGCCTTTATCGAGCCCTCGAAGAAGTACGCTGACATTATTATCCCCGAAGGCGGAGAGAATGAGGTCGGCATTCAGCTGCTGTCGATTCTGACCGAGAAATATTTAAGCGGTGAACGCACCTGGGGCAGCTAGAGCAGCCATTTTCGCTCACCCCACACAAGAAAGGCTGGCGCCAAAGTGCGCCAGCCTTTCTTGTTGTATTCTTTTTCATGGCAATCAGCCTGTCAGCGGCCTGTTCAGCCGCCTCTTCAGTTGCATTGCAGGCAGACCCGCAATCAACACGGACCCTGCTTGAGATGGAGAACCGCGATGCGATTACTCCAGCGCCTTCAGCAGATTCAGCACGGCTTGCGCGCTCTGGGCCCGGGTCGTCCAGCCCTTCGGCTCAAATGCTCCGCCAGGGTGGCCCTGCATAAGACCGAGGAATGCCGCCTGGTTGACCTGTTTCTCAGCCCAGTGTGAAATATGCTCCTGATCCTTCATGCCAGACTTCTCCGCTGCCGGAGCTTCATGCTGGAGCGTATAAGCTCTTACCAGCATAACCGCCATTTCCTCCCGGGTAATGCTGTCATTCGGTGCGAAGACGTTACCGCCCTTGCCGCTGACGAGTCCATGCTGATAAGCGGTCTGAAGGTCTGCGGCATACCATGCATCACGGGACACGTCCTTAAAGGTGCTGCCTGCTGTATTCACAGGCTCCAATCCCAGCGCCCGCACAAGCATGGCGGCGAATTGTGCCCGGGTCAGCTTCTGTGCCGGACTGAAGGCTTTGGCACTCGTTCCTTGTACAATATGCTTCGCGGCCAGCTCCTTCACCGCATTCTGCGCCCAATGTCCGTTCAGATCGGTGAAGATCTTCTCGTACTCCAGCACAGCATACTTGCTGAAATGTCCTGCCTCTGCCTCAATCTGTCCATCCTTCAAGCGGCCTCCGGCATATGTGATGCTTCCGTCATCCTGCAGATGGTATACTCCTGCCCAGCTGGCGTTGATTCCCGGAAGCAGATCGAAGGTCAGTGTGACCGGCGACTCAAACTGCTCCAGCTTCCATTCCGCCCCTCCTGCAGCCTTGACACTCAGATGCAGGTCATACATCACGCTGCCCGGCTTGAGGTTAACCCCCGGAGTTTGACGCTCGGCTTCAAGCACCAGAGCCTTCGTATCCGCAAGCGGCGCTTCTTGCACAAGCAGCGAAATTGTGGATGCCTTCTGCTGCTCGGCAGACACCAGCTTCTGCAATGCCTGCAGCAAAGCCGAAGGCAAGGTGATCTTGATGCCATCTTTACTCACTTCCACCGACTGTCCGTTCAGAAGATCCCCAGCTCCGATGGGAAGCAGCAGCTCTTGATCCCCAGCGCCCAGCTTAACCGATACCGGGGCCTGTGGATTGTTCAATAAAGCCTCACTGATCTGAACAGTGCCCTTAGCTGGCGTACTCACTGGCGCTCCGCTTCCTGGAGCTGGCCCGCTTCCGTCATTGCCATTGCCATTGCCGTTACCGCTTTCTGCTGCGCTTGCCAAAATCACAGTGCCGCCATCTGCCATAGCCGGAAGAAGAACACTCACCGTCTGATCCGACTTCACTTTATACTGCTTTCCGCTGTACAGATCAGCAGCCATGCTTCCCGCTGGGAATGGCACTTTAAAGCTGACCGTCCGCTCCTGTGTTCCGACATGAAGCGCAGTAACAAGATGCTTATCTTCATACTCCTTGTCAAATGCCAGATACTTCTCGTCATCTGAAGCGACAATCGAGGTCCGAACACCCTTCGAGAAAATCCCGGAATGCTCGGCACGAATCTTCAGCAGCTTCCGGTAATGCTCTAGCAGCTTCTTCTCGCTCTCCACCTGATCCCACGGCATATCCGTACGATTCTCGCTAAAATTGCCTTTGTCGAGATCTCCTGAGGCACTGCCGGAACGTCCGAGCTCCTCTCCGTAATAAATGACAGGCTGCCCTTTCGATGTAATCTGCAGTGCTGCAGCAGTCATCAGCTTCGCTTTGTCTCCGTTCACATAGTGTGACAGGAAGCCGTTCTCATCATGGCTGCTCAGGAATTGTCCCATCATCTGCGTGTTATCCAGCCTGGCTTCCCGTTCAGCCAGATAAGACTCTACGTCTTCAACACGGCCATTCACAAAATCACGCGCTCGTCCTTTAAAGCCGAAATCCAGCAGGCCGTCCATCTGTCCGCTTTGCAGCGTTCCTCCATCATTATCCAGCGTACCGCCATAATATTCGCCGATCAGTTTGAATTCCGGATCGATGGCTGTAAGAGCGTTCTTGAACGCCTTCCAGGTGGCTTCCTCCACATGCTTCACGGTATCTACACGGAAATAGTCAATTGTATCTCCGCGGTCCGTCCGGGCACGCTCCAGCCAGCCTGCCTGCCAGTCAATGATTTGCCGGCGCACGTCCGGATCCTCCGTGATCAGATCGGGCAGTCCTGACAATTCTCCCCGCAGCGGATCATCCGTTGTGGACAGCTTAGTATCCCGGAGCATCCCTTCAAACCGGGCTTTGTCGTCCTGGGCCACCGGGGCTGTGTCACCTGGCTTCAAGCCATAGCCTGTATGATTCAGCACAACATCCACCATGATTTTGATGCCTCGGTCATGTGCTTTGTCAATCAGCTCCTTGAACGTATCCAGATCACCCAGATGCTCATCCAGCTTCGTAAAATCCTTGGCCCAATATCCATGATATCCATACTGAATGCCGTTAGAGTTTGCTTTGACATTGTAATCAATGTTATCGACAATAGGTGTGATCCACAGCGTGTTGACTCCGAGCTCCTGAATGTAATCAAGCTTATCAATCAGCCCCCGGAAATCTCCACCGTGATATGCCTCCAGATGGTCCTTGTTTACGTTTTCATTATTAGAGGCATCACCATCCATAAAGCGATCCGTCAGTACAAAATAAATGCGCGCCTCATCCCAGTCAAACTCCGCTTTAGCGGCCGCTTCGGCTGACTTTACCGTGACTTCAGCCGTCCCCTTATGGAAGTTGCCATACTGGTCTATCAGCGTAATGCCAATGGACTTGCGTCCAGACGGGATCCCTTCCTTCACGGCGATGCTCTGCTCCAGCAGCTCCAAATCCAGCTTCACTTGAGGTGATCCCCCCAGTGAACTTAAATCCAGGTACCCGGCTTGGAAGGAGACAGGACCCTCTTCTTCTGAAACAGATACCGCCACCTTCAGCACGGCATGTTCCTTATAAGAAATGCTTTCACGTTGTACAGAGCCGGTCACGTTCACCACAGGCTTGACATAGATCACCACAGATTTGCCGTCTTGCGTATTCTTCGGATCGGTGACCTCCACCGTCTCTCCGTCTGTGGTGACAAGAAAGCTGTATTCATGAGTACCGGGCACGGCATTGTGCCACGTATAGCTGAACCATTCCTTCTCAGCATCGTACGTCATGACCTCTTCCCGACTGCCGATCTTGAGAGACACACTGTCCATGGTATCCATCGCGTTCTCGCGGAATTTAGCCTCATCCCGATAGACAAACGTAATATTTCCGCCCTCCAGCAACGGTCCTGTAGGGCTTGGCACTATAGTAAGCTCCTTCTTCATGCTGGTAACATACACCTTCGTAAAGGCTTCGCCCGGCGTAAGCGGAATGTTACGATCATCCGGGTAGTCCTGCTTGGTGCCGTCCCAGCCTGTTCCCTTGCGAAGTACAAATCCGATACTGCTCGTGTTCGCGGCTACTTCCACAAGTACTGTGGCCATGCCACTCTCAAAGACTTCGAAATCAATCTGGTCGTTCTTGACTCCAGTGTCCCATATCCAGAGATTCCAGTCCTCATAGTCGGCATCCGGCCGAATGTAGTTGATCTGAACATAGCGCTTGCCGGCGGTTACTTTAGTCACCTTCACCGTGACTTCCTGCTGACTGCCCTGATAGCTGATCGTGATGACTGCAGTACCTGCTCGGTGGCCGGTAATCAGGCCTGAAGAACTGACACTTGCGACATCAGCATTGCTTGATACATAGGCAGCCTGCTTCGTAATGATTCTGCGGCTCTCATCGTTATAGATCGCGTGAACGATCGCCTGGCGGGTCTGGCCTACTCCCACAGTGTAGCTCGATTGATCTGCAGCCACCGATGTCAATGCAATGGGATCACTGGCGGTTTTGATCACTACGGCAGTGAGAGGCTCCAGTGTAATGGAGCTTGAATCCAGCTCAAAGCCCGAGGCTTGCTCTACTTCAGCGGTGCCGGCTTCGTCGTTGTCCACGATGACCGTGCCTGAGGTCAGGTCCTTGGACAGCGTCATTGTCCGTGAGACTTTATCGCCATTGACGAACACATAGTATTGTCCCGAAGCATCCGTGGCCTTGGTCGTATAGCCAATGGCTACGTCCTGGGTCCCAATCTCCGGAATGGACAGCAGCGACACGCGGCTGTTAATGAGCTCCTGATCCCCGAGCCGGAAGGCGTCGCTGGATTTGCGCAGCTGGATCAGGCCGGCGGTATATTCCTTCGTCACGTGATTGACCGGGAATACGTCCTTATTCGTCGCCTTCTCCCAATCAAACTTATTAATTGCATCCGATGAATCGTAGGAATCGTGTACGAAATAACCGAATGTCTTGCCGCTCTGATCCTTCAGTTCGTGATATTTCTGCTGCGGCACGCCCTCTCCCAGCCACTGCTTCGTACGGCCATATTCCTGTCCCGCATGCAGGAAGGCGGTGCCTTGAGAGGTCAGAATCAGCAGGTTGCCCAGCCGAATCCGCTTGTGAATTTCCAGATCATTCTCTGCATTTGCCGGATCCTTCTTGGTCGCCTGGGCAATAATGTCGTACAGCGGCAAATTGTCGTGCGCCTCAATATACTGCACAACGTCTCCCGGGTCATCCTCTTTCATATTGCCCGGCTGCGCCTTGATATTGTTAAAGATCATGTCTACACTTTGCTTGCCCCCTGTAATAAATCGAGGCTCTCCTTCACTGCCATAGCCGGATTTCAGCGCATTCCGGAACTCGTCAGAGAATACGCCGACGTCATCCGTGCGGTCCATCCAGTTCTGATCGGCTCCTTGTCCTGCAAGAGCAGGATCTGCCTGAGCACCCTTAAATGTAATCCAGCCCTCCCCAATGAACAGGGCATCCGGATTGATTTCGGCTGCGGCGTCATAAGCGCGTTGTACCGCGTCCTGTGTAGCATCGCCCATCATATCCCAGCGCATGCCGTCAATTTTATATTCCTCAAACCAGTATTTGACGGAATCCACCATCAGCTTCTCTGCCATCTTGCGGTTGGTAGCCAGGTTGTTACCAAAATCGCCAAGGAATTTACCATTCACATCCTGAAAAGCATAATATCCGGGCACAATGTCATTCAGGAAATCCGACTTGGCCATATGGGTATACACCACATCCAGCACTACACCCATCTCGGCCTCATGGATGGCATCAATCATATTTTTCAGCTCCCGGATTCTCAGCTCCGGATCCTGTGGATTCACCGAATATGCACCGTCCGGCGAGAAATAGCTGTGCGGGTCATAGCCCCAGTTATACTCGTTGTTTCCAGCAGAGTAGTTCAGCTCACGATTCTTCATCTTGGACTCATCGCCGTAATACCAGGCCATCACCGGCAGCAGCTGCACATGGGTGACGCCAAGTGATTTGATGTAGTCCAGCTTATGCTTGAACGCTTCGAAAGAGCCCCATTGTGCGTTGTGCAAATCATCTTCAATGGAAGGATCTGACGTGAAGTCGCGGACATGAATCTCCCAGATGATCGCATCCTCCCGCTGTTCATAGCCCGGAATTTGGGCAAAATCATAGCCTTCCGGATTCGTTTCGCTCAGATCCACAATCGCAGCCTTGCCCACGATGTCTCCATCCGGACCCGCTTTGCCCGTCGTGTCGACCCGGAACTCGGCCATGGACTTGGCATATGGATCCAGCACTCGCTTGGACACTCCCTCATGCGTGACCTCATACTGATAAAAGGCTCCTCTGAAATCTTCGATATCGAAATCGCCGCGCTCCAGGCGGACAGACCAGACACCCTGTTCCTGACGCTGCAGCTCCTTAGTACCGATCACTGTGGTGCTGTCATCCTTGCCGTATACATCGACCGTCACCTTGCTCGCCGTCGGCGCCCACAGCTTCAGTACAGCTTCTCCGTCAGCATACACAGCACCGAGATCGTTGCCATCATACGCATATTCCTGATCGAGGTATCTCCAGCCCTTGCTCGCGGTGACGGTCTTCCCGAGAAAAGTCACCTGCAGCGGCACCTGATCCATGGTGAATGAAGCGGTCAGCTCTACGGTCAGGGGACCGGTGACAGCAGCTTCAGTAATGCCAATGCTCTGATCGCCGCTTTTCAGCTGGACGCCTTCCTTCAGGGATTCCGGCGTCAAACCTGCCGTCATCGTATAGCTCAGGCGCAGCTTGCCTTGAGACAGTACCTCCGCTGAGATCAGGCCGGTCGGCACTTCTCCGTACGGGGACGTATAGACGGTGTTATCGCCTTCTCGAATAAACAGATGACGGTAACGGTCAGCCAGGCTGAAGGATTTGTCCCCCCCGTCTTTCCCGTTGTCGCCCACAGCGGGATCCAGAACGATTAAATTAATCTTTGCTCCCTGCGGCTGCAACGGAACATCCAGGTAGGCACCGTACCCATCCAGCTGCTCTTGCGAGAAACGGGTAGCGCCGTTCGGGTAATTTGTTGAAGGAGACGCGACATCGCCCCACAGCCACAAGGCATATGCGGAGTAGTTCTGGTCCTCACGCTGATAGTGAATCCGGACGGTGTCTGCCGGCAGGTCCACCGGCTCGTACGTATACACCTCGTCTGTGTCCTGCTTCAGCCACACCTCGTTCATCTCCGGGGTGATCAGGCTGAACACTTTGTCTTCTCCATCTTTCTGTTCAGTCATACGATTCATCACGACAAGTCCAATCTTGGATGCTCCATGCTGAATCGGCAGATCCACGAAGGCACCGTAATGATCCTGTTGTCCTTCAGGAAACGGTGTAGCGCCTTTCGGCCAATTCTGTGAGGGCTCGGCGACGTCGTTAAAGATCCACAAGGCCCAGCCTTCATAATTAGCATCTGTGCGCTGATAATGTACACGTAAATGTCCATCCGCAACCGGAAGCCCCGGATCTTGCGGAACGGGTGCAAGCTTTATGTCCTCAGCAATCTCATGAGTGTCTGCATCGTACGTGAAGGTGACCTCTGCATCCCGCTCCACGTTCAGCGACATCGGGGTGCCATCCTCGGGATACAGCCTGCCTGCGCCAGGATCACCCAGCGCCACCTGATACTGATGATCCCCTGCATATACATCGGCCGTGACGGAGTAGATTCCATTCAGACTATCATCATTCATGAGGAGCGCCGGACTGTTCTCTATTCCATTTTGGAAGCTGCCAATGACTCTCGGAAGGTGATCTTGCTCTAGAGGTATGTAGTAAGAGGAGTCGGCAACAGCGTGTGTCTTATGATTATAGTAAAAGGTAACCTCTGTCTCCTGTGACAGGGAAAGCTTGATATTCCCATTATCACTCTGTTTGCCGGGAGACGTGTAATGGTCATTGCCGTAGCTTTGATCCCATGTGCCCCCGACAGCCACTTTATATTCATACTCGCCAGCCGGAAGCTTCCCGGTAAACCGGTATTCATCCGGTCCCGCTGGGGTCATAGCGGTTTCAGCAGCATCCGGCTTCCAGTCTGAGGCTGCACCCAGCTCGGATTGCAGATCGCCCACGACAACCACCTGTAGTGCCTGCGAGTCCGTGGCCGCCTGAACCGGCGGGATGCCGATCAGAGAGCAGAGCATAGTTACAATCAGAATAATAGAGCATAATTTCTTGCTTTGAACAGCCGATAACATAGATCAAGTCCTCCTTTATAGATGGGTGAACTCACGCCTGCATCTTCATTTGAGCAAACGTTTGCATAAATGGCATGATCCTCCTTCCTTGATTTGATCAGCAGCGACAGGAAGTGACATTATTCATAGAAGCGCTTACATCAATAAGTGTGTAAACGTTTGCATTTATTTTACGGCGGAAGCCGCTTCTCGTCAATCGGAATTTTTCCTAAGAAACGCTTCGGCCGCATCAGGGGGTTTCTATGGCAGTTCCTGCCCCAATTCAATCTGAATCTGCTGCATGGCAATCTCCCAAGCTTCCTCGGGTTCGATCCTCTCCTGCTCCACCTTCCGGAGCACATCAAACATGACTCTCGCAATCAGAAACTGATCAGAGCCCTCGTAGGTCGGCTTGATCTGACTCGCAATCTGGCTATAAATCTGTCCGGTCGGCGCATCATTAAAATAAGGATCGGTATGCTCCATAATGACCGGATCTGAGAATAGTTCAGGCATGGACGGAAAATTGCCATTGGCCTTGAACAGCTGAACCTGCTGCTCCGCCTGGGTCAGCCAGTCAATCAGATGATACGCCTCCTGAGGGTGCTCTCCTCCCTTGGGCAGGGTTAGAAAGGAACCGCCATAATTACTCGCAATCTGCGGGATAAAGGTCATATCCCATTTTCCAGCGGCGTCCGGTGCATTCTTCTTCAGAATGTCGATCATCCAGGAGGGGGCAAAGGCTACTGCGAACTCTCCCTGCTGCAGCCCTCTGCTCCACTCCGGAGAGAACATCGGCAGACCCGCTGTCAGCCCTTTTTCCTTGGCCTTCATGACGGCAGACCAGGCCCTGTATACTTCCGGATTCCGGTGTACGATAAGCTCTCCGGTGTTCTTGTCGTAATACTGCTCCTCTGCCTGCCCCAAAATGACCCGGTACAGCATATCCAAATTGTCGATCATATACTTTCCGGTCTCCCGTTGGACTTGATCCGCTGTATCCAGAAAATCATCCCAGCTGGACATCTGCGCGGCTACCTCGGCTGGCCCCGCCGGCAGCCCGGCCTGCTCAAAGTAATCTCTGCGATACGCCATCGCGATCGGACCAATGTCTGTCGGCAGCCCGAGCAGAAAGGACTCATCGAATGCTGACGCCTGCTGCCATTTCCAGGGCAGAAATTCCTTCGCTCGTGCTCCTGCGCCGTAATCCAGCAGATTCTCAAAGGAGCCGGACAATTCCTTGAACCGCTCCATGAAGCTGATCTCTACAAGAGCGATATCAGGCACTCCATTGCCAGAAGCGAGCGTGGTCTGCAGCTTGTTCGAGAGCTCCGGATATGAGGAGGTATGAAGATGCACCCGGATCTGTGGATGCTCCTGCTCGTACGCTTCGATCAGCGGCTCCAGCCCGGAGCCGGGAAACAGCCAGAAGGTCAGCTCATGGACAGGCTCCTTCTTGTGCTCTACAGGCATGGAGACCTCCGTGCAGCCCGGAAGCAGTATTAGCAGCAATCCCAGGCTGATTCGCTGAAGCATCCTGTTCATAGCACCTCTCCTCTCTAAAATCAGACGTCTGCCTGCCGGCTGTTCTGATATTCCTGGGGCGTCACGCCAGTGTATTTCTTAAAGGTTTGACTGAAGTACGCAGGGTCCTTGAAGCCAACCTGATCACAAACCTCGTATACTCTGATTCTGAAATCCTCCAGCAGCTGCTTCGCCTGTTTCACCCGAACCAGATTCAAATAATAATTAAAGCTGTGGCCGGTATCTTCCTTAAAAATCCTCCCCAGGTAGGTAGGGTTCATATACACTTCATCGGCCAGGAGCCGAAGCGACAGGTTGTCCGGATAACGCTCGTCGATGACCTGCAGCATATGCTCCACCACCCGCCGCTTTCCTTTTTCGGACATATCCGGCACCCACTCATCCAGCTCCTGTTCGCTGTCCTCGTTTCCATAGCTGCACAGATGCTTTGAAGGCTCCTGTAGAGCGGCCTGCATGGCTTGGCAGCTCTGCCGGTAACGACGTGGAACCTCGCTTTGATGCTGTGCCCCCTGTGAAAGCCCGAGCTTCACGGTCAGCTTCAAATTGCTCTGAATCGCCGAATGCAGCTCCAGTGCCAATGCCTCCATCTCCGGCAGAGTTCTGACATGCTCGTTGAACATGTAGATGACCAAATGGTCTTCTTCCAGAATACCGACCGCCCTCACTTGCGGCTCCAGCCACTCCTCGGCGATATTTTTGACGGCGTTCAGCGCCTGCTGCTCATTCCAGATGAGGTGCGGGACCTTCTCCGCCGGCGCAATACACAGCAAATAAATGCACTGATAGACTGGCAGTATGGATTGATTAAAATACGGAATCGGGATCCCGTAGAGCAAATCGTTCAGATGCTTCTCTAAGACGTGGGAGTGCCGAAGCTGCTCCACCTGCTTCTGAAACCGTTGCAGCCGGTGCGCCTCTGCAAGCTTTTCGATGACCTGAATAATCTCTGCCGAATCGCACGGCTTCAATAAATAATCGGACACCTGATACTTCATCGCCTGACGCGCGTACGAGAAATCCGCATAGCCGGTCAGCAGCACGATTGAAATCTCGGGGTTGTATTCATAAATTCGGCGGCAAAGCTCCAGTCCGTCCATTCGGGGCATTCGTACGTCGGTAATAACCAGGTCAACAGGGTGACTCTGCAGGATCTCAAAGGCCTCTTCTCCATGCCGTGCTGCTCCTGCAATGACATACTCTGAGCTGGCCTCCCGAATCGTTTCCGTCAAGGCTTCCCTCACAAATGACTCGTCATCCACAACCAGTATGTTCAATATGATGATCACCTCTGTGTTAGAAACACTACTTTCTTTAAATTATGATCCAAAACCCGGAGCGGAGAAATATTAAAAATTATATTTTTCTACAAGAAATCATACCATAGCATGCGGCGCGCACGAGAAAACGTTCAAGTTCCTGCTGTTTTAAGGTAGGATACAAGGTAATACAGCGGCTCAACCGTGACACTCAAGCCAAGCTTCCGGGGGATGGACATGAAACGTAAACGCAAGCAAACGATCTTTGCCCAGCTGCTGACTGGATTTTCGGTCATTCTGGTGCTTCTGCTCACCACTATTGGATACTTTACCTACCGCACCAGCTCTGAGGTGGTCCTTGATAAAACATCCCGGTTTCTCACAGAATCCGTGAAACAAATGAACCAGAAGCTGGACATCCTGCTGCAGGAATTCGATACCCTTACGCTCGACATCGGATTTGATCCGGTGCTGCAGCGGGCCTTGCAGGCTCCCGGGGACAGTGAGGAGATCAGCACGTTTGATATTGAGAAGCATCTGAATCAGAAAATGAGATTTATAGGCAGTGACGTGCTGGTGCTGGTGATGGGCAGCAATGAGCGTTACTTCTCAACCTCTAGCTCCTATTATTTCTTATGGAAGAAAACGCAGGACATATTGGAGAAGGAGTGGTATCAGCTGGCTTTGAGCAATGAGGGCTCCATCCACTGGTTCTCCGATACGGTCTGGCAGCTGGGAGAGAAGCCTGCCCTCGTGGGCATCCGGCAAATCCGGAATTGGGGCAACCTTGAAGGCCTGGGTGTGCTGATGATTGCGGTTCCGCTGGAGACGATCAATAATCAGTTCAAGAATCAGCAGGACAGTCCCTTTGACAAAATCCAGATCCACGACACCTACGGCACGATTGTGTACTCTACTCATCCGGACGAAATCGGCACCCCTATGCCGCAAGGCTTCCTGCCGGGGAAATCCGGGGATGGCTCCGGCATCCAGTATTCTGCCGACACAAGCAGGTACTGGACGTCTCTTCCTTCCTCCTACAGCGGCTGGAATCTGGTGGCTTATGTCAAGCCGGAGGAAATCGTGGGAGACCTGAACAGTGTACAGCGTAATATTATGCTGATCGGCCTGTTCGGCAGCCTGTTCGCGCTGGCCCTGGCCGTGTTCTTCTCCTGGTCGGTCGCTCGGCCGATCCGCATGCTGTCCATCAAGCTGAACAAGACGGAACGCGGCTCATTGACGCCAATATCCACCCGAATGAGAAACCGCGAGGTGGAAGGCTTGTTCCAAAGCTTCAACCAGATGCTGGCCAACCTGGATGAGACGATCCTCGATCTGTCGCGGAGGCAGATCAGCGAGCGGCAGGCTCAGCTGGTTGCGTTGAAGGCGCAGTTTCGCCCGCACTTTTTATACAACACCTTGAACACCATCTACTGGACACTGCACCGCAAGAAGCTGACCGAGGAATCCCGAATGGTCATTACGCTGAGCCATTTGCTCCGATACAGCATTGATGGCCGGAGTGAGCTCGTTACGCTGGAGGAAGACATCGGGCAGCTGAACCGGTATGTGTATTTACAGCAGCTGCGTTATGGCGACAAGCTTTCTGTCCGGCTGGATATTCCCGCTGCACTGTACAGCGCCCTGATCATGCGCCTGTTGTTTCAGCCGCTGGTTGAGAATGCGATCGTGCATGGGCTGGAGACGTCAGAGGAAGAGCATTGGATCATCCAGATTACCGGCTTCCAAGAGGGTGGACTGCTGCACCTGACGGTGGAGGACAACGGCATTGGTATGAACAGCGACCAATCGCTGCAGGCACTCACCCTGCCGGAGGATGATGCGGACCCACCCGATCTGCATACAGGCATCGGCCTGTCGAACCTTCAAAACCGCATTCGTCTGTATTACGGCGCCGAATACGGAATTTCGTTAAGCGACAGCTCGCTGTGCGGGCTGAGGGTGGACATCACCCTGCCGCTGGAGATCCGCTGAAGGAAGGCAGCCCTCGAGCGCAAGCTCCGAAGCATCACACGGCGGCGGCTTGCGCTGGACTCACTGACAGCCGCCGCGAACAACAAACAGGGCAGCTCCGACAGATGAACAATCTGCTGGAGCTGCCCTGTTTGAGGGGAGGCGTTATGGCTCGATGATTTGATATTGCCCGCTTGCCGCCAGCAGGCTGAACATGTACAGCATGGAATCATAGTACCGGTATTGGCCGGTCGGGACGTCCATATCCCACAATCGCTGCGCAAACTGCAGCCGATCTTCATGGGTGGAAATCATGGAAGCTGCCCCATTCACTGCAATCAAGCCCGAGGAACGGTTATCCGCCATCGGCTTCCCCTCCACAGTATACCTGGCCACATACCGGTCGATGCCCTCTTTTATAAAAAATTGATGCAGCTGTTCTATATAGCCCCTTCTCCACTCAGACTGCTCGCCGCCATGCCAGATCTCGTCCAGCGTGACGTTGAGAGCAACCCGGTGGGCATCGTAGGAGAACAGATAATGATCGCCGTTCCGGTAAGGCACTCCATCAAAGGTAGTGTAATTGGCCATGAGCCCGGTGTCCGGGTCTGCTGCCTGAGCCCAGAACGCCCGGCTGACCTTGGCCATTTCCGCCCAGCGCTCACGGTCCGTCTCTGCCCATCTGGCCCACAGCTCGTAAAAGGCAGGCAGATGGTAGGAAGGGTCTGTATATCCCTTGCCTGAGGTCCAGGGCACAAATACAATCTGATTCCGTTCCTCATCAAACATATTATAGCCCTCACCGTCATCGGCTTGATGCAGCATCGCCTGCAGTATCTTGTTTCCCTGCTCCCGGTAATGATAGATGCCTTCGCCGTCTCCCCAGCGGTTGGAAGCAAACAGAAGCGCCATGGCAAAATACTCTTCGCCATCCGGTGCCGGATTGCTGTCAAGCACATCCCCCTTCGGGGTATTATGCCAGGAGAAATAATGCTTGAACGGACCCTCTTTATGCTGCATATACGTGACGGCCCAGTTCCACAAGCGGTCAAACTCCTCCTTCTTATCCAGCTGAACCGCAATCATCATCCCGTAGGACATTCCCTCGGTGCGTACATCCTGATACCCCGTATCCAAAATATAGGCCATATCCTCCCCTACAGGGTAATAGATACGCTGCTGTGCATCATCCCCGTAAAACATCTGATCCCAGGCCTGCTGCAGCTTGGCCGAGATGTCCTCCTCGCTTTTGCCAAGCTCCTGAAACACGCTGCGGTACGTCTTGGGCGACGCTTCCTCTTTACCGGTCCTCTCCTGAGCCCACAGCAGGGCCACACCGATCAGCACGGCTGCAAGTATAACGAAGAGCTTTAAGCTTTTTGTATTCATTGTATTCCTCCTTGCTGCATGATTACGGTTCATTGTAACTGGGCGTGCAGGGAGCAGCCTATGGGCCAAACATGTGATAACTTGTGAAAAAATGACCTTTTGTAAAGCCCGCTTGCGCCGGCATCGTAAAGTAGTCGATTTTATACAAGAGATGTAATGTTCCTCCTATACCGATGCTTACGGGGATGCCCTAGAATTTGTATCAAGGATTCACATTCCTTAAAACTAAGAATACAGGGGGCTCTTTACCATGAAAAAACGTTTGGGCACTTTGCTGGCATGTCTGCTTCTGGTGTTCACAACCGCCTGCTCCTCGGGCAACAGTGAGGAAGGCACGTCCACCGGCGGTGAGACCGCAGGCAAATCGGAAGCCTCGAATGGCAAGGTTGAATTATCTCTATGGATGTTCACCGGCACGGGCCTGGAGGGCTTAATCGAGAAATATCAGCAGGAGCATGAGAACATCAAGATTAATGTACAGACCCAGGAATACAATGATCACCATAACGGCCTGATGACAGCGCTTGCGGCAGGCAGCGGCGGACCGGACATTGCCATGATCGAGATTGGCTTCATCGACAAGTTCAAGTCGGATGAGAAGCTGTTCCACAATTTGGCCGACCATGGCGCCAATGACATCATGGGCGACTATCTGGAATGGAAGCGCGTTCAGGCTTCCAGCCAGGACGGCTCCTTCATCTACGGGATCCCTACCGATGTCGGTCCAATGGCTATGTATTACCGCACAGACCTTTTTGAGCAAGCCGGATTGCCGACAGAGCCGGCAGCGGTTGCCGAGCTGATGCCGACTTGGGAGAAATTTATTGAAGTAGGCAAAACCATCAAGGACAAGACCGGCAAGCCTATGGTATATGGCGCCGATATCGTCTATCAGAGCATTCGGGGACAGGCGAAAGAACAATATTTTAACAGCAATGGCGATTTGATTGTCGAGACGAACCCGGCCATCAAACGGGCATGGGATCTCTCCACCGAGATTGCCAACAGCGGACTGGCTGCCAAAATCTCGGCCTGGTCTCCGGAGTGGGGCGCAGGCATGAACAACGGTGACTTCGCCGTCATGCTCGGTCCATCCTGGATGGTAGGCTACATGAAGGGCAATGCGCCGGACTCCTCCGGTAAATGGAATCTGGCACCGATGCCGGAAGGCTCCGGCAACTGGGGCGGCTCCTTCATGACCGTTCCTAGCCAGAGCAAGCATCCGAAGGAAGCGATGGAGTTCCTGAAATGGCTGCTTTCTCCGGAGCAGCAGCTGGAGCTGTTTAAAGAGAACGGCTCGAACTTCCCGTCCACACCGGCAGTGTATGATGATCCGGCGATCCAGACGTACACGGACGAGTTCTTCCAGAACGCACCTCTGGGCAAAACCTTCTCGGATGCTGCGAAGAAAGTCGTTCCTGTCTATCTTGGACCAGACCACATTACCGTGGATACCCCGATCCTGCAGGCACTCGCTAACGTAGAGCGCAACGGAGAAGCTGCCGATGCAGCATGGCAAACAGCGATGGATCAAATCAAGCGCGACCTGCGCCGCTAAGCTTACCTGTCATTCCAATTTCATCATTCCTGATGCGCCGATGGACATCTGCTCCGTTCGGCGCATCCTCTTCTAAAGGAGGACCATAATGAACACACCTGGTGAATCCAAGCTATGGCATAAACAATCCTTCAAGGACCATGTGTCTGCTTATCTTTATTTACTGCCGTTTTTCTTAATATTTGGAATCTTTACGCTTTTCCCTGTCTTCTGGTCGGCTTATATATCGTTCTTCTCGTGGGATGTGCTCGGCACCAAGAAATACATCGGCTTCCAAAACTATATCTGGCTGTTTACAGATGATCCGAAGTTCTGGAAATCTGTCCTGAACACGTTCAGCATCTGGCTCATGTCCACCATCCCGAACCTGTTTCTCGCCCTGGTGCTGGCTAATATTCTGAATCAGCGCTTTATCAAAGGCAAGAAGCTGTTCCGCCTTGGCGTCATTATTCCGAACATTACCTCACTCGTTGCGGTGGCGGTCATCTTCGGCAGCTTCTTCGGATACAATTACGGCCTGATCAACTATTTCCTCTCCGAGCTTGGCCTGGATAAATATGACTGGGGCGCTTCCTACTGGGGAGCTCAGTTTGCGGTCGCGGTCATGGTGATCTGGAGATGGACCGGATATAATGCTGTCATCTATCTGGCGGCGCTGCAGAGTATTCCGGCAGATCTGTATGAAGCGGCGAGAATTGACGGCGCCTCCAGGACACAGCAATTTTTTAAAATTACGATTCCGATGATCCGGCCCATGATTATTTTTACAGTCATTATGTCTACGATTGGCGGGATGCAGCTGTTCGTCGAGCCGCTCATCTTCTCCGGACCTACAGGCGGACCTGAGGGCCAGACCTTGACGATGGTGCTGTATTTGTACACCGAAGCGTTCACCAATAACAATTACGGCTATGCATCGGCTATCGCCTGGATGCTGTTCCTGATCATTTTGCTGTTCTCGATGTTCAACAACTTCCTGACCAAAAAAATCAACTCTGCCCAATAGGAGGAAACCATGAAATCTTTACAACGCCTGCTTACCTACAGCCTGCTTATTCTGACGTTTCTGGTGTCCGTGTTTCCTTTTTACTGGATGCTGGTTATCGCTTCACACCCCACCTCGGAGGCAAACAAGTTTCCGCCGAACTTCATTCCCGGCGACCTGTTTATCACGAATGTGCAGACGATGCTGGATCAGATTGATTTTGCAGGAGCCCTGCTCAATTCGGTGTTCGTATCTACGACCGTTACCATTGCCCAGCTATTCTTCTGTGCGCTGGCGGCCTTCGCGTTCTCCAGACTCCAGTTTAAGGGCAAGCACTTTCTGTTTGTATTTATCATCGGTACCCTGATGATCCCGGGCCAGCTTGGACTGGTTCCATCCTACATGATTATGACCCGCCTGGACTGGATCAACAGCTTCAATGCCCTTATTGTGCCGGGCCTCGTCAGCGCCTTCGGTATTTTCTGGATCAAGCAGTATATGGATACGACCCTGCATCCGGAGCTCGTAGAATCTGCCAGAATGGACGGCTGCTCCAACTTTCAGACCTTTTGGCGCATCGCTCTTCCCACGATTTCGCCGGCCATGGCTACGCTGGCTATTCTGACCTTTATGTATCAATGGAACGACTTTCTCTGGCCCTCGATCGTCCTGAAGGATTCGGCGGTGCACACCATCCAGATTGCGCTGCGGAATCTGAATAAGGTGTACTTCCGTGACGTCTCGGTCATTATGGCCGGTACCTTCCTGGCAACGATTCCGCTGCTGGTGGTGTTCGTCGCTTCCAGCCGCTACTTCATATCAGGCATTACAGCAGGAGCCGTGAAGGGCTAGCCCGCAGATAGAGAGCCTGCATTTCAACATGATAGGAGTGACACTGCATGCACATGATTACCAATCCGATTCTGCGGGGATTTAACCCGGACCCTTCTATTCTAAGGGTAGAGGAGGATTATTATATTGCGACATCGACGTTTGAATGGTTTCCGGGCGTGCAGATTCACCATTCCAGGGATTTGGTGAACTGGCGTCTCTTGACCCATCCGCTGCAGCGCCGGGAGCAGCTGAATATGTCCGGCAATCCGAACTCCGGCGGTGTCTGGGCACCGCATCTCAGCTTTGACGGCGCGTTATATTATCTGGTATATACCAACGTCCGAAGCTTGACCGGTGTCTATAAAGACACTCCCAACTATGTAGTCACCGCAAAGCATATTACAGGCCCCTGGTCGGACCCGGTGTACCTGAACAGCAGCGGCTTCGATCCGTCTCTGTTCCATGACCAGGACGGCAAGAAGTGGCTGGTCAATATGGTATGGGATCACCGCAAGGGCCGAAATCCCTTTAAAGGTATTGTGCTGCAGGAGTATTCCGTGCAAGAACAGCGGCTGGTTGGCCCGATTCATACGATCTTTGAGGGAACCTCGCTTGGCTGCACCGAGGGTCCGCATATTTATCGCATAGAGAACTATTATTACCTCCTCGTTGCTGAAGGCGGCACCGGCTATGAGCATGCGGTGACGCTTGCGCGCTCCAGAAGCTTGACAGGTCCATATGAGGTCGATCCGCTCAATCCCGTGCTGACCTCTAGCCATCACGAGTCCCTGCCGCTGCAGAAGGCCGGCCATGGCAGCCTGGTTCAGACTAGCACCGGAGAATGGTACATAGCTCACCTATGCGCCCGGCCGCTGCCCGGAAGAAAGCAATGCCATCTGGGGCGGGAGACGGCGATTCAGCGCTGTCACTGGACAGATGACGGCTGGCTGCGCGTTGCCGATCCGCAGCACCTGCCGCAGGAGAAGGTCGCCGGGCCTGCGCTCCCGCTGGCTCCTGTGGAGAAGGAGCCGGCCCTGGATCATTTTGACCATCCGGCACTCAGTCCTTCGTTCAGCACGCTGCGGGAGCCGGCCGATCCCTCCTGGCTCAGCCTGGAGGAGCGGCCGGGATGGCTTCGCTTGAGGGGACGCGAGTCCTTGAACTCCTGGCACGCTCAGAGCCTTACAGCCAAACGGCTGGCCTCGTTTACGTGTGAAGTCGAAACCCGGCTTCAATTCGAGCCGAAGTCCTTTCAGCAGATGGCAGGGCTCATCGCTTATTACAACACGAAGAATTACTATTACGTTCACGTCACCCGAGAAGAAGCGGCCGGCAAGTGCCTTCACCTGATCTCGGTCGTGCAGGGACAATATGATGAGCTCACAGAGCCGATGCCGCTTCACGGCACCGAGCCGGTCTATCTGAAGGTATGCTTTCACTACGATGTCCTGCAGTTCTATGCCTCCGTGGACGGTTCACATTGGAGCTCCATCGGCCCTGCCCTTGATGCCGGCTGCCTCTCGGATGAAGCTGCTACCACCTTTCAGAACGGTGTCTTTACAGACTGGGGCTTTACCGGAACCTTTGTCGGTGTCTGCGCCCAGGATTTATCCGGTCAACGCCTCCATGCGGACTTCGATTATTTCTCCCTGAAAGAATGAGAGCAGCAAAGAACCTCTACGGAAGAGCGGAGCATTGGGCTCCAGCTATTCTATAGAGGTTCATTTTGTCTTGTTAGATCAGCTTGTGCGCATACCACTTCTTCCCTCGCAGACGCCAGAGGAAGACGGCTCCCCGCACGCCCCACTCCAGATTCATCGCAAGCCAAACGCCCAGAATGCCCATACCCAGCGTAATACCGAGCACATAGCCCAGAATGACCCGGAACAGCCACATCGTCAGCATGGAGGTGATGGAGGTGAATCTGGAATCTCCTGCCGCCCTGAGCGCGGAAGGCAGAACGAAGCTGACTGACCATAACGGCACTTGCATAATCGTGTTAATCAGCAGGACCAGGAACAGATCATCCACAATGTCCGGCGGCGGATCAAACAGGCTGACCAGCGGGTGAAACAGCGGCATGACAATCAATCCGGTCAGCAGCAGCGATAGAGAACCGAGCCACAGAAAGGAACGGATGAACTTCCGCGCATCCTGAATATCCCCCCGCCCAATACACTGGCCAACGACCGTGACGATCGTCAGCGATAACGCTGCCGCGGGAATCTGGGTAATACCGGCCAAGGCGCCGCTGATCGCATGGGTCGCGATGGCGTAGGTGCCCAGGCTGACAATGAAGATCTGTGTGAGCAGCTTCCCGCCGTTGAAGAACATCTGCTCGGCCGCGAAGGGAACCCCGATAAACATAATCTTGCGCAGCATGGATACCGGGAAATGAAACAGATCGCGGACCCGCAGATGAAGAGTCCCGTCCAGCTTGAACAGATAGTACAGGGCACAAGCCGCACCGACATAGCGGGCAATATTAATGGCCAGGGTCAAGCCGTTGACCCCCATATCCATCAGCAGCACAAACACAACATTCAGCGCCACATACAGAAGATTCATGATCAGCGAGAGCACGAGCGAAGCCCGGCTTCGGCCAATCCCGCGCAATACCCCGCATACCGCCTGAACGATCCCGATACCGACATAGGATATACTGCTGCCGATGAGATAGGTTCGGGCGTTGCCCAGCACCTCCGGGGAGGCCGAGCCGAATAGCAGCGACAGCACGGGATTGTGAAATGCCACCAGCAGCATGCCGATCCCGAAGGCAATCATGCTGACCGAGGCCACCGTTGCTGCTCCAGCCCTCGATACCATGTAGTTATCGCCGCTTCCCTTGTACTGCGCCACCACCACCGTTCCGCCGGTAGCGACCGCGACAAACAGGCTGATCATAAACATATTGAGCGAATCCACCATATTGACCGCACTGACCGCGGATACGCCGGAGGAGCTGATCATGGCGGTATTAATCAGGTTCAAGCCGATAATGAAAGCCTGATCCACCAGAATCGGCAAGAACAGGGCAAAAATCTGCCGATAATCCATCGACTCACCGCTGAAATATTTGTCCAGCAAGCCTGAAAGCCGCCATCTGGAAGGCTGCATCTCTATCACATTCTTTACTGTTTTATTGGCCGTCTCTTTTGACTAGGAGGATAGCACTCCGCCCCGTGCCTGTCAATGAAAGCGCATAAAAAATGTGATGGCCAGACACTTCGGCCTGGCCTTGGATCTCGTGATCAATAGGGCTGTATCGTTACAATGGTTCCGTCCTCGTTATAGGTCAGCTCCGTATACTTCACACAGCGCAGGTGATTCACGCCGCCGGAGAGAGAGCTGTCATGGTAGAACAGATACCATTTGTCCTGAAATTTCACAATGGAATGATGGGTCGTCCAGCCGATGACCGGCTCCAGAATCACGCCCTGATACGTGTACGGACCGTACAGATCACCGCTGACCGCATACACCAGCTTGTGGGTCGTTCCGGTGGAGTAGGACAAGTAGTACAGATCTTCATGCTTGTGGATCCAGGGTCCTTCAAAATATCGGCGCTCCTCATCCCCGGCCCGCAGCGGCTGACCTGTTTCGTCCAGAATGACGATCTCCTTGGGCTCGTGCTGAAAGGACCGCATATCGGATGACAGCAGCGCTGCCCGAGGACCGATTGCCGCTTCATCGGGGGCAGGACCCTCCCCTTCCGGGTTAAAGCTGCCTTCCTGCCATTTCTCCAGCTGCCCGCCCCACAAGCCGCCAAAAAACATATAGGCCAGTCCGCTATCATCTACATAGACCGCCGGATCAATGCTGAAGCTGCCTTCCATGTAGCTTGCCTCCGGCTGAAACGGACCCTCCGGCGCCGTGCTGACGGCGACGCCAATTCGGAAGATGCCGTCGTGATCTCTTGCCGGGAAGAACAGATAATATTTGCCGTCCTTTGAGGCAGCATCCGGGGCCCACAGCTGGGCAGACGCCCAGGGAATGTCGTTGAGGTGCAGCGCCTGGCCGTGATCTGTCACCGGTGCGCCCGGCGCATCCATAGACAGCACATGGTAATCCTCCATCGCATATTGATCGCCATTATCGTTCGTTTCTCCTGCATGCTCCAGATCATGCGAAGGGTACACATAAATACGTCCATTGAATACGTGCGCCGAGGGATCCGCCGTATAGATATGGGTTACCAGCGGCTCGTTGGGCTTTTTGCTTTCGGTTGTCATGGTTTCAGATGCTCCTTTAAACTGGGAATAGATTTTCTGTACTTCATCGGGGAGATGTGAAGCCTTTTCTCAAACTCCTTCAAAAAATGGCTGTAGTTACTATAGCCGACACGCTCGGCAATTTCGGTGATGCTATACTGTACCTCCTGCAGCAGCCGGGCTGCTTCCTGTATTCGCAGATCGTGGACGAAGATATGAAAGCTGACTCCATTCTTCTTCCTCAGCAGCTGTCCAAGATACGCGGGATGCAGATAAAATCGCTTGGCCAGGCTTTTTATGCTGAGCTTCTCCTGGTAATGCTCCTTCAGATACGCATTGATTTCCTGGACAACGCCGAGGGCCTCCTCCTCCCTGCACAACAGCAGCTGCCGAAAGCATGCCTGTCCATACTGGGACACCCGCTCCATAAGCGCATCTAATCCGATAACAGACAGATCCACCTCCAGGAAATCCGGCGGCTCGGCAGCGGCGGCAGGATGCCGAGACATCGACCCCCGGACATACTCCCGGACGTGATGCATGCAGTATGCAGTCATGGTCTTCACCTGCTCCGGATGCACCCGGCGCGCTTTGAAGCCTGCCGCCGCTGCAGCGGCCGCGTCTACATATTCGGCCCAATCCAGCGTGGCAAGCGACCCCAAGATCCGGTTCAACCACGGTGCAGCTTCGCCATAACCGTTCGTGAAGCCTCTCCCTTGCACCGAGTGAATGCTCAGGACCCCCATATATGTGATGTCATAAAATTTATGCGCTATGGCCTCCTGCGCATCCCGCATGCTGGCCGCTATATGCAGAATCGAGGCTTGGCTGGACCCGCAAGCCATGTGAGTCCGAAAGCGTGCCAGCCTTGCTGACAGATCCTGCAGCCGCTTGTCCAGCTCCCGCTCCGCCCCATATCCTCTGACTGCAAACACGATGGCCCATTGCCGCTCGGTCAGCGGCAGCAGATACAGCTGCTCCTGTTCCCAAAGAAAATGCTGAAGCCGCTGCTGTAGATCGCGTGAGCAGGGATCGGCACTGTGGATCAAGCACACCTGCCATCTAGCCCCTGACAGGTCCAGCGACTGCAGGATGGCCATGGCCTCCTCAGACAGCCCATGTCCTCGGAGCACAGCCTGTAAGGCTGTACTCCGAGCCTCCTGCTGTGCCGCCAGATGAATGAGCTGCTGCTTGTTGTGCGCTGACAGCCCCTCACATAGCAGATGGCTTCCCTTCATGAAAGAGCTTGTCTTCCTTGGCCTCCAACCCTCACTGGCTATACGCCTTTCTTTCCGGTCTTTGAATGTGAATGATCCCAAGCATACTCCCTCCTTCCGGTATCCCGTCTGGCAAAAAGAGGCGTCACGGCAAGCTTCGGCCCTGATTTATTGCTGTCTGTACACCGTGGGCAGCAGCCCTGTTGTCCGCTTGAACATACGGATGAAATAATCCGCGTTGGAATAACCGACCTCCATGGCAATCTGATGTATGCTGCTCCCGGTATGTCTTAACAGCCGCTTGGCTTCTTCAATGCGCCGGCTGTGAATATAGGCCTTGAAGGAAACCCCGACTCTGCGCTTGATGATATATCCCAAATAATTAGGGTTCACATGAACGGCACGGGCCAGCTCCTGAAGCTGCAGGCCGCTTCTGTACTCCTGATCGATCCGGGAGATGGCCTGCTCTACAGGACTGCTCTCCTTTCCCTCGTGCAATGAATCCAGAAGGACAGCCGCCTCATCATATAGGGTAAGGCCATAGGCTTTCAGTGTGCGGTAAGTGCTCAGCTCCTCCAGGCTCCCAGACCGGTACCTGAGACGTTCTAGGAGGGGAGCAACGTCACCGCCAAGCTGTGTAATCCGGCTGCACACCTCCAGCTCCAGCATGGAAATCCGAAGCCGAATCATGACAACATCCGGGACTCCCTTCTTCGTGAGGCGGAGAACCTGCTCCAGCTCTCTTACAAACAGCTCCCGCTCGTGCTTCTCGATTCTTGCCGCCTCCAGGTGTACATCGTCCTCCAAGGTGAGTTCCGCCACTGCAGCGCTGCGCCTTCCTCCGCTTATAAAGCCGCTTCCAGCTTCATACTGCTTCTGTAGCAGCAGCTTTAATGCACTGGCATATAACGCTTGAATAGAACCTCTTCCCCTCATCACAGGACTTATGGCGATCAGCACTGAAGGCCATACAGAGGCAAGGCGGCTGTACAGCTGCTCTCCTGCAGCATCAACGGTCTGGGGAGCTTTTAATATGACCAGCAGCCGGCCTGCAGAATCTGTAAACAGCTGATCCCAGGACAGGCACAGGCTCTCTTGAACCTGCTTCTGAAGCAGCGGGCTTTGTTCGCGGGTCTGAATCAGCATGCAGCTTAACGCATCCTCGCTTTCGATGCGCCATAGATCATACAGCTCCCGCTCCAGGGCGGGAGCCGTTTCTCCCTGCAACACAGTTTTCAGAAGATGATTGTAATACCATGCAAGACGCCGCCGCTCCAGCTCCTCCTGCGCAACATTTCGAGGCTTAGTCATGGTCTGCGGCAGCCCGTCCATCAACAGCCTGTGAATCACCCTTCCACCTCCAGGAGCCGGGATCTCACCCGGCATATCACTTCAGACCCGTTGCTCTCTTTATCATAAGGCTACCCTTAAGAGCATGTCATCCGAGGTAAATGTGCTATATATATCAAAAATTTGAGGTTAGACTGCAGGTGCGGATCATTTTTTTACTGAAACATCTCGCAGTATGGTAACGTATAACAATAATCACCATAACCGTATGAAGGAGGAAAATGATATGTTCTCAGATCCGATGGATGGGGGCTTTGGAGGTGGATTTGGAGGTGGGCCGGGGCCTGTCTTTGAATTTATGTTTAACGTGTTTCCGATTATATTCGGTATCGTATTTGTGTTTATTCTATACACCATCATTCGCAACGCCGTGCAGCATGCCAAGAATGCCCGCGCTCCCCGGGAGTCTTCGTATGCCCGGATTATTTCCAAGCGGACAGAGGTGACCGGCTCCAGCCGCAATCATCATGATCACCACCACAGCAGCTCATCCCGAACGTACTATTACATTACGCTGGAATTTGACAACGGGGAGCGAAAGGAATATCTGGACGTGAAAAAGCTGTACGGTCTTGTTACCGAAGGGGATACAGGCTATGCCGCGGTTCAGGGAGACTGGATCGTTGATTTTGAGCGGGAGCATCAACAGCAGCTTGAGAGCAGATAATTCAAAGGACCGATACGATCTTGCCGTATCGGTCCTTTGGGGTTGGTTATGACTTCATGAAACCCTCCATCTCATGAATGTACTGGAGGCTTCCGCTCCTTATTTCAGAGTGGCATCATAATTCCGCTGATAAATATCAATCATTTCGTCTGCACGCAGCGTCTTCAGCTGCTCCAGATGCGCGTCCCAATCGCCTTGGGTTACTCCGTTAATGACGAACTTGGCGGTAATTTTGTCGATATAGTTGTTCTTGCCGCTCAGGTCCGGCTCAATCACCGACAGCTGCTCATTGTCTTCTGGAGTCAGCAGCAGATTGCCACGATTCTCAAACTTGACCGTCGGCTGATACAATTGAACCATCTGCTCGATTTCCTTGCCGATTTCATCCAGAATAATCTTATCCATCGTGGACTTCAGCAGCGCCGACGCACCGAACGTGCCGGGTGCATCCTGGAACGTAAACGTATCATTGCTCATTCCCTCCGGAGCCGGAAGGTGCTCGATCTTGCCGTCGGCGGTTTTCTTCCAGTTCACATTCTCCGGGCCGTAGAACATTTTCAAAGCCTGCTCCTCCGTATAGCTCTGATCAATCCATCTCATCGCGAGTTCCGGGTTCTTATTCGCCGGTGTAATGGCGAAGCCGGAGCGCGAGAAGTTGATGAAGCGCTTATACCAGGATTGGTCTCCGTTCGGACCTTTCAATGCAGGCACGAACGCGTAATCACCAACCTGCTCCTTCGGAATCACCGAAGAGATCCGGAAGTGGAAGAACGCACCGACGATCGGCTCGCTGTTTTTGATTTTGGCCTCATAGACCTGATTGTTCTGAGTGAATACCTCTTCGTCAATCAAACCTTGCTGATTCAGCTTGTTCAAATATTCCACGTAACTGCGGTATCCCTCCTGTGCCGGAGCAAATACCATTTTGCCATTGTCGATGTATGTGTGATGGTAAGGATCGTCCATAATGCCGAACGAGCCGGAAAGCGGGCCAGGACCGCGCGCATGGTTACCATAAACGAAGCTCAGCGGAATTTCATCCTGCTTGCCATTGCCATTCGGGTCGCCCTCTTTGAACGCCTTCAGCACCTGCTCCAGCTCATCCGTCGTCGTCGGCACTTCAAGGCCAAGCTTGTCGAGCCACTTCTTGTTAATGACCATGGCGGAGCTAAACGCTGTAGATTCGTTCTCTTGAATCATAGGGACCGAATAGATGTTACCATCCGGGGCGGTAGCCATCTTCGCAAAGTCCGGATTCTCCTTCAGGAGCTTCGATATATTCGGCGCGTGCTTCTCGATGAGATCATTCAGCGGAATAATAGATCCCTCGGCACCATACTTCACAATCTCCGGGTCCGTTAATGAGTACGCTCCGTAAATAACGTCAGGCAGATCACCGCTCGCGAACATCAGATTCTTTTTCTCTACCTTGTTTTGACTGGTGACCAGGTCCCACTCAATATTGACATTGGTGGCCTCCTTCAGGTCCTTGTAAAATTTCAGATCATTGTAATCTTTGGTCACCAGCTGAGACTTCTCTGCAAAAAACTTCATCGTGACCGGCTCGGTCAAAGGAAACGTTATTTCTGCAGCCTCTTTCCCTTCCTTGCCTTCATTGCCCTTTGCCTCTTTACCATCGCCTCCGCTGCAGCCCATCAGCATGGCTGTGACCAGCATGAGCGATAAACCAGACGAGACCCACTTTTGTACCTTCACTTGTGTATACCTCCTAATATGGAATATGCGAAACCATTTTTATATGAGGGTCGCAAGGGTTATCCCTTGATCGAACCGATCATAACACCCTTAACGAAATAGCGCTGCAAAAACGGATACAGTACCAGCACCGGCAAACTCGCTACAATGACCACACCGTACTTGATCTGCTCTGACAGCTTTTGCTGCTCTGCCGCGGAGGATGAATCCAGCATGTTGCCGTCGGCCTGAGCCTGTATCAAAATATCACGCAATATGATCTGCAGCGGCTGCTTCGCCTGATCGCGAATGTAAATGAGTGCATCAAAGTAGGCATTCCATTCACTCACGGCACGGAAGAGAATCATAACGGCAATAATCGGTGTCGACAGCGGAAGTACAATTCTCAAAAAGAAGCGTGTATTGTTACAGCCGTCCATGACAGCCGCCTCCAGCAGTTCGTCTGGAATCGTACTCTGGAAAAAGGTCCGGCAAATAATGAGCTGGTACACTCCTACTGCATTGGGAATTACGAGCGCCCACAGCGTATCCAGCATGCCGAGCGATTTCACCAGCAGATAGGTCGGGATCAGACCGCCGCCGAAGAACATCGTGAACGCGATCAGCATCATAATGACATTACGTCCCGCGAGATCCTTTCTCGACAGCGCATAACCGCCCGTCAGCAGCAGCACTACCGAAATGACGGTAGATACAATGGTGTATATGATCGTATTCCTATATCCCACCCAGATCTGATCGTTCTCCAAAATGCGCATATAGCCCTCGATGGCGAGCTCTTTAGGCATAAACCATACCTGCCCCGCATTGACAAGATCGGGATTACTGAACGAAGCGATCAAGATAAAGTACAGGGGATAGATGACAATAAACAATACAATAATCCAGAACAGCACGTTGATCCGGTCAAACCAAATGTCGGATTTGCTGCGCTTCCATGTCTCCATTGGTACACGCCTCCCTTTCTACCACAGGCTCGATTGCCCGGCTTTTTTTGCAATTTTATTCATAGTTACCAGAAGAATAAAGTTGGCCACATTGTTAAACAGGCCGATCGCTGCAGAGTAGCTGAACTGTGCGCCGACGAGGCCGCTTTTGTACACGTAGGTCTGAATGACCTCGGCTGCCTCGATGTTCAGCGGGTTCTGCATCAGGTAGATTTTCTGGAAGCCAACCGTCAAGAAGCTGCCCACGTTCAGGATGAGCAAAATGATGATGGTCGGCATAATGCCCGGAATATCAATGTACAGAATACGCTTCAGCTTGCTCGCCCCATCGACGACCGCAGCCTCGTGAAGATCCGGGCTGATGGAGGTCAATGCAGCGAGGTAAATAATCGTACCCCAGCCGGCATTCTGCCATAGACCCGAGAAGACAAAAATACTCGTGAACCAGCCCGGCTCTCCCAAAAAGTAAACGCTTTCCATGCCTAGCGCCTGAAGCAAGTGATTAACAAGACCGTTGCGCGGCGACAGGAACAGCTGAAGCATGCCAATGATGACGACGACCGAGATAAAGTGCGGAGCGTACGTAATCGTCTGCACCAGCTTCTTGAACTTCGTGTTGACCAGCTGGTTGATCAGCAGCGCCATAATGATCGGAATCGGGAACACGGCCAGCTCGTACAAGCTGATCTTCAACGTGTTCCATAGAATCATCTCAAAGGAATACGATTCGAAGAAACGTACGAAATGCTTGAATCCTACCCAGGGGCTGTCCATAATGCCCTTGATCGCCGAGAAATCCTTGAACGCAATTTGCAAGCCGTACATCGGTCCATACTGGAACACGATAAAATAAATCAAGGTCGGCAGCAGCAAGAGATACAGTTCCCAATTCTTCATCGCCTTCGCGAAGGCATGTTGTCGTTTCCGGGGACGAACCGGCACTTCTTCACCGGCAAGTTTTGCTTCCATATGTGCTTTCCTCCTTCGTTAGCGTCATCGCACCATCGACTTACGATAGCGTTTACATCCGCTTGCATCACATCGTAGCAGGCACCATTACGCGGTGCAATTTGCGAATTGCAAATGGATATGCGAAACGCTTTCATCCCTGTGCAGCACTGGGTTTTAGCCATCCATAAATGGCAGGATATGCGAAATGAAAAGTGCTATGCCAAAAGCAAAGAACAAGAAAAGCGGCTCTCCCAAAAATCAGGAAACACAAAGAAACCGCCCCTTGGTAGAGTGAAGTGACTAAGCCACCATCTAAAAAGGAGCGGTTTCATTTGTACATTCATTTAGAAGGCGGTGCCGGGCTAACCTCCGTGACTCCACCATATCTTTATTTGTTGCTTCATATTTCACTCCAGTGAGTTACCTCGTTCAGGCGTTCTTGAAGTGATGTCAATCCATTGTAGACACTACGGTCTTATCTCTCCGCCGCTTAATTCCAGCAGGTTCACCAGTGCCCGTGACGCTTCTGCGCGAGTCGTTGGTTCCATGGGAGCAAAGACCCCGGCGGCGCGGCCCTGCATCAGCTTAAGCTCCGCTGCCTGTTGAATCCATTCCCCAGACCATCCGCGATCTACAACGTCGTTGAACATGTATTTGAAAGAGGTCTCATCCTCTCCAGTTCCGGAGCGGCTGGCTTGTGTGAGCTCCATCCGTTGCGCTGCACGCACCAGCATAACTGCCATCTGCTCGCGAGTGACGGGCTGCTCCGGTGCGAACTGCGTCACACTCACCCCAGCGATGAGCTCAGCCTCCTGCGCTGCTGCAATCGATTTTGCGTACCAGGCCGTTGGCTGAACATCTTCAAACGGTTCTGACGAAGCTGGCGCCAAAGCGTTGCTCTTCTGAGTGACATGCAATAGCTTTATTAGCATCTGGGTGAACTGGGCACGTGTGAGAACAGTATCCGGTTGAAAGGTACGGGCCGTCATTCCGTTGACAATCTGTTTGGCGGAGAGCTCCTCAATGGAACTGCTTGCCCAATGAGAATCACTCAAGTCGTCATATGCTTTGCGCACCTCCAGAACCGCATAGCTGCTGAAATGATTGATCGGGGCCCGCAGCTTGCCATTCGTCAGCCACCGTCCACCGGCATACTCAAATTTCCCCTGCGAATCAACATAATAGACGCCTGTCCTTCTACGGTCTGCACTGACATCAACACGGAAGTCCATCAAAATAGGCTCCTTAAATTGAGATACCACAGCCTCCGTTCCATCCGCTTGAGTTACAGTAAATGAGAATTCGTACATCACACCCACAGATCGCACTGTTTCCAGCTCCGATGTCTGCAGAGATGTAACCGCTGCTTCGGCTTCGGAGGTGTCGGCAGGCACAGCTGTGAACGTAACCATTCCCTCCTTCCCTTGCTGTCCTGAAGGGGCTCCTGCTAAACCCGCCGCAAGGCGGAGCTGCTGGAGCACGGCAGCTGGAATAATCATACTCAGCCTCTCGGAATGGATCTCTAAAGGAATCTGTTCTAGAGAGGACAATGTTGACCATGACAAAGTAAACTGCGGGGCCTTATCCTCAAGCATAACAATCGCTCGTCCATCCTTGAACACCGGAACGGCTTCCAAGAGCTCAGGCGTTGACTCTTTCGTTCCACCTCCTAGCGGTGCAGATGGCGCTGGTGTCGGATCCACCGGTGCAGTTCCCTCTCCCTCGGAAAGCTCTGCCTTCCCGACACGCACAGAGATTGGCAACGACAAATTCCCTGCTGCATCCACTGCTCTCACTCCATATGAAATCTCAAGTCCTTGAGCAGGTGCATCCAGTAAAGTGTATACCGAGTCACTCACCGTCACGACTACGGGGATCTCGGTTTGTTCTCGATACACCTTGTAGCCGCTGACAGCCACATTATCGGTCGCTGCAGGCCACACCAATTTCATAAAGTTGCCGCTTATCTCTGCTGTGAGCCGAGCACCATCCTCCCACTGAGGTGCGTGACCATCCCATACAGCTGCGGCCGATGTGGAAGACAATCCTGCCGTATCAATCGCTCTCACGGTAACCGTGTAGCTCTCTCCAGAGAGCAGCCCCTCTATCACTTGCGACTGTGCAGCCCTATCGAGTGTCCAGCTTTGCAATGGCGTGACAGCCGTTGACAGTCCTTTATAGACTTGAAGCTCGTAATGCCCAACTCCTCTTGCATCGGTGGAGGGCTCCCACTGCACAAGCATTGTGCCGTCTCCCGTCCACTGCAACGTCGGCTGACCAGGTCGAGTTGGAGGAATGACGTCTTCTATGCCGGGGTCGGCATACCAGTCATACTCATTTTGCATAAGTACATAAGGATCCTCAGCCATATCCTTGAAGCCCTCTGCAGAGGCTACTCCCGTGTAAGGAGAAAATTTATTCGTGCCCCCGTCGAGAATACTTTTCTCATACGTGAACCAGGTCATCGCATAACGAATTTTGTTGAGCACAGGATCAGACTTGAAGGCGTTCAAATAATGATTTGTCCAATAATCCGTGATATCAGCATGATTCCAGCTGTGTCCTTCCGTCATGGCCGGAACCTTTCCCCGGTCCTCAGCAAGACCCACAATGGCTAGAAGCGTCGGGTACACCTTTTCATCTTCCAAAATAGGCTTTTTGTCGTTATTGTTGTAGTTATCTAACCCGATGATATCAACGTAAGCATCCCCGGGATAGTATTTGAAAAACTGTGCTTTGATCGCGTCTACATTCGTTCCGACTTCATAATACGCGGCAGAGCCTGAAGGGGCCCAAGCGACTAGCATGTTTTTTACCTGCTTCACGTTTCGCAAGTAGTCGATTGTATATCGGAATAGCTGAATATACTCCTCCGGTGTGGTTGTATCTTTACCCCACCAGAACCATCCTCCATTCATCTCATGAAACGGTCGGTAAATAACCGGAACAGGGCTTCCGTCCGACAGCGTAATGGTGTTCAGCATTAACGCCAGCTCATCGAGATCCTTTACAAATTCAGCATGCTTGGACCCTCCGGGCATAACTGCCTGCACTGCATTCATGCCTGGCTGCCACATGCTGTCACGTTTCACCCAAGAGGTATTGCCCGTTAGATAATTGCGTTGATGCTGGCTTACGCTAATGACGGATCCGGCTCTGGCAAGCTCCATCAGCTTAGCTGTAATGTATGGCGGGTTGTCCACCTTCTCTGAGGAAGGACTGAAGTCACTGCCAACGAAGCCTGGATATTGACCTGATAGCTCGTGCACATAATCAAAGGATTGTTTATAACCGCCTGGGTTACCCGGGTACATCTGTGTACCCCATAGCAGCTTGCCCTCAAGCAAATACAGCTGCTTTAACAAGTTAATGGTCTTATCTGTTCGGGTGGACATTGGCTCTAGCGTAACTCCGCTCACAGCCGCACTAAAATCCGAGACGTTGCCTTCTAGGTCTTTCGCCCTCACCTTGATTGAGTATTCGCTGCCGGGGTTCAGCTTTCCAATGAGTTGAGTTACCTTGCCATTAACAGACCTCGGTTCCACGGCTTCGTGATGCAGTACATCATCTACATACAGCTCATAGCTGTATACGCCCAGATTATCGCTTGATGACTCCCAGCTCAGCGTCATCGTAGTTTCGGTTGGACTCTGCAATGATAGCTGCTGCGGAACGGTCGGCGGCTGGCTGTCCTCATACGCCTGAGTAATTACCGTTAAAGTATCGGTGGCCTCCGAGAGTAATCCCGTATTGTTCTTCGCTTTGACGGCAAAATCGTAAGAGGTAGAGGCGTTCAATCCCGTTATCACTTCCTCATGCCCCAAGCCGTCAGCAGAAACTGCGATTCTAGTGATCGGCTGCTGATCTCTATAAATGATGTATTCAGATATACCTCCTTCCCCATCCGTAGCCGCTTCCCAGCCAATAACTACCGAATTCTCCGTCTTGCTCAGCAGGCGAAGTCCAACGGGAGAGGATGGCGGTGTGTCGTCCAGCGCGGCAATAACCACATCTTGATATACTACAGGGTTTAAGTAGCTGTTGATCCCCGCCTTGCCCGCTGGATACGCGCTGTCCGAGCCAGAAACAACCAGCTCTCCATCGACATAGCCCTCCAGCTGATCTCCGGTGACCACAAATTTGAACGTATATGTCTGTCCAGCCACAAGCTGCTTTTCAATATTACCGATGGCAATTTTTGATTTGTTCACTCGTTTTTGAATATGGAACTTTCGGGAGCCAGGCTCATAATAAAACCAGTAATAATTATTGCTGTCCTGATAACGTGCAATAACACCTGCATTATTGTTCCAGTTATCTGAGGTCAGCTTCGCCTCTACAGATATATCTTTCCATTCGGCGGAACCAAAGGTAGCGACGCTATTGCCACTGGTACCGGTTGCTTTAAATCCTTGTCCGGAACCGGAAGGAACAAGCTCGAAAGAGCCCCCCTCCTTCTTCCAATCTGCAGCTTGATTCTCAAAGCTGGATGCGGCGATTGTTTTCCAATCCGCAGTAGATACTGTAGAACTAGTCTCTGACTCATTGCCAGCCTCGAAATTATCCGACATAGGGACCGTACTGTGCGCTTCTGAAGCCTGCACTCCGCTGAACATGGGCTGCAGCAGTGTGAACACCAGCAGCGCGCAGAGCAGCAGACTGACCTTCTTATGGAATCTCTGAACCATTCTTCTTCCCCCTTCTGCTTCATTTGAAATGGACTGAATTGAGCCCATTATATACAGAAAGCTAAAGACCCGTAGATGTCCCATCCTCTGATTCGCTCAACTATTCGACGCTCCTCCCCAGCCTTTATTGACTTCACAAATCTGTCCCGATACGATTCATTGCAAGCCCTCACACAAATGTCTTTTTTTAATAACGCTGGGCTAAACCAAGAGAAAGGAGAGCATAAATTAAGGATTTCGCTATCGCAATCAACCAAGCTGTAACTATTCGAGTGGAGGTGCTATGATGCACAAGATTTTGCTTCGTACCTGTGTAGCTGTATTGATCGCCGCTTTGTTATCCGTGTCTGGACAGGCTTATGCCCATACCGTGGCTCCAGTCAACGGGAATGCTAATCAGAAGACCAAGAACACGATGAATTACCTGGCGCACCTGCCTAATAAAAACAACAATTCTATTCTGTCTGGCCTCTTCGGAGGCTACAGCAATGACACCTTCACGCTGAACGAATTCAACCAACTCCATACCTCCACCGGACAATACCCGGCAATCATGGCATGTGACTATGCAAGAGGCTGGGCGACAGCACAAGACCCGACAACGCTCATTAATTACAGCTGCAACAGCGGCCTGAAGTCTCATGCCAATCAAGGCGGGCTCGTCACCGTCAGCCTGCATCTCCCGAATCCGGTCAATGCCAACGGGGGCGGAGTGAAGGAAAAGGGCTCACTCGTTTTTGCCGACCTGCTCAAACCTGCGACAGCAACCGGAAAGCGATGGATTCAGTATAAGAACAAGATTGCCGAGGGCCTTGCAGACCTGCAGAGCGCAGGAGTTACAGTTCTGTTCCGCCCCTTTCATGAGGTCAATGGCAGCTGGTTTTGGTGGGGAGGACAGGATCCGGCCACCTTTAAAAATGTGTGGATGGATCTGTACAACGATTTCACAAATACTAAAGGGCTGGATAACTTACTCTGGGTATATGCCGCTTCCCAAAGCCGGGATAATAAGCTGCTGTATTACCCTGGCGCAGCCTATGTAGATATTGTAGGTATGGATGCCTATCTTGACGATCCTGTAACGGCAGAGGGATATACCGAGCTCCTCAGTTTGAGGAAGCCGTTCGCCTTTGCAGAAATCGGACCGGGTACTGTTAACAATTCCTTCGATTACACTAAATGGATTAATGCCATTAACGAGCGCTATCCTGAGGCGATATATTTTCTTACGTGGGATAAAGGCTGGTCTCCAGTGAACAACCTGAATGCATCCGCGTTCATGAATAATGCCTCAGTCGTTAACCGTGGAGAGGTGACGTTAACCAGTATTACAGAGTCCGTAAACAAATTTGATTTCGAGAGCGGGACGCTTGGCTGGACAGGAACAAATCTAACCGGCTCACCCTCAACAGATACCACCTTTAAGGTAAACGGGAATAACAGCCTGAAGGGAAATATCACCTTGACAGGCGGCAGCCAATATTCGCTGCGCTACAACTCGGCAGTTCAAAATTTCAGCAGTAAATCGTTTCTGAAAGCACGCGTAAAGCATGCCTCATGGGGAACGCTGGGAGCCGGAGGAATGACAGCAAAATTGTATGTGAAGTCAGGCTCCTCCCTGACCTGGAAGGACGGCGGTACTATAGCGATTGACTCCGCTGGACCAACAACGCTGACACTTCCGCTCAGCAACGTATCGAATGTAAACGACATTCGTGAGGTGGGCATTATGTTCAGCTCGCCTGCCGGAAGCAGTGGCAGTTCCGCTGTATACGTCGATTACGTAACGCTGCAGTAATAGTCCGTAATAGTCCCATCACTGCGCAAACTCAAACAAGCCCCGCGACGAACTCAGCTCATCTAAAAAAGAGCGGGCCGCCGGGGCTTGTATTTGTCTATCGTTCCATCCAGCCACTCGGATTATAAAGGGGAGCGGGATGCAAATATTTCAGCTGCTGCGGCATGAGCTGGGGCGCTCCCGGCTGCCTAGTCTTATATGCCGCGGTGCGGTACGTGCTTTGAAGCAGCCATTGCAGCAATGCAGCCTGCAGTTTCCGCTTCACCTCCTCATAATTGGCATCATCAAACCGATTGTACAGCTCGTGCGGATCATCCGTCAGATCGTAGAGCTCTCCCTGCTCTTCTTGACCCGTGTAATGCACCAGCTTATGTGTGGCGCTGCGAACCATAGTTAAATAATTATCCTCGCAATAAACATAGGGTCTGTCTATCTCTTCCCGCCCTTCCAGCAGGCCAAGCAATGAGCGACCCTCCAGATAAGACGGCACAGCTACGCCGGCTGCCTCCAGCAGGGTGGGTCCAACGTCCATCAAGGAAACCAGCTTCTCATGCACTAGAGCCGTTGCAGGCTCCCTCTGCTCGCTCGACCAGGAAAACTGCCGCTCTTCGCGAGCTCCTTCCTTGCGTCTACGGTCCCAAACAAGAAAAGGCACTCGAACGACAGAGTCATACATCAGCCACTTGTAAGGTAGGCGGTGATCTCCCAGCATATCTCCGTGATCAGACATCATAAGAACGAGTGCATGCTCCAAATAGCCCTTTTCCTCCAGCTTCGTCATGATGCGGCCAAGCTGCTCATCCACCGTTGTCACCTTCGCATAGTAATGACGCCTCATCTCCACCAGCTGCTCGTCCGTGGCGTCCGGCATCGCGATTTGAGACTCATGATCGAACCGGTTATTGAAATCCTGATGTGCAAGGTGCTGCGGCGGCTTACTTTCCAGCTCTCCTTCACGCCAGACCGGAAGCGGAACATCACGCTCCCGATACAGCTCCAGATGGCGTGGCAAAGGGTCATACGGCTCATGGGGACCGGTGAAGCCAATCTGCAGCAGTACGGGCCGTACCGGCTGATGCCGCTCTATCCAGCCAATGGCTGCATCGGCAACAAACACATCGGGATGAAGCTCTTCCTCCATTGACCATGGAATACCCTGCAGCTTGTCTCTCCACTGTGGATCTGTCCGATGCCGGTTAAGCGGGCGGCTCCTTCCGTGCAGGGAGAGCAGCTTACCCCAATCATCATCCACTCCACTGTTTCGCAGAAAATCAGAGGTTGGATTCTCAACAATTACACGCTCGTGAAACCCCATTCGTTCATCTCGGGGTGAGATATGCATCTTGCCGATGTTTACAGCATGATACCCGGCAGCAGTCAGGTCATGAACCCAAGACCGCTGATGTGCCCAATGTCCAAAGCTGTAGACACCGGTGTTGTGAGGGTACATCCCCGTAAACACAGCTGCCCGGGAGGCCACACATGTGGCACCCGGGCAGTAGGCTTGACTGAACGATACGCCAAGTCGAGCGAATCGATCTAAATTTGGCGTAATCATATGAGGATGCCCATGCGCAGCAATGGTATCAAATCGCTGCTGATCCGTCATGATGACGATAAGATTCGGTTTCTTCATATCCATAGAATAAACAGACTCCTTTCTTCACAGAGCTAACCCTTTACAGAGCCCAGCAGCATCCCTTGGTTAAAGTATTTTTGTAAAAATGGGTACACAAGCAGTAATGGTACTGCCGTCACGACTACCGCAGCCATTTTTACCGCCGGACCATACTCAAAGCCTCCGGAATCTGCCTCTGTGCTTAAATCCGTCTCTATAAGCAGCTGTCTTAAAAACACCTGCAGCGGCCATTTGGCGGAGTCCTGCAAATACAATATCGCGTGAAAATACGTGTTCCAATTGTGTACAGCGTAGAACAGCGTGAATGTCGCAATGGCAGGAAGCGACAGGGGAATAACGATGCTCACGAGCATTCTCCATTCACCACATCCGTCAATGATTCCCGCTTCAGTCAGCTCGTTCGGTATGTTCTGGAAGAAGCTCCGCATCACAATAAGATTGAACGGTGAGATTGCCGCGGAGAGAAACAAGGCCCAGTAGCTGTCCAGCAAGCCAAGTGATTTCACGACGAGAAATGAAGGGATCATCCCTCCGGCAAACACCATTGTAAATAGTACGATAAAATTAATTGGCTTACGTCCGTGAAGCCAGGTTCTAGATAAACCGTAAGCCATGAGACTCGTAAACGCCATGTTTACGACGGTTCCAACGACCGTAATGTATACCGCGTTACCAAACGCCGTCATGAAATTGTCATTGTTCAGCAAATATGCATAGTTGCTGAAGGTCCATTCCCGAGGGATTAGAAAGAAGCCTCTCGTGATCATCTCCTGCTTCGTGGAGAACGAGCTTAGAATAACATAAAGAAACGGAATGACGATAAGAAGGGCGCTGAAGGCCAGCAGACCATATACAAGCATTCCGTATCCGCGGCCACCTCCGCGTGCATCAAATTGCTTGGCCATTAGTATACACCCTCCTCTCCTGCTCGTCGGGCTAGCTTATTAGCACCGACAATTAACACCAAGCCGATTACGGATTTAAACAACCCTACGGCCGTCGTGTAGCTGAAATCACCTTGGAGAATACCATTGCGGTAAATGTACGTATCGAAGACGTCAGCGACACGGTAGTTAGATGTGTTCTGCATCAGCAAGATATGCTCAAAGCCAATGTCCAGCACATTGCCGAGACGAAGGATGAACAGGATGATAATCGTTGACCGGAGTGCAGGCAGCGTGATCGACCAGATCTGCCGCCAGCGGCTGGCACCGTCTACAACGGATGCTTCATATAAGGTAGGATCCACGGACGCTAAGGCAGCTAGAAAAATGATCGCACTCCAGCCCGCTTCCTTCCAAATGTTCTGCAGCACGTAGATGGACCGGAAATAATCCGGGTCTGTCATGAAATCGATTCGCTGAAAGCCTCCATCTGACAACAGATCATTTACAGCACCGTCCTGTGACCCAAGCAGGATGGTCGTAATAGCAACCACGACGACCCATGACAGGAAATGAGGCATGTAAACGAGCGTCTGAATGCTGCGCCGAAACATCGCCCGGCGCACCTCATTCAAGAGCACAGCCAGCATAATCGGAACCGGGAAGAAAAATGCCAGATTTAAAAAGCTTAAAATAAGAGTATTACTGAACAAAGAATAAAAATCCGGCTCGGAAAATAAGCGGGTAAAGTGTGAAAAGCCTACCCATTCGCTGTCCAGAAAGCCTAAGAATGGATCATACTCTTGAAAGGCAATCGAAATGCCCCCCATAGGAACATAACGAAATACGATAAAGTAGAGCAGCCCCGGCAAAATCATAAGATATATGGGGATCCCTCGGATCAGAAACGGATACTTGGCCGGTTTCTTCTTTGGTGTGGGAGGGACTATGCTGCTTGATGAAACATGCCTGGTGTTATTCACCGGCTCTCCCCCTTCTGCTTAATCCTGGAGCAGCACCTGTTGGTGCCGCTCCGAGATTGATAGTGTACACATTTATGGTTGATATTGCTCGTTGAACTCCTTGACGATTTCCTCGCCGCCGTTCTTCTTCCAATAATCATACGCCTTATCAAATTCTTCCGGAGGCGACGAGCCCATAATGACCTTCGTCACCGTCTCCGTCCACTTCAGCTTGAGATCTTGTCCCTTCTTAATCTGCGTTTCCGAGAAATATCCATCCGCAGGATTAGGAACCTTGTATTTCTCATTCATATCGAAATATCCCTTAATCATATTTACCGTATCCTGATTGTCGAACAGCTTCATCTGATTCAGTGGATCATCACGACGAAACAGCCAAGCGACTAACAGGAACGGCCGATCACTTTCGTAGGCAGGCAGCTTCGTATAGCTGGAGCCCTCCTTTTTGTAATGGACGCCCTCGATCCCGTTGCCGATTAGCGCGGTGCCTTCATCCGACAGCATATAATCGAGCAGCATGAGCACTCGCTCCTGCTTCTGTGCATCCGTCTTGGCATTAATGACGATCTTCTCTATGCCATTCGCAAACGTTCTCTGCCCCTGCTCGCCGTTCGGACCGACTGGCGGTGCAAGCTGGATAATTTCCGCATTCGGATCGAGCTTCTTCAAAGCCGGTAGTGTCTTGTTCTCTAATTCATTCGGATTCACATAGGCAATGCCGACCTTACCCGCCTCGAATTTTGTGATCGTATCCGATGGTCCGCTGATCGGGAAGTCCTTGTCAATCACACCCTCAGCATATGCTTCGTTCATGAAGCCTGCGAATGCCTTCCACTGAGGCAGGAACTCCTGCATCGGTACGAGCTTGCCATCCTTCTCGGCAAATTGATTGGGAAGACCGAACGCATAGCGGAAATGCTCCTCCATCGCCAAATCTCCGTTTTTGTAACCAAATGTAATGCCGATCGTATCCTTTTTTCCATTGCCATCGGGGTCGCCATTTACGAACGCTCGCGCTACGTCCATATATTCCTCGATTGTCGTCGGCACCTTCAGATTTAGTTTATCCAGCCAATCCTTGCGCACAACGATAGAATCTCTCGCAGCAACGCCCGTGTAAGGAAGAGACAGCAGCTTTCCCTTCGGGTTACCTACCTCTAATGTCTCTTTGGATAAGTGCTTCGTCAGGTTCGGGTAATTGTCCAGGATGGGAGCCATATCAAGGAATGCTCCTCTCTCTTTCCATTTGTCGAAGGATTCCTTGTCGATCCAGTACAAATCCGGAAAATCATTGGATGCAGCCAGGACATTCAGCTTCTCTTTGTAATTCGGACCAGGCACCCACTGCATTTTGAGATCAATGTTAAATTTCTTGTTCAGCTCATCCAGCACGGGGTGAGAGTCACCCCAGCCTCCCCCGGCAAAGCTCCGGGTCATGACCTCGATCGTCAACTTCTTGGACAGATCCGGCTCTCCCTTGCCGGCTGATGCAGTAGTTCCCCCTTGAGTGTTTCCTTGACTGCTGCTATCGCTTCCGCCAGAGCAGCCGATAACGCTTCCAGCTAGCAGCACCATGGCAAGCAAAAGCGATGTGCCTTTTCTCATCTTCATGTTTCGTTCCTCCCTCATGTCCTTATTGCCTCTTTATCATAATCAAGGCGGCTCTATCCCACGATGTACAGATCCATGAAATACTCCACTATTCTATGATCTCCTTGTTCTGTGCCAGCTGAGGCTGGGGAATGCGAATGCTTACGATCGTGCCGATCTCGCCGTTCTCACCGGCTGTATGAATCGACACCCCATATCGTTCACCATACTGAAGCACCAGCCGGGCATGCACATTGGACAATCCAAAAGACTCCTGCTCAACGTACGACTCGTGCACCTGCTCCGTAATTCTCCGCAGCTTCTGTTGAAGCGCAGATAAAGTCTCTGCCGTCATGCCTTTTCCCTTGTTCATGATCTCCAGCACCAGATCCTGCCGATCCTCATAGGCGCTGACATAGATTGCTCCGCAGCCTCGGTTCGGTTCGATTGAATGCTTGATTGCGTTCTCTACAATCGGCTGCAGAGTCAGCTTGACAAGGCTATAGCCATAATATTTTTCATTGACAATGATGCTGCTCTTGAAAGAATCCTCGTCGAAACGCAGACGGTTAATTTCCAAATACATTCTCAGCACCTCCAGCTCCTGACCAAGCGTGACCTCCCGATGGATGAAGCGGGCGGAGTATCGATATAAAGCTGCCAGGCTCTGGCTCATTGTCACAATCTCCGGCACCTTACGGATGTATGCAATGCTCTTGATAATGTCCAGCGAGTTATATAGCAAGTGCGGATTGATCTGGTTTTGCAGCGCCTTAATGACAGCCTCTTTCTGCTTCAGCTCCTGATTGACCTCCTTCAGTTTGAGTGCAGTGATCGTCTCCATCTGATCACGGAGTCTCTCCACCATGTGGTTAAAGCTTTTGAACAGCGAATGGAATTCCTCAGAGCCCGGATTGCCGGAGGCGGTCACGTCCATTTTGCCCGCAGAGAGCGTCAGCATAAGCTGCTTCAGCTTTAAGATTGGCTTTACAAAGATCCCCGATATGAGGGGAAACGACAGCACGGCAAGACAGCAAATGAGTACAAATACGATAATAACGGACTGCTTGGCGGACTTGAGGCCGCTTGCTACCTCGTCGAAGGGAACCATAGCCACCAGCTTCCAGTTCGTTATGGAGGATTCGCGGATCGCTACGAGCATGTCCTTGTCGCGCCAATCCAGCATATGAGCTCGATCTTCAATGCTCAGATCAATTTTAGATAGCCCGGTAGCGTCCCACGACTGCCCAATCCACTCGTTATCGGCATAATAAATAATAGTGCGGTCTGTAGAGACAACGGCGAACTCCCCTGTCCTGCCGAGATGGATATCCTCCATACTGTTTCGAATCTCCGCGATAGACAGTTCAATAACTAGCGTGCCGATTCTTCCCAGATCCTCCGTGCTATATATAGGCCGCAAGAGCTTGATCCCAGGGACACCGTAGCTAGCGTCAGTGAGATACAGATAGGTCGGCTGCACCTTCAGCTGCTCTCCCTCGGACCAGCTGTCAAGCTCCTCAGATAACTCGATCAAATCGTTGAGGTAGGGTTGATTCATCGTCAGCACCCTTCCGTCACGCGACACAAGGCTCATCGAATAAATTTCAGAATAGTTCAGTGCTACATAGCGGCGCAGCTCTTGATCGACCTCATTCAATTCATATTTGGTGAATGGACGGGAGCCAACAAGCCATTCCTGGATGGCCTGATCATGAACCAGTGTATATGTTGACTTACCAATCTGGGTAAAGTAATAGTCGAGATGGTAGTTGAACTGTGAGGTAGACTCTTGTGTGTTCCTATAGAAATCTTCACGCACTGCGCTTGTATAGTAATAGTTGGCCATGTAGGCCATGGTTATGATAGACAGCAGGCTAAACGTAAGGAAAGCAAGCACCATCTTGAAACGAAGTGTCTGAAAAAATCGCAGCGACCGGTTCCACTTCATAAGCCGATGCTCTTCCGGTATTCTGAAGGCGATTGACCCGCGAACGTTTTAAATACTTTGAAAAAGTAAGACATGGAGGTGTAGCCGACCATCTCGCCGACCTCGTGAATCTTCAAATCCGGCTCTAACAGCAATTCTTTGGCTTTTTGGATACGCACGTAGTTCACATAATTTGTATAAGAGTAACCCGTCTGCTTCTTCATCAACAGGCTGAAATGAGACAGGCTCAAATTGGCCAGCTTTGCCATGTCCCCGATCGGCAGATCATCCATATAGTGTGTTTGAATATGCTCACATACCTTCTTCATCATGTAGTTGCTCGTTGTAGTCTCATCCTGCTCACGCTCCCGATCCTTCGCCTGTCTGCGAAGCCACGCTTCGAGGAGCATGTCGAAATAATGCTGCAGCGGCCCGATCTCGGTCGTTGCAGGCAAAGTGAATTGCACCTCTAATTCGCCGGGCTGCATGACGCTTGCAAGCAGTTGTACCATGCGATGAAATTCAGAAAGATGGTGATGTTTCAAGCTCAGGACCATTTTTACAAATCGTTTATATACTTTGGATGCTTCCTGTGGATCGAGACGCAGCATCTGCTCCTGCAGCTGTCTCAGCTCACTTGTAAGCGGATACATATTATGTAATCGGTGAAGCTGATCTGCTGCTCTTTGCAGGGCGTCACGCAGATCATCCTCCCCGACCGGCTTTAGCAAATAGCTGGAGACGCCGTATGCAATACCTTGCTGCGCATATTGAAAATTATCAAAGCCGCTGAGAACGATGGGGATGACCGGGTATTGCGCTGCATGCAATTCCTTCAGCAGCCATAAGCCATCCGTTTCCGGCATTAGAATGTCCGTAATAACAATGGAGGGATACCACTGCTGGTATGCCTCCATCGCCTCCTTGCCATTCGCTGCCTCTGCAACAACGGCAAATGGTCCGTGTATATTACGGACCATTTCGACAATCCCTTTTCGTATCCACTTCTCATCCTCGGCGATGACAATCTTATGCATGATGAGCCCTCCTCAATTGCTTTTCCCAGTAGTCTTGTGATTACTTTAATTATAAGAGGTACCTCTGTCACTGCCTAGATGATAACGCCAAGCCCCTCCTTTGCAGGTCGAATACTACGAGAAAAAAACCTTCCCCTATACTTCAGGATCCGTAGCCCGCAAAATATATGGCATTCTTTCTTTCGCCCTTTCACTGTCTTCTTCACTCCACCAGGATACCGGTCCGAGTCCGCGTTCCAGCAGCCGCTGCTTCAGTGCCGGGAAGTGAGGCAGCTCGAACATCCGGCGATCGTCCAAATCGTAAGGATGGTCAGGAAACGTAGCCAAGTATGAATTCAGCTCCATTTGCAGTATTCGGAGCCGCTGCTGATGCTCCGGCTTTGCCGCGAGATTACATTGCTCCGTAGGATCATTTCGCAGATCGTATAGCTGATCAGCGTCTAGCGCGTGCGGGAATACATCCATCGTGACATACGGCTGATGCTGATTCGGCATATCCAGGTGATTCGGAAGCTTGTCCAGCTCCCCCTTGGCAGCAAGCTCGGTCAGCCGGTGAGGATAGCGCAGCGAGATATACTTCCATTCATCCATCAATACAGCACGCAGAAAGCCCATCTCAAAGTACAGGCTGCGATGCTTTTCTTCACCCTCCAGAATGCCTCGGATCTCGCGGCCATCCAGCTGCATATGAGAAGGCGGCTGTACCCCCGCTGCCTCGAGCAGCGTTGGCACGAGATCGATATTTTGGACATAGTCGTGGTTAACCGTCCCTTGTCCGAATCCATCCGGCCAGCGAAGAATGAGCGGAATTCGGGTGCCGAATTCATAGCAGCTTGCCTTGCCCGGCTCGACATTATGATCCGATGCATAAACAATCAGGGTATTATCCAGCTCGCCCATCTGCTCCAGCTTCGCGATCACTTTTCCGATCTCCTTGTCCGTCCAATAGGCGCCGACCGTCTGGTGATTAATCGGCAGGCCTGCCGCCTCCAGCTCTTCACAAATCTGCTGCCGTTCTTCTTTAAGTCCAGCAAGCTCCGGATCAGAGCCGCTCCAGGTGAGACAAGGATCCCCCAGCCTTAGCGAGTCATGATGCAAGGGACCATGGAATGAGGATGTCGCATAGTAGAGGAAGAACGGGCGCTCCTTGTCAAAGGTGTCCAACAGTTCAAGAGCTCCTTGAGTCATCCATTCGAGATGATGATAGCGGAGACGGCGCACCGGCATTTCGTCGATATTGCCCCATGCAATACTCCGCGCGTGCTTCACGCCTGTCGTCCGCTTCAGCTCGGCCTGTAATTCTGCTTGCAGCTCCCGGATCTGCTGATCAACGGCAGGATCATAAGGATCTGCATCTGCTGCAAGCTTCGGGATATTAAGCTCGCCCAGCTTTCGTCCGCAATGATACTTGCCTACATATCCCGTTTCGTATCCGGCGTCATTCAGCAAGCCCAGCACGTTCGGTACATTTTCGTCAATGGCGACGTTAAAATTAACCTTGCTGATCTCCCCATCCGGATTATCCCGCTTGAATAGCTCATGACGATTGCGTCCCGCATAGTGCCCTGTCAGATAAGAATATCGGGACGGTGTGCATACGGTGGACGAGCAGTAGGCCCGCTCAAAGCGTACGCCCTCCCGGGCGATTGCGTCGATGTTCGGTGTCAGTACCTGGCCCTTTCCCTTGTAACAGCCCAGGCAATCCTTCTGCGTATCGTCCATAATTAGAAATAATATGTTGGGTTGACGTTTTTCCATTTTGTGAACACTCCTTCACTAAAAATCACTTCACTTGCCTGTCGCTTTTATTAGCATCATAATGCCGGATCAGAGCAGATGGAAATGTACTCTTCTCTGAAATGATGAACTATATTCTTGTTTATTCATATTGTGATTCCAAGTCCAGGTCGAATGCAGAAAGCCACGCTGCAAATAACCTTGCAGCGCGGCTCGCTCTTGTCATCACACTTGTATGCTCTCTTCTCAGCCTACGCCTCGATCAGCCGGACACTTAGTGCCCGCACATCCGCGACATGCCGGCCTGCAATATGCGACGCCTGCAGCTTCAGCACGCCCCTTCCCGCTTGCATCTCCAGCGTCCCGATCCGTAAATGCGTAAATTCCTTCTCATAGGACTCATCCCGCTGGACCCGGTCATCCTGATCCTTCAATGGTGCTTCGAACGGATTCTCAATCACCGCCCGGATCTGCGCTCCGTTAAACGACACCTCGATCTCCGAGCCCTCCTCCCCGATGAAGCATCCATACTTCATCGAAATTTCGTACATTCCTGACGTATGCACCTCAATCTCCCAGGACATTGTCTCCTCTGTGCTGCCCCATTGGATGAAATAAGACGCATTGGGATGCACCGACGACCAACGTATGCCTCCTGTCGGTATGCCATCCTGAGCGTTCAGATAGGTCACCGGAAAGGCCGGATAGCCTACCGGAAGGGGCCGGTCATCAGAATGGCGATCCCGCTCTGCAGCCATCTGCTCTGACCAGCGGGCAGCTCTAAGGTTTAGCTCCGCTGCCAGCTCCGGAACGAATGCAGACACATCCTGCTGCTGCCCTATATCACGGTACATGTCATATAACCCACCCGTGTGACCGCCCGCTCGGTATTGCTGCGTACGTATTCCGGTTACTGTTCCATCATGGCTGTGGGCGAAGATCGCTCGCTCCGGCCACTCACACTCCTCCTCCAGCAGCAGCGGCTTGAGGCTCACCCCGTCCAGCGGCTTCGTCCCTTCCACCGTAATACCAGCCAGCTCCGCCAGCGTAGGCAGCAGATCAATCGCCCCTGCAATCGGCTCGATGCGCTGACCGGCAGCAATCTTGCCCGGCCAATGAATGACGCACGGCGAACGGACACCGCCTTCGTCCGTCGAGCCCTTCTTGCCGCTCATCCCGCCGTTCCAGCGCCAGGTGTTGGGGCCATTATCACTGAAGTACACAACCACCGTGTCCTCCAGCAGCTCCAGGCTGCTCAAATGCTTGATGATTCGGCCGACGTTGTCATCAATATTTTCGCACATGGCCAGCACACTTCGAGTCGCATCCAGTGACTCCGGGTCACTAGGTCGGGCTCGCAGAGGCAGAGGGTGGTTCCGGAACCTGTCGAACCATGGATCAGGGACCTGAAAGGGAGAGTGCGGCGTATTGAATGGAACATAACAGAAAAAGGGATCATTCCGATGTGCTGTCATGAAAGCCATTGCCCGGTCAGTAAGGACATCGGTCAAATAGCCGTCTGCTCGCGTCTCCACACCGTTATGCTCCACGGTGCTGTCAAAGTAGTGGCTCCAATGGCCGCAGCAGTATCCAAAAAACTCATCAAAGCCTCTGCCGTTCGGGTGGTAGGGATAGGCAGAACCGCTATGCCATTTGCCGAAGCAGCCTGTCGCATAGCCAGCGCGCTTGAACACGTCGGCAATGGTTGTTTCCTCCAAATCCAAATACTCGGCCCGCCGAGTGACTCCCTTCACCCCGGTTCGCGGAAAAGAACGGCCCGTCAAAAATTCAGCACGCGTCGGTGCACAGAGCGGCTGGACGTAGAACCAGTTCAGCATCGCTCCCCTCGCAGCCAGTGCATCGATATGAGGCGTGTACACGTTATTATTGCCGTTCAGGCTAAGATCGCCCCAGCCTTGGTCATCCGTCAGAATGACGACGACATTGGGTGGTTTAGGGCTTGATTGTTGAGTCATATGTGTTCTCCTTACGCTCCAGCACCTTGCCGTTTTTTAGATAAATGATGGCCTTCCACTCGCGGTCATCAGGACGCACCTTCCAAGCGGATTGCTTCCAGCTGGTATCAAAATGGACGGTGAATGGCTCCACGTAGGTTGTGTATACCCATTCTTCATTACAATAGAAATCGACATAATCGATCGTCTCCGGATCCAGGCTTGCAAGACGAATCCAACGCTGTCCTTCGTACTCCATCTCCGGCTCGAGGCCCTGCAGGTAAAAACGATCTTCCTCTGGTATATCCGGTACCTCGATGCCGATTCCTTCGGCCATTCGATTGGCGAAAAATTGGTCCTCGCCCCGCGTAATTCCCCAATCGCAGGGGGGCTCTTGCTTGGTCAAGTTGTTATAGTAGCCCCAAGAGGTTCCGCTTCGGTAGGCAACACTCATATTACCGATGGCCTGTGAATCCTCATTGCAAACAATGGGCTTGTCCGGAGCCCAGGACTGGACCCGTCGAATCGCATTGTAATATCCCTGTCTTGTAAGGCCATTGCCATGAATAAGAATGACATCGCTCTCCCTGCACACCTCTTCATCCAGGAAGCCTCCGGTACCGCTGCACCCGACCGGCAAGCCGCCCGACTCATTACGTGCAATCTCCATGAGGGCGACCATCCCTTCGGAGGTATAGATCAGCGGATGAGGCTGGGCGATGTTGTACTCGTTGCATACCTCGATGATGACATTGGTGTATCCGCCCTCTTTTAAAAATCTCGAGGCCACGCGAACAGCATTGAGTACGGCTCGCGTGTCCTGCAGCCGAAACACCTGTCCGGGGTAGAGATAACTGACGATGACCACCATGCCCAGCTCATCCGCAGCGCGAATCAAGCGATCCATACGTTTCGCGTAGGCAGGATCGAGCCTGCTGCCGTCCGGACCGAATGGGTTATTGTCAATGGTGCTGTTAGCGATCGTAAAGCAGGGTCCTCCGCCTTGAAAACCGACCGTAAACGCACGCAGCCCATATTTATACCATTGGGGCAATGCGGAAATTAATGCATCCGTGTTGGAGTCAGCATCGAATTTTTTTCCAAATCGGTGGTATCGGCTGCGATCTCCTTGATCGTCAAATACCCCCTGAATAAATCGGGCGTTCATCAACAAGCCGTGTGCTTCGGGGCGGCTCTTCGGAATCTCGGAATAGGTCTTCTTCCCGTTGATCATGAAATGCTTCCCTTGGATACTTAATATCGTGTTATTCATGTCCTCCTCCTTAAAAGCCGGTTTCGTCAGCCGTAACCACCCAGCTGTCCTGAAAAAGTGCCGCTTCATTATTTTTCACTTCGATGTTCCAGTTTCTCGCATTGTTCGTCCAATGAATAAAGCCGACAATATCCGGCGTATACGTCCGGATGCTGTTAATGACGTCCATATTATTGCTAGTGGTCGAGTCGTCCAGGTATTGTCCGATCAAGATGGGCTTGTTCGGGTGCTGCGCTTTAAAGTTGTTATACGCGCTTAACGTAGCGCTGAACGGCGGAGTTTGAATGCCGAAAATGTCTGTCTTGTCCACCACGAGGCCGCCCATCTGGTTGCTGCGCTTATCCGTGATTTCGTAACAGAAGAGCACATTATGCACCCCTTTAGTCTGTGTCAGATAATTGACCGTATAAGTCCATAGTGCTTTAAACTGCGCATTGGACATTTCCGGCTGATTAAAGTGATACCATGCGTCCCCGTAGTTTGCCTCTCCATACATTCTTAAAATTACCGGGGTGTTGTCCTTCTGGAACTGGAGCAGCACGGCCGCCATATTGTCCAGCTGCTTGTGAAAATTAGTATAGGCGACGGTATTCCGGTCGTAAATGTCCTCCAGCGTCCGGCCATTGGGTACGAATTCCGTGTCCTGACCGTATCCGTTCTTGGTCCATGGGTTGAACGGATTAAACAGCAGCATCGGAATCGAGCCTTTGTTCCGTAATGTCAGCATCTGATCATAATACGTCCCTGTGCCAAAATCCAGATTGGCACTGGATGCAGCGGACCACCAATTCGTCGGCCATGTTTGGGCAAGGCCCGGATACTTGCCGGTGCTGTTGTACAGCTTGGTAATGTCGGTATAAAAGCTGGTCTCTCCTTTGAGTCCGTCCCAGGATTGTCCGGCCAACACCTTATTATTGGCGTTGCCTTTCAACTGGACCAAGTAATTCATCAGCTCCCTGGTGGCTGCTGTCGCGGATGCATCCACAGGTGCCACGGATGTCATTTCAATATAGTCAATGAACACATAGGATTGGTTCTTGGAGAGGACGATCGTGTTAGCGCCACGCTTTAAAGGCAGGGTTACTTTTGTGGTCTTCCATGCTTTCGCAGAGGGGCCTAAGCTCGTTGTGACGACTCCGCCTCCGTTCGCCCGTACATTGATAAGCTTGCTTTGGGAAGTGTTTACGTTCAAGTAGTAACGGAGCGTCACATGGTAGCTGCCGGCTGCCGGCGCCTGCACGGTGAGGGACACCGAGGAGTTATTCCCTGATGACCCGTCAAAATCGACGTAGCCGCTTCCACTGTAGCCGCTGACCGAGGATGAGGTGCTTAACGCAGTCAATGACCCGTTTTCCGCCTCATATCGATACACCCCGGAGCTGGCATTAGCATAAGCATGAGACTGAAAGCCTCCCGCCAGCATAGACACCACAACGATCCCCGAAAGAAGGACTCGCATCCCCTTCATTTTTAATTGACGAAACATCATTACCTCATCTCCTCTTATCTGGAATATAGGCCTGGCCGGGAAAACGTCGGTACGACAAGGTCGTACGCGTTCTCCGGGTCAGGAGGTTACAAGCAGCAGGCAATCAGCTCCTTATTTCAGGGTGGCGTCGTAGTTTCGCTGATAAATATTAATCATTTCCTCCGCACGCAGCTTCTTCAGCTGCTCCAGATGCGCGTCCCAATCGCCTTGGGTTACTCCGTTAATGACGAACTTCGCGGTAATTTTATCAATGTAATTGTTCTTGCCGTTCAGGTCCGGCTCAATAATGGACAGCTGCTCAATGTCATCCGGAGCAAAAAGCAGATTGCCACGATTCTCAAACTTGACCGTTGGCTTATACAATGAGACCACCTGCTCGACCTCCTTGCCAATATCATCGAGAATGATCTTATCCAGTGTGGACTTCAGCAGCGCGGATGCGCCAAATGAAGATGGTGCATCCATGGTCGTGAAGGCATTGTTGCTCATTCCCTCCGGAGCCGGGAGAAGCTCGATTTTGCCATCCGCGGTCTCTTTCCAGTTAACTCCTTCCGGACCATAGAAAATATTCAGTGATTGCTGTTCTGTATAGCTTTGATCAATCCATTTCATCGCGATTTCCGGGTTCTTGTTGACCGATGTGATCGCGAAGCCGGAGCGCGAGTAATTAATGAAGCGGGTATACCAGGATTGGTCTCCCTTCGGGCCTTTTAACGCAGGTACAAACGTATAATCTCCGACCCTTTCCTTCAGCACGACGGAGGAGATCCGGAAGTGGAAGAACGCCCCGATAATCGGCTCACTGTTTTTGATTTTGGCCTCATACACCTGATTGTTCTGAGTGAATACCTCTTCGTCGATCAGGCCAGCCTGATGCAGCTTGTTCAGATATTCCACATAATCCCGGTATCCTGGCTGGGAGGGAGCGTACACCATCTTGCCATTATCAATGTACGTATGGTGATAGGGATCATCCATAATGCCGAAGGAGCCCGCGATCGGGCCGGGGCCGCGCGCATGGTTCCCATAGACGAAGCTCAGCGGAATTTCATCCTGCTTGCCGTTGCCATTGGGGTCGCCCTCTTTGAACGCCTTCAGCACCTGCTCCAGCTCCTCCGTTGTCGTCGGGACTTCAAGGCCCAGCTTGTCGAGCCACTTCTTGTTGATGACCATGGCGGTGTTGTACGCAGAAGATTCTCTGTCCTGCACTGTCGGGATGGAGTAAATGTTGCCATCCGGCGCGGTAGCCATCTTCTTGAACTCCGGGTTGTCCTTGAACATTTGTGAGATATTCGGCGCATGCTTCTCAATGAGATCATTCAGTGGAATGAGAGATCCCTCCGTGCCGTACTTCACAATCTCCGAGTCAGACAATGTGAACGCTCCGTAAATAACGTCAGGCAGATCTCCGCTCGCGAACATCAAGTTCTTTTTCTCTACCTTGTTCTGCCCGGTGACCAAATCCCACTCAATATTCACATTGGTGGCCTTCTTCAGATCCTTATAGTATTTCAAGTCGTTGTAATCCTTCTTCACTTCGTCTGACTTTTCAGCGAAAAACTTCATCGTGACCGGCTCGGCCAAAGGAAACGTGAGATCCGCAGCCTCTTCCCCTGCATTGCTTTCTACCGGCTTGCCGTCACCTCCGCTGCAGCCGATCAGCATCGTCGTCAGCATCATGATCGACAGACCCGTCGAGACCCACTTCTGTACCTTCATCTGTGTTTACCTCCTAAAAATAGAAATAAGTAAAACGTCTCTTGGTAGCGTTTACATCTGCATGCATCACATCGTATCAGGATCTATCCGGAGGTTCAATTTGCGAATTGCAAAGGAGTATGCCAAACGCATGAAGCCTTGTGCAGCCTGGCATTTCAGCGTCATCATCCTCTGATCAATATGCGAAAAGCAAAGAAATCAGACAGCAGGCTTGGCCCGGAAGGCCAAGCCTGCTGTCTGTATGGCTGTTTCTGGATGTCCAGCCTCCGCGTTTACCGGTACTCCTCTCCATCTCCGCCGACGAGCTCCGAATTTTCCTTCAGATAAGCTAACAGCTCATCCACCTGCGTGTAAGCTACTGCCACATACGTATCTGCTGCGCCGTAATAAATAGCGATCCGCCCCGTCTCCGCATCATGAAGTGTCGCGCAAGGAAACGCGACATTCGGAACGAAGCCCACCGTCTCGTACGGCAGCTCCGGGGTCAGCAAGTAATCTCGTGACCGATACAGCACCTTCGACGGGTTATCCAGATCCAGAAGCGCTGCACCGATACTGTACACCAAGCCGTTGCATGTACCGCTCACACCGTGGTAGAACAGCAGCCAGCCCTCCGACGTTTCTACCGGAATGGGTCCTCCTCCGATCTTTACGCTTTGCCACCAGCCGTTTCCTCCCCGGCTCATAACGCGTCGATGCTTGCCCCAATGGACAAGGTCCGGGCTCTCGCTCAGGAAGATATCACCGAATGGCGTATGGCCGCTATCGCTCGGACGGCTGAGCATCATATATTTATCCTTGATTTTGCGCGGGAATAGCGCACCATTGCGGTTGAACGGGATAAATGGATTCTCCAGCCGTACGAACTCCTTGAAGTCCTTGGTCATCCCGAGTCCGATCGTAGCACCGCCAAATTCCGTACACCAGATGATGTAGTACGTGTCCTCCAGCTTCACCAGCCGCGGATCATACGCATAGGACGGCTGGTACGGACGGCCCTGCTCATCCTTCCAGAGCACCTCTTGATCCTCAATATCCCAGCGCAAGCCATCCTTACTGCGGCCTACATGAATCTGTGGCTTGCCGTGCTTGTGGTCAGCACGGAAGACGCCGATGAAGCCGTCCTCGTACGGCATGACCGCACTGTTAAAAATACGGGCAGTCCGTTTCGTCGGATTCCAAGAAATAATCGGGTTCTCGGTATGACGCCACAAGACGCCTTCATGGCCCTCAGGCTTCTCCTGCCATGGCATGTGGGGTAAGGGCTCACCAATAATGCGTACGTTTGTCATTGATCATGTCCTCCTTGAATGGCTTTATTCTCTTCTTGTGTGCGTTCTGCTCTGTGCGACCACGCGGTCAGCTCCGAGCGCAGCCGTTGGACGATGTGCGCGTTGGCCGGTCTGGCTGCAACGTTCGTCAGCTCCCCCGGGTCCTCTTCCAGATCGTACAGCTCGTCCTGGTCCCCCATGGGATCGTGAACGAGCTTCCATTTCTCCGTTCTTATCATTCGACGCTGCCCTTCGGCCTCCCGTTCTTTCAGTGAACGGTTCAACGCGGGCATGCCTGTACAGCTCTCTTCCTCATGCAGCTGCGCCAAGGTGTACGCCGGACCCCCGGCACCGTAGACCGCATACACGCAAGAACGCGGCTCAGCAGCTGTTACGCCTGGCAGCAGCTGTCCATCCATGGGGGCGGACAGCTTGAGGCCCTGCAGCTCAAGTACTGTAGGGACAATATCGAGCAGACTGACGGGACTCGTCTCCCGTACACCCTGCGGCACATGTCCCGGCCAGGACACAATCAGCGGCACCCGGGTCAGGCAGTCATAGAACACACCGCCTTTATCAATCATGCCATGCTCCCCGGCGAAGTCGCCGTGATCGGAGCAGAATACGACGATGGTATCGTCCCGGAGCTGCAGCCGCTCCAGCGCCTCCATAATCCGCCCCAGCTCATCATCAATGAACTGAATCATGCCATAATACGCACCCAGGGCCGCGTAGACATCTTCCTCTGATTCCTGGTCAATCCGCAGGATGTCGTAGAGCACGCGGTTGCGCTCTGGTGCCTCGTGCCAATGATCCTGTCCCCAAGGCGGCAGGACAATCTGTTCTTTGGTATACTTGTCCGCATACACACGGGGCACCTCCAGCGGGGTGTGCGGGTCGGGGAACGAGACCCACAGAGCGAAGGGCTCCTCTTGGTGATCCTCCAGGAACCTCACGGTTTGTGCTGCTACAAGTGAGGTGGAGTAATCCTCCAACGGATAATCCGTTACTGCGTAGCTCATGACTGGACTTTGTACCGGCATATTTCGGCGAACCTCATGCGACCGCCAAATCCCCTCCTGCGGACGCACCCACTCTGCTCCCTTCAGGACGGTGTCCTCTGACAAGCCGAGATGGCCGATCTCGCATATGATATCGAACATGTCAGCATCCTGCTTCAGATCGAAGCAGTGATTTTTGCCAATCAAGCCTGTCCGATATCCCGCCTTCTTCCATTCCCGAAATGCATGAGGCTGCGCCGGCGGTATCGTCTGGTGATTCTCGCGCAAGCCCGATCGGTCAGGGTATAGTGCGGTCCATAGTGCCATGCGGGCCGGAGCGCACAGCGGATGCGGTGTATGCGCCTGTTCATATAACACACCACTGTTCGCCAGCCGCTCCAGGACAGGAGTTCTGCAGAACGAATTGCCGTACAAGTGCGAGGCCGTTGCCTTCATCTGATCGACCATAATAACAATCACATTGGGCTGTGACATCATGGTGTCCTCCCTTCGCTTACCTTAACTCGCTCCATGAGCTCCATGCAGGCGCGTCCGTTGTGGTAGGGACACTTCCACACCCCGGCCTTCGGCAATGTACGGTCCACGTTACCCTGCTCATCGACCTTCCAGTGCCATTCGCCAAGCTCATGATCTATCATATTGTCCTTCGTGTAGGTCCAGCTCCGCAGGGCGGCATGAAGATATCGGGATTCACGTGTCAGCTCGTAGGCGTTCATGAACCCGACGATCGCCTCGGCTTGGAGCCACCATTCCTTATGCTTGGCAATATGCTCGCCGTCCCGCTCATACCACAGGCTGCCGTCTGGCTGCAGCGCCTCTTCGTAAACAGCCGCCGCCAGCTGGATGCATACCGGGCGGGTGCGTGCGAGCAGCTTCTCATCACCAAGCACCCGGGCCGCCTCCCACAGCAGCCAGCTGCCTTCAATATCGTGACCGAACGAGATGGCTGTAGAGAGTGGCTGCCAATTCCGATGAAAGAACCGATGGAAGTGACCGGTGCTCCTATTCACAATATGCGACAGCGTGATCTCGATCAGCTCTGCCAGCTTTCTGCGCAGCCCGCTGTCCTCCCAGACCCGCAGCAAGCACGTATACGCTTCCAGCATGTGCAGCTGGGTATTCATCGATTTGCTTGCCAGCCTATTCCCTTCACCAAGCTCGATACCATGAGCCTGACACCAGTCCCGGTCATATCGCTCCATGTAGCCGCCATAGGCTTCATCATAAGCGTGCTTCTCCAGCAGCCGGTACAGCGCCTTTGCCTGCTCCAGTGCCGTCTTACTGCCCGTTGCCCGGACATATTCGGCCAGCCCGTAAATGGCGAAGGCTTGACCGTGCACCTGCTTCTGATCCTCTTTAGGGCTTCCATCACAGGCAAGCAGCCAAAGCATCCCTCCCTGCTGCGAATCCGTAAAATGTGCAGTCAGGTAAGCATATGCCCGTTCCATATAGGCGGCGTAGGTGACATCGCCCGTGATTCGGCAGGCTGAGGAGAAGGTCCACAAGATTCTCGCATGAAGCACGAGCCCTTTATCGGCCTTCTCCCGCATGGTGCCGTCCGAAGATACCTCGCCAGCGAACCCGCCATACCGCTCATCTACCGTGTGCTCCATCCAGAAGGGCAAGATGTTATGAATCAATTGTCCCTCCAGCTCCTGGCAAAGCTGCTTCATGGTGTCCTGCATTCATGTCCTCCTCGCAGTGACAAGCCTAAATATATAATTCCCACCTAAAGTTATCATAAAATTATGTTATTTACAATAAATAAACCTAATAAAAAAGCAGCCCTCTGCTGCTGATTGAGGACTGCCTGCTTCTTCATACCGTTTCAATGGCAAATGAGTTTTTACTATATCGCTACCGCACGATCTGATTGTATAGCCTGTACAGCAGGGCGGCCATTTCAGCCCGAGTAGTCGGCGCTTTAGGCTGCAGACGTCCATCTGCGCCTTGGATCAAGCCTGCTTGGGATAACTTATTCACACTTTCCAGCGCATAGGAAGATATGTCTGCGGCATCGGACCAGCTCTTGACGCTGGAGTCTGGATCCTGCGCCTGAACCCATCCCGGCTTTAGCTGCAGGGCAGCTGCAGTCATAACCATCATATCTTGACGAGTCACGGCCTCGCGCGGAGCGAACCGATGATTACCTACGCCGCTGGTGATGCCAAGGGCACGCGCTGTCATTACTTCACGGGCATAGTCATCGGAAGCCTCCACATCTGTGAACGGTACCCAGCTCGAAGCAGGGGCATTCAGTTCCAGCGTGCGTACCAGCAGCGTCACGAAGTCGCCTCTGGTCATAAGCGCCTCCGGTCCGTAGACATTAGCGGTTCTGCCTTGGATGATGCCTTTGGAAGCCAGCACACTCACTGCATGCCGCGCCCAATGCGATTCCATATCTTGAAACGATTTGTCCACGTACACAACCTTGTATGCACTGAAGTGGTTAACCCGGAACGTCACCATCCCGGACACCTCGTCATAGCCGCCATTGACGACCGGGTGGGCCATCCCGTCATCATGGATGTGATGAACGGTTATGAATTCACTCTTCTCGCCACGCTGTAACGTATAGGGCAGGGCGACATGAACGAGCGCATCCTCACCATCCCATTCCAGCACTTTTCCGTCCACTATAAGATCCAGCTCTACGCCCGGCTTTCCGTTCTTCGCGAGGAGAGGTACCGCCCGCAAGGCAAGCTGCTGCTCTTTGCGAAGCTGGTTCTTGGCAAGCATGTGACCTGGCAGAGCCACGACACCAAAGCTTGTCTTCACCTCCATGATCTGCTCCTTGCCAAGCTGCAGCGCTTCCGGGGGCAGGCTTAGCTCCAGCGCTGCGTCTGCCGGCAGCGAAGCAGCGTCCAGCGTAACCCGTTTCGCCCCGTCCAGCTGCGCAGGGGCTTGCTGGAATGCCGCCCGCAGCAGCTCACTGTTCACGGACAGTACTTTCATGGATAACCCGTTATCCGTCTTGGTTTGCAACTCCTTCAGCTTCAATGTGACCGCACCGTCGCGCCCGCGCTGAAGCTCAGCAGAGGGTGAGGGTAACGGAACAACTGCTGACTGGCCAGGTGTTCCATCCGGCTGCACCGGCGCCGGATCCAGTGGCTGCGGCTGCGGCGGCTGGGCTGCTTTGAAATACGGCAGCAGCCTTTGATACAGCTCATCATTGCGTTCATAAGTGCCGGTAGCAGGGTTCGTTTCATACAAGCCGAAGCGACCGCTGCCTTGCCGGAAATTCCAGACCGTCCACGGGATGCTCTCCTCGTTCAGCAGCGACAGCACATCGTCATGCCACTGCAGATAGCCCGGAGCCGTGTTCTTCGCGCCCACCTGATCACAATAAATCGGCACGTTAAATTTGTCGCGGAACGAAAGCGGCACCTCCAGCCGCTTGGACAAAAATGCTTTGTCCCAGCCCTTGCCCGCATTCGGGTATTCCAGCAGCGGCGACTTCTCTGCATGTGTAAATTCATGCGGATCAAAGTGATTGAACGCATAAATGATCGGATACCCCTTCAGGTAGTACGTATCAATTAAATTCTCGGCATTGTAAAATTTCGCCGGGCCGATCACAAACGGAGTGTCGGTGTCCACCTGCATGATGCGGTCAATCGTCTCCTTATACAAGCGGACGACCTCCTCATGCTGCAGTACGGTTGGCTGCGGCTCTGCATGAATTTCATACGAGGCCATGTAAGGCTGATCCTTATACCGCTCCGCAAGGAACGTCCACATCGTCATGAACTTCTCTCTGGTCTCCGGATCGTTCAGCAGATCATCGTAATGGGTCGTGGTGTTGACGAACAAATCGATCCAGATCCCATTCGAAGACAGCCATTCAATATATTGATCCAGCTGCGCCAAATGAACAGGGTTAATATGTCCCGGCTCATCATCCTTGCGGGCATTCCAGGGATGGGTGCTGTCTCCGAAGTTCCAGCGGAAGTTCAGGCGGACGAAATTCCCTCCCATCTCCTTCAACAGGACCGCATCCTCGGCCAGATTCTGATCCCACCAGCCCCAATTGTAGCCTCGGAGCGTAAGCGGTGTGCCGTCCGGAGCGAGTATGCTCTTGCCGTCGAGCTTCAAGCGGGGAGCGCCTTGCTGATCGGTCGGCTTCGTAAGCAGCAGAACCACCTCTTCTCTCGCCTCACTCTCCCCGTCTGTGGCAATGAGGGTGATTTTATTCCAGGAATCCGCTTGCGCACCCGGTGTCCATGTGAAGGCACCGGTCGTTTCATTCAACTGCGCCCCTTCTGGAAGCTGCTCTGCCCGATAGCGAATAGGATCGCTGTTTCCGTCCGTCGCCTTCATGGTGAAAGAAAGCGTGCTTCCAGCCTTCACACGCTGCAATCCGATCTGTTCCAGGATTGGAGGCTTGTTTAGCTTTGGCAGCGGAACCGGCTCGTCGTTCTGATGCAGAGCAAGATCGGTCAACTCAATATAATCGAGGTGAATGCTGCCCCCGTTTTTTCGGATCTGCAGGCTGTTATAGCCCTGATTCAGCTCAAGCTTCCTTGTGTCCGTTACCCATCGTCCGGGTTCTCCGAGCAAGAACGTCTTGACGTAGGTCTGTTTACCATTCACCACGACATCCTGCACCTTGTTGGAATCTGCCCCGTACAGCTGATAGGCGAATGTCACATCATAAGTGCCTTTATAGGAAACGTATATATCAAAATCGATCGCATCCTCCGTATTGAGAAATCCGGTGATGTAGCCGCTTCCGGAATAACCCTCTGCCCGCGCTTCTGTCACCACACCACCTTGCTTGCTCGCAGACTCAGCTTCATATCTTCTCTGGATTGGCTGAAGCGAGTATCCTTCCTCCAGCACTGCAACGGTTACGCGGTCCTGTGCCGTATATACTCCGTCAGTTACACTGACCACAGGGGTATACGTACCGATTTGACTCGCGGTCGGCACCCATTGAAATTCACGGCTGACCGGATCAAACATCGCGCCTTCCGGCAGCTCAGACATGGAGAACGTCATGACATCTCCGTTCGGATCGGCAGCCTCTACCTGAAAGGCTACCGGCTCTCCTGCGACAGCGGCCTTCAAGGTTAACGGCTGCAGCACCGGTCCAGAAGGCTTTTGAGGCTCCGGTAAGGGCAGCTTCGTCTCGGCATCCACAGGGGCATAGTCGTCATATTCTACATAGTCAATCTTTAACCAGCTCTGATTCTTCGCCAGAACCAGCTCATTATGGCCCTTTTGCAGGCTGAGACTGACAACGGCATTCTGCCATTGGTCTCTTGGCGGTGCAAAGGTAACTGCACTCTGCTTCACGCCGTTCACGTACAGATCCAGCTTCTTGGAACTGCCTGCCTGTACCTGGTATCGCAGTTTTACATCGTATACTTTGGACTCGGAGGCATAGGTCTCAAACACAAGCTGGTCGGATATGTCGTCAAAGTGCCCCACGTAGCCTGCTCCGGAATATCCGGACAGCGCCGTCTCGACAGCCAGGTTAAAGCCCCGGAGCTTCGCTCCTTCCGCTTCGTATTTGCGGGCGATCTGCTTCAGCTTCACACCCGGCTCCACGACCCGGACTATGAAAGAACGGGACGCCTCGAATACGCCGTCTGTCACCTTGCAAGAAAGCGGATACGTGCCAATTGCGTCCGCCCCCGGCGTCCATGTCAGTACACCGGTCACTGCATCCAGCGCTGCTCCTTGCGGAAGAGAGTCACACGAATAAAGGAGCTCCTGAGGCTCCGGACCCGCACCCGGCAAAGAAAGCTGGAGCGTCTCGCCTGGACTTACCTCCTGATCCTCGACAGGCTCCATCGTGATTAGCTTGGCCGGGTCCACTGCCAGCTCCATATAATCGATCAAAATATAAGCCTGCTCCTTGGACAGCTTGATCGTGTTCTTGCCGCGCGTCAGCGATACCGTGATCTGCTGTGTCGTCCATTCCTTGGAGGAAGGGCCTAGCTTTACAGAAAACGCCGTACCCTCATTCACGGTGACACGGATATTTTTGGTTTGTGCACTGGCAACGTTCAGGTAATACCCGATCGTCAGCTGATGATCCCCCGACTCGGTCGCGTTTACCGTAAACGACATGGACGCGTCCTGTGCGGTAGAAGCTCCCATCTCCACATAGCCAGTGCCGCTGAAGCCGGATGTGGATGAAGTCGCAGTGACGTCTTTTAGCATCGCCTCCTCCGACTCATACCGATTCACTTCCCTCTCCGCTTCGCTATTTGTCACGAGTGGAGACCACTCGGCCTGCTCCGCACTCTCTGCGGCGCCAGGCGCAGCATTCGCCTGACCTTCCACCGGTACGAACAGCGAAGCCAGCTGAAAGCACACCAGCAGCATTGAAATGATGCGTGTGAACGTTCTCTTCATACTATCTTCTACCTCCTTCAGATAAAGACCCGGCACTCCATCCACGTGTACAACCTTGAAAGTGAGGGTACATACGCGGAATAGTGAATGCGTTTCCAAAAGTCTGGGCTTCATCGTACCAGAGTAGCTTTTGACAGCACAATTTGCGATTTGCTAAGTCGTATGCGATTTTGAAAGCGTATACCATATTAGAGCCCATATGCGAAAAGCAAAGCCCGCCGTCAAGGGCTTTAGCCGGACCGATACAGCTTGCGATACTCACCCGGCGTCATCGAAACGAGCTGCTTGAACTTGCGGATAAAGCTCGACACGTCGCTATAGCCGACCTGGTTGACAATATCCTGCAGCGGAATATCTGTCGTTCTTAAAATATCCTTCGCCTTTTCGATCCGCAGCTTATTTGTATATTCCAGCACGGTGCTGCCCGTTTTTTCTTTAAAATATTTCCCGAGATACACCGTCGAAACCGAGAAGTGCTCTGCCATCTGCTTGACGGAAAATTGATAATCATTATATTGCTGATGAATGTAATCCAGCATGAGCTGTTCCAGCGGCTTGGCACCCTCTTCCTCCTGCTGCTGAAGCTGCTCCATCTGGGCACATACATCCCTGCACATCCGCAATACAGACTGCTCCAGCTCCTCGAGCGTATTGTTGCGCGTCAGCGACAGCACATCCGGATAGTCATACGCGACTGCGCTCGGCACCGCATCTGTCATCGCTCTGCTGAACAGATGCACGATGTCGAAGCAGTAATATTTGGCGGCCAGCAGCGTTCGGCATTCAGCCTTCATGGTCTGCATCAGAGCCGCAGCAGCAACCATGGACTTGTCTGCATTGCGCTGGCGCAGCGCCTGTTCCAGCACATCCAACTGCGCCTTCGGGTACGATTGAGAGGATGCTGCAGCCGTATCAATCTCTTGAAAAAAAATCATTTGCCTCGCGCCCTTGATCGACTTATATTGCAGCGCGGTCGTGGCCTCAAGAAACGATTTGGACAGCTCCGTCAGATCTCGGTAGGCATACCCGATGCCTACCGTTAACGGAATATCGTTCTTCTCACTATAGGCACTGTACAGTTCCTGCCACAAGCTGTTCGGAGCCGCTTCCTCCATGCCTGCAATCATCACGACCGTCGCCGGCTCGGTTCCCTCCACATCGTATGCCGTAATATCGCCGGGCAGCAGCGAAAGCCAGCGGGCAGCTGCTTGCTGCTTCAGCTCTGTCGCCGATGCAATATGAGTTGGCTCCTCCTGCTGCTCCAGCTGAAGCAGCAGGACCGTATAATACGGCTTATTCAGCTGAAGTCCCAGCGCAGCCCCCTTCTCGTTAAACTCCTTCTCTCCGTGCACATCTCCCCGCAGCACTCGCATGAGCAGCTGCTGCCGCATCGCTTGCTGGCTTCCCTCGAGCTGCGAGCTCATTCTGCGCACCATCGCCTGTACCGGATTGTAATTCAGGTGCATCGCTGCATAGATCAACAGACTGCCGATGATAAGAACTGCGGCCGTTGTCCACAGTGCTCGATTGCGGACTTCAGCCACTGGCTGCAGCAGCTCTTCCTCCGCAATCGCGGTCACATAGGTCCAGCCCGTGACCGGAGAGCGCAACGCCGAGACGTAATATGGGGTGTCCCCCAGCGCTGTGCGGATCGTCTCTCCATCCTCTGACAAGGGAATGGTACGTAGAAATCCCGTTTCCTGCAGTGACGGCTCGCCACTCAGCGAGGTCACGACGCGATCACGGTCATCGATAATGAATGATACCCCCTTGCGATACGGTATCGTAGCTGCGATCAGATCCTGCAAAGCACTTTCGTCAATCATGTACATAACCGCCCCATGCGGCTTTGAGGAATTGACCGGCAGCGGAACAAGATACGTAATAAGACGGCGGCTCACTTTATTGTCTGAGCCGACCAGAACGTCCTCCGCCGGCCGCAATGTCGGCTTTCGCAAGGTATCCAAATCTTTCTGCAGCTCCTCCGGAGACCAGCTGCTGTAATTAAACAAGGTATGAAAGATAGGAAGAGAGTAGCTGCTATTGTACGAGTACAAGAAGCTGCTTCCTTGAAAATAGAGCAGAATATCCGATATAAACGTATTCGCCACGGAATAATTAAACAGCTCTCTTACCTCGAACAGATCATAGGGACGCTGCAGCTCGCGAGGAGACAGCTCCCTCGTCATTGAAACATGCGCAGATATTTTGGTAATCTCGCTCATTTTCGTATCGACAGCCTGCTGCGCTTCCTGAAGCGCCTTCCGGTTCGTCGAGAGCACCTGATCCTGAAGGATAGAGACAAAATGCGTATAGGCTACGGCCCCGATCACAATAATGGGCAGAAAGAGCAGAAGCATATACGACAGGAGATACCGGTGAAACAAAGGAAACCGCTTCATGACCTGCCTGCACGCCGTACAATAACCCCATCTGAAGGATAGCTGAAGCTTACAGCGTCTCCGGCTCCGGACGGAACATCGATGAGCCGAAGCGTAAGCTCAAATCGTCCCGCTTCCAAGTGTACGCGGCCTAACAGACAAGGCTGTCCCGACCGCAGCACGCCTTGAATGCGAATGTTCCCGATGCTTACCTCTGCCATCGTACCTTCCTTTAAGACGTCAGCACGCAGCTGAAGCTCATATTCCCCGGGATCCAGCACCTCGATATCTGCCGACTGTCCGTCCCCTGCCATCATCCAGCCCTTGCTGCTATGACTGCCCGGAACGACATGACCGCTAACCGCAACAGGGGCGTAGGTCGGAATGACCGTCTCCTGCTCACCAGGGTACCCGATGTAAAAGGTTGCCGTCCGGTGGGCGCGGCCTGAACGAACGAGCTCCTCAAACCATGACTGCAGCTTGTTAGCCAGCCCGGAGGTCGTTTCCGGCAGCTCACTGGCCAGATCCGTCGTCTCCCGAGGATCTGCCTCCATATCATAAAGCTCATGCCTTCCATCTCCCGCTGGAACGAGCTTGTATTTCCCATGGCGAATCGACAGATTATACCGCTGGTCCAGGTAAGAGAATTGCCGGTCCCTTGGAGGCACCGACCATTCGTTGGGACGTGCGGGCCAGTAGGTTTGATGGGTGCCGTTTACAATGTAGCGGTCATCCGGCTGCTCCGGCAGCTTGGCCGCTGTGGGCTCCTTCTCAAGGACAGGCTCAAGCATCGGCACGAGGCTTCTGCCGTCCAGCGGAAAGGCATTCTCTTTTCGCGACGCTCCCGTCAGCTCTAAAATAGTAGGAAATAGATCCGTGACATGAACAAGCTCCTCGATAATTGTCGGCCGGAAACGAGCAGGACTATGTATGAAGCAAGGAACCCGGGAACCATTATCCCAGATCGTCCCCTTGTTGCCGCGCATCCCGGCTGCATTGCGGAGTGACATTTCCTCTGCTGTAAGGTCAGGCAGATTCGAGGAACCTGCGATCGGTCCATTATCACTCATAAAGATGACTATCGTATCCTCCTCCAGCCCTTCCTCACGCACTGTATCCAGCAGACGCCCTACCTGGGTATCCACCTGCTCAATCATCGCAAAGACAGTGGCCAGACTCTCGGAGAGGCCCTTGGACTTATACTTCTCAATAAGCTCATCCGGGGCATACCATGGCTCATGCGGAGCAAGATACGGCACATACAGGAAAAAAGGCTCCTCCTTGCTGCTCCGTATAAAGTCGATCGCCTTATCGGTTAACGTATCCGTCGTCCAGCCTGTCGTATCGACCCATTCGCCATTATGATCCATCCGGTTATTCATATGGACGTACAGCTTCGCCATCCATACCTCATCAAAGCCACGATGATACGGCAAGTATGCATTCGTCTTTCCTGAGTGCCACTTGCCCATCATGCCTGTGCGGTAGCCATGGTCCCGCAGCACCTCAGGCAGCAATGTCTCATCGGTGTTCAGAAAATCCCGTCCTCCATGAACATGCCAGACGCCGGTTCTTAGAAATTGTCTTCCTGTCAGAAGCGAGGCTCTTGTCGGTGCGCATACAGGTGTTGCATAGAACTGCTCAAATCGAACCCCTTCTGCACCCAGGGCATCCAATCGCGGGGTTTCTACATACGAATTGCCGTGCAGGCCGAGATCACCGTAGCCTTGGTCGTCCGTTAATATGAGGATAACATTCGGTTTCTTAGCAGACATAAAGCTGTCACACTCCTCGCTCATTGTAGTACTTGCTTTATACATCTCATAAACATAAAGTTATCATAAAATTATGTTGTCATCAAATAAAATTATATACATGGACCTCCGTTATTAGCCGCTGTTTCCCATCAAAAAGCCTCGGCAAACACTGTCTGCCGAGGCGCTATATTTCTCCTACGTTAGCTGCAGGGGGGCCGTGCTGCTGCCCAGCAGCATATGACCAGAAAGCAGCACCTTCTGAATGGGCTTCTCCGGATTTTTCAGCCGATGCAGCAGCAGCTCCACTGCCGTTGCCCCGAGTTCCTCCTTACTGACATTAATGGTACTAAGAGAACGCCCCCCGGTCTGTTCCACATGATCGAAGCCAAACACCGAGCATTGCTGCGGAACCTGGATCCCCAGCTCTTCAAGAGCTTCCCAGGTATAGAGCGCGATGACATCATTGACGCACAGAAACGCGGTTGGCAGCGAGTCGGCTTCATGCAGGCGCCTCAATTGCTGTCTCACCTGATTTGGCAGTCCTGTTACCCCCTCCAGCTGAATGGTGCATCGTTCCAGCACCTCCTTCTCTCCAGCCGCCTCCATCGCCATCCGAAAGCCGAGCCAGCGATCCATGAAGCTGCGGGAATGCGTAAGGCTTCCGATATACTTAATATCCCGGTGGCCGCTGCCCAGCAAGTGCTGCGCCGCCTTCCGGAAGTCGTCCAGATTGTTCGTAAACACAGAATCGGACGGAAGAAGCTCATCCTCATGATCGACCAGCACATACGGAATTCCTGCACCCTTTACCTGCATCAGCAGTGCGTTGGAGATCATCCCGATGCCAATTAACCCCATTACCTTATCCACCTGAATGATATGTGTAAACAGCTCATCATTAAATTCCGTAATGACGACGGGGTGGACGCCCTCCGCTTCCAACGCATCCGTAACGCCATTCATCACCCGCCCCCAGTACAGCGAATCCTTAGTCTGAAAGCGTACATTGGGAATAAGAACAATAACGGTCGGCACCGTGCTTGACGGTTGCTGCTCTTGATGAGTGTCAGCCAGCTGCGTCCGCGGCTTCATACGTACGTGATTCTGGGAGTAATAGCCGAGACTGGCGGCAGCCTGCCGTATTTTCTCTCTCGTCTCGGCACTGATGCCCGGCTTGCCGGACAACGCCATAGATACCGCGAATTTAGATACGCCAACCTGTTCAGCGATATGCTGAAGTGTAATTTTTTTGGACAACCGACAACCCTCATTCCATGACAATATGAATAACCATAATTTTATCATAACATAGAAGCTGTCGTTTGAAGCAGATTAAAAATCCCCGGCAATGACTCCAATGACACAATAACAGCCGCCCTTTGTCACCTCATCGGCTTAGGGGCGGCTGTGATAGATGGGCAGGTTATTGCCCTGATCTCAATGGAGTACTTAGCTCTTCTTTCGGAGCTTCTGTGGTATACATCCATACATAAACAGGCAGCTCTTGTGCTGTAAAGTTCTCGTAGACATCCATGCGGCGGTTATCCCCATCTCCCCTCAGCCATGTCTTGGCTGGTTTGGCGTAAATACGTTTACCTCCCTCTTCCAAATAATAGGTCTGGGTTACGCCGCCAAACCGGGAATCCTGGCTTGAGGACTCCACATACAGATGACCGTCTTTTCGGTAATAGGTGAATTGAACAGGATACGCTCCCAGGCTGACCTCTACGCTTTGGCGCTGCTCGGAAATCCGGTTTAACAGAATCGGGGTTCCGTCTCCCTCGTGCTCATCGATCCGATGCTTGGCCACCAGCGTCATTGGAAGTCCCGCCAACTCATCCGCCTTCAAGCCGTTCATTTCAAACCTTAGCTCGGTGGATTTTGAATAGTCTACAAGGCTGCTTCCACCCTGAAGGACGGTCTCTCCTGCATGAAGCTCAAACCTTTGATATGGCAGGAGCAGAACCTTCTCTTGATGCTTCAGGATCACCTGAACCTGGGTAGGTGTGATGATCAGCTCATGCACAGAGGTTCCACCCGGCACCTGCGGCAGCGGCACGTTCAGCTTCTCTTGGAAGGTGCTCTTCTCCATTTGTTTCTTGGAAAGCTGCAAGTCGATTCCCCATACTCCTGTTGACGTTCGGGCAGCTCGGCTGTACACCATCTCAAAACGCGTGTCCTCCTTCTGAAGCTGCTCGGCACTGAATACCTGCTCATTGATGACCTCACCGGGCTTACCCGGAGTCCCGAAAATTCCTGGATTGCGCGCTGCCGTTCGATGCTGGTCAGATTTCTGCTCTATCTCGATCCGGACCCAGCCTGCTTGTTCTGGCTTGAAGTTCTCGGCGAATCGAAATACAGACCGCAGCAGCACTTCTCCTTCAGACTGGGGAAAGGATTGAATCAACAGTGACTCCACCCCATCCCGGCCGATCTTCAACTCTTGTGCTTCCGATTGCTTCGGATTGTACGATACCGGAAAGCGCGCCTCCTCCATGAAATGCACATCTTCGATGCCAAAGGTCAATTCACTCAGGGAACCGCTCGGTACCCATTCACTTTCAAAATATCCCTGTACCACTCCAAGCTGTTCATTATATCTCTGGTTAAAATCACCTTTAATGAGCTTTCCCTTATCATCTCTCAAGCTCAACTGGCCATAATCTATGGATTGTCCCTCGGTCACCGAACCGGGATCCAGTGAATATAGCAGAACCGTCCGATTCTCATCCGTAAAGGCGGTGTGTACCGTCAGCGTAATCCCGTTTCGGGTCACGGACTGCTCAATGGTTTGCCCGAGTCCATCCTCCAGAGCGGTCATGATCCCTGAGCGGTACGACAGAAGGTCAGACCAGTCATACTGAATGGCCGCATAGACCGGTACAGCCACCAGCGCTGCAGAGATCCCGAGGATCATAGCCGCTCTCTTGTGGAACCGCTGAGACACTACAGGCGTCCAGGACTTCCCGCCAGCCTCGGTCTCGGTATGCAGCTCATTCTGCTGAATACGGCCCCACATCGCTTCAAAGTCTGGATAGGGTACGCCTCTGTCACTTTTCATCTGATTCTTGAGATCTCGTTCAAGGTGCTCCATACTGTCGTTCACCTCTCCTATCATATAATTCCTTGCTTTCCAGCTTGCCCCGCATCAGCTTGAGGGCTTTATGCAGCCGGGATTTTACCGTCCCTTGAGGCAAATTCAGCGACTGTGCAATTTCAGCGGTAGACAGCTCTCCAAGGTATCGAAGAACCACCACGGCCATGAGCTTCTCAGGCAATTGTCCCAGCAGCTTCTCCCACTCTTCCGACGATTCCCGCTTCAGCACCTGCGCATCTACAGCAGGAACCGAAGCCTCTTGATGCTTCCGCATCCACTGCAGCTGAGGCTGCTTTACGGTTCGCCTCTGCTGCTTGCGCAGCAGATTCAAGCAATGATTGACAGAGATCCGCAAAATCCAGGCTCGCAGCTGCTCAATCTCGTGCCAATCCTGGCGAAATACGGTGACGAATACGTCATGACATACATCCTCCGCATCCTGAACGTTACGCAGCATATAATAGCAGGTACGGTATACATCTTTGTTATAAGCATCAAACAGCTCTCGATCTGTCAATTTCAGAGCCCTCCTTTCCGGTACGTGATGTAATATAAACAACGGACCGGCTAAAACGGTTCATTTTTTCGGACAAAAAAGCAAACAAAAAAGACAGCCTCCGCTTTGGACGGTTCAACACGGTCCAAGCGGAGGCTGTCTGTATTTCATACATAGGTTCTATCACGTAACGCATAAGCTCCTCATCCGCAAAGCATGCCCTCGTAGACGTTCCTACCGCTTGCCGGAATCGAACGGCTCACCAACCGCTTTCGGTGCGTTAGAGGACTTGGAGAAGATGACCAGGGCAATCAGGGTGACCACGTACGGGAACACCTTTAGCACTACGGGTGGAATAACCGCCAGCGACGGAATGACCTGGGACACGTTCGCCACGGTGCTTGCAAACCCGAAGAAGAAGGTTGCGGCAAGCACACCCAGCGGCCTCCACTGACCGAAGATCAAGGACGCCAGCGCCAGGAAGCCCAGACCCGAGACGTTACCATTAAATTCTCCGGAGTAGGTCATCAGGATGGCGGCACCGCCAAGACCCGAGAAAGCACCGGAGATCAGCACGCCGGCATAACGCATGGACTGCACCCGCACCCCGGCAGCTTCAGCCGCGTGCGGATGCTCTCCGCAGGCGCGCAGGCGCATTCCGAACGGCGTCTTGTACAGAACGACCGTGCTGACGGCGAGAATAATAAGCACGAACCAGGTCACGGGGTTACTCCGCGTGAAGAATAAATCCCCCAGAAAGGGAATGTCCGAGAGCAGCGGCACATTGAAGGGCTCAAAGATGCTGATGCGGATATTCCCGCTGCCCGTCATGTTCCGCGCGAGAAAGATCGTCAACGCGCCGGCGATCAGATTGATGGCCGTACCACTAATGATCTGATTCGCGCTGAGGTTGATGCTGGCAAACGCATGCAGCACCGAGAACAGCATGCCGGCTGCCATAGCTGCCAGCAAGCCTACCCACAGCACCCAGGGCGCATCTCCATATTGCTCCTGAAGCTTGAAGGTCACAAAGGCGCCCATGAAGGAGCCGATGATCATCAAGCCGTCCAGACCAATGTTGACCACGCCGCTCCGTTCACTGAACAGGGCACCCAGGGCGGTAATCAGCAGCGGAATTGTGAACACGATCGCGTAGGGAAAAATTTGCTCAAGTGTCGTCCACATTGGTTCAGCCCCCCTGCTTCTTGTTCGCCGCACGGCGTGATTTGTATTTACGATACAAGCGATCCACGAGAATGCTCGTCGCTGCAAAATAAATAATAATCGCGATGATCGAATCCGCAATTTCCGGCGGTATATCGGTCATGGCGTTCATAAAGCCCCGGCCAGAGTAAAGCAGGCCGAAGAAAATAGCAGCCAGCAGCACGCCAAGCGGTGCGTTGGCACCCAGCAGTGCAACGGCAATGCCGTCAAAGCCCTGGCTCGGCAGGATGCCGATCTGAATGCTGGAGGCATTGCCCGTATACTGGGTTACTCCCGCAAGGCCTGCGATGCCGCCGGAGATAAACATCGACAGCACGATGCTCCGCTGCACCCCGATGCCGGCATACTCTGCCGCATGACGGTTAAAGCCGACTGCCTTCAGCTCGTAGCCGAGCGTTGTTTTTTGAATCAGGAAGGCCACCAGAACAACACTGATCAAGGCGACGAACAGGCCCAGATTGATGTAGGAGCCTTGAAACAAATCGCTAAGCCCCTGCTGCTGGAGCAGGGCATTGGCCGGAAGCTGCCGGGATTCCGTCTCACTGCTTCCCTTGAAGTAGGAAGGCACCGCATAGAACACAATCCAGTAGGCAATCCAGTTCATCATAATGGTGCTGACCACCTCATGCACGTTGTACCGGGCCTTTAGAATGCCCGGCACCAGCGCCCACAGCGCCCCGCCGATAAAGCCGGCCAGCACAATGACGACCAGAAGAAGGGCGCGGGGCAAGTCCAGCCAGTGGCCGACCGCCGTTGCACAGAAGCCGCCAAACAGCATCTGCCCCGCGGCCCCGATATTGAAGAGACCGGTGCGGAACGCGAACGCGACGGACAGGCCTGTCAGAATGAGCGGGGTAGCGGTAGCGAGGGTGTTCCCGATCCGCTCCGGATTTTTCAGGCCGCCCTCGATCAGATATTTAAAGCCTTCCACCGGGTTGTGACCGGTTACAGCCATGAGCAGAACTCCGGCCAGCAGTCCGAGCAGGACGGCGACAAACGATTTTATACTGTTGTTCATGCGCTGCCCTCCTCTTTGCCATAACCGGCCATCATCAGGCCCAGCTCCTGTTCATTCGTTTCGGAAGCGTTCACGATGCCGACCAGCTCCCCGCTGTTAATGACCGCAATGCGGTCAGAGAGATTCAGAATTTCATCAAGCTCCAGCGAGACGAGCAGCACGGCTTTCCCTTTATCGCGCTGCTCTACCAGGCGGCGGTGAATGTATTCAATCGATCCTACGTCCAGACCCCGTGTGGGCTGCACAGCGATGAGGAGATCAGGATCACGCTCCACCTCACGCCCGATAATAGCCTTCTGCTGGTTCCCTCCGGACAGCGAGCGGGCCACAGAGCGGACACCGCTGCCAGAGCGCACGTCAAAGCTCTCAATAATATGCTCCGCATGCTCCCGCATCGCGTTCGGCTTCAGCAATCCATTCCGGGAAAATGGCGGCCGGTTGTACACTTCCAGCATCATATTCTCTTCCAGGCTGTAATCCAGCACAAGCCCGCGCTTGTGGCGGTCCTCTGGAATATGCCCGATGCCTCTGTCATTCCGCTCCCGGATCGACAGCTCGTGAATCGGCTTGCCGCTCAGCAGCACTTCGCCGCTCTCGGCCTTCTGCAGGCCGGTAATGGCCTCGATGAGCTCGGTCTGGCCATTGCCGTCCACGCCTGCAATGCCGACAATCTCACCGGCGTGAACGCTCAGGCTAAAGCGCTTCAGCGCTTCTACCTTCTTGCTGTTCTTCACCGTCAGAGACGACACCTCCAGCACGGCAGCTCCCGGAGCGCTCGCGGTCTTATCCACCTTGAAGGATACGCTGCGGCCGACCATCATCTCCGCCATGGCCTCCCGGCTCGTCTCCGCCACATCCACGGTGCCGATCGTCTTGCCGCGCCGGATGACGGTGCAGCGGTCTGCCACTGCCTTGATCTCCTTCAGCTTATGGGTGATAAGAATGATGGACTTACCTTCCTTGGTCAGGTTCTTCATGATTTCCTGGAGATCGGTAATCTCCTGAGGAGTCAGCACCGCCGTCGGCTCGTCAAAGATAAGCACATCTGCATTGCGGTAAAGCATCTTCAGAATCTCCACCCGCTGCTGCATCCCGACCGAAATATCCTCAATCTTCGCATAAGGGTCCACGTTCAGGCCGTACTGCTTCGACAGCTCCCCGACCCGCTTCGCGGCCTTGTCTGTATCCATGAACAGTCCGAACTTGCGGGTTTCATAGCCCAAAATAATATTCTCCGTCACGGTAAACGGCTCGACCAGCTTAAAGTGCTGATGCACCATGCCAATGCCCAGCTTGTTCGCAACGTTCGGGCTCGTGATCCGCACTTCCTTGCCCTCGACCAGAATCCGGCCGCGATCCGGCTGATACATCCCGAACAGAATGCTCATCAGAGTCGATTTGCCTGCGCCGTTTTCCCCGAGCAGAGCGTGAATCTCCCCTTTTCGCAATCTGAGTGTAATATCGTCGTTGGCAACGATGCCCGTGAATTCCTTTCGGATGCCCTCCATCTCGACAACGTAGTCCATAGGTTCGGCTCTCTCCTTCTTCATCCCCGAAGGCCGGGGAGTCTTCAGCATCCATAAGCTCTGTTTCTTACTCTCAACAAAAAAGACGGATAGCTTCTCCGTCTTTTTTGTTGCGGGTTGACTGGATTACTGGATCAGGTCGCCCTGCTCTGCAGATACCGTAATCTCACCGGATTTGATTTTGCCGAGAACTTCCTCTACCTGCTTCATCACGTCCTCGCTCAGGTTCGGGTTCTCTTCCGGCAGGCCTACACCGTCAGACTTTGCATCCAGCGTAAGAGTCTGTCCGCCCGGGAAGGTGCCGTCCATCTCTGCCTTGATCATATCGTAGGCAGCCTGGTCCACCTTCTTCACCGCCGAGGTCAGCACGACGGACTTGCCGTCTCCGTATGCTCCATCCTCATACTGGTCTACGTCAACGCCGACCATCCATACCGCTTCTCCGCCCTTCGCGCGGGTTACTGCCTCTTGAATGGCACCGACACCCACACCGCCGGCTGCCGCGAAGACAACATCCACGCCGCGGTCATACATTTGTGCCGCAAGCTGTCCGCCTGCTGCTACGTTATCGAAGGTGCCTTGGTATACGACATTCTCCTTCTTGATCGTTACGTTTGTGCCGAGGTTCTCATTGGCGTAGCTCAGGCCCTGCTGGAAGCCCCAGTTGAACTTCTGTACCGGTGGAATCTGAATGCCGCCGATGAAGCCGGCTTCGCCTTCCTTCAGCTGCAGCGCAGAGGCAACACCTGCGAGGAAGCCGGATTCCTGCTCCGCGAAGAAGATAGAAACTGTGTTCTCAGCTACGACGGGCGCCGCGCCCTGCTCTCCGGAATTCGGAGCGCCGTCGATCAGAACAAACTTCGCATCTTTATACTTCTCCTGCGCCTTGAAAATCGCCGTTTCGAACTTGAAGCCTGGTGTCACGATGAGTCTGTAGTCTGCATCATACAGATTGCCGATCTCCTTCGTATACTCCGCCTCTGTCGTGCCCGCCGGCTTGAGATATTTCATCTCGATGCCGAACTCCTCGCTTGCTCTCTTGATTCCCTCATAAGTGCCCTGGTTAAAGGACTTATCATCAATGGTACCTGCGTCCGTAACCATTCCTACCGTAAAGCTAGCTTTCGGTGCTTCTCCTCCAGCTCCGCTGGTTGCACCTTCCTCCGGTTTACTTCCGCAGCCTGCAAGCATGGTAACCGACAGTGCGAGACTGATTAAAGACATGACCCCTTTTTTCATATGGGAAGACCCTCCTAGATAATTTGCTGACAACGCGATGTTTGTCCTATTTACAATATATTAATAAATGTACCGCTTTTCAACTTAAATGTTCGTCTTTCAAGCCAAATGCACCTTTAACGCGGTGAAACGTTGGAGGAGTAAATAGCAGATTCCGAACAGCAAGCAACCGACCAGATGCTTCCTCAGGCTGCCCGCTCCGGCTTGCGGATTTGCCTGGTCACCAGCTTGATGATTTCGTTGATGATCAGCGGAATGAGCGCCAGACCAATGACCAGTCCCCAATCGGAGAGGCTCAGGTTCTGCACCTTGAAGGCTGCCGCGAGCACGGGTACGCTGATGGAGATGAACTGCAGCACCAGGCCGGCCAGCACCGCCCCCACCAGATATTTATTGGAGAAGACTCCGATTTGAAAAATCGACTTGGTCGCGCTCCGCTTCGTAAATGCGTAAAACAGCTGCGACGCAGCCAGAACGACAAAAGCCATCGTCCGCGCATAGGTCATGGCATCATCCGGGATATCGGAATCTCCCAGGCTGTAGCCAAACTCCCGCAGGCCGAGATAAAAAGCCAGCAGGGTCAGGCTTCCGATCAGCAGCCCGCCCAGCACAGCATTCACAGCGGCGCCGCCAGCGAAGAAGCTCTCCTTCGGATCACGCGGCTTCTTCTTCATAATATCCTTCTCACCGGGATCTATACCCAGCGCGATGGCGGGTAAAGTGTCCGTAACCAGGTTGATCCACAAAATCTGTGTCGCCAGCAGCGGCAGCGGCCAGAAGAACAGGATGGAGGCGAGAATGGCCACGACCTCCCCGAAGTTACATGACAGCAGGAAGGTGACGGTCTTGCGGATATTTCCATAAATGTTCCGCCCTTCCCGGATGGCGTGCACAATCGTCGTAAAGTTGTCATCGGTCAAAATCATATCACTGGCGCCCTTGGACACATCCGTGCCGGTGATGCCCATGGCAACCCCGATGTCTGCATTTTTGAGAGAAGGTGCGTCATTGACGCCATCGCCGGTCATGGAAACGATATTGCCCTGCGCCCGCAGCGCCTTCACAATCTTGACCTTGTGCTCGGGAGACACGCGGGCAAAGACGCGCACATCCTTGATGCGGCTCGCGAACTGTTCTTCGGACAGCTCGTCGATCTCGGCTCCGGTCATGCTCTGGCTGAGATCCTTCGCAATGTCCAGCTCTCTCGCAATAGCAACCGCCGTATTTTTGTGGTCCCCGGTGATCATGACCGGTGTAATGCCGGCCATCTTGGCCTCGCGGATGGAATCCTTCACCTCGGTCCGCGGCGGATCGATCATGCCGACAAAGCCGAGGAAGGTTAAGTCCTGTTCCATGTCCTGCGGCTCTACCTTGGAGGGGCTGTCCTTAAAGGCCGCGGCCAGAACCCGGAGTGCCTGATCGGACATTTCTTCAGCCGCCTGCAAATACTGCTGCTTCAGCGCCTCTGTCATCGGTACCGTTTCTCCGCCAACCCTGGCAGAGGTGGAGATACGCAGCAGCTGGTCGATCGCGCCCTTTGTGTGAACCCGGAACCCGCCCGGGACCGTGTTTAGCGTAGACATGAGCTTGCGGTCGGAATCAAACGGCCTCTCGGATACACGCTTGAATTCCGTTTCGAGGTTTCTTTTGGATAACCCCTGCTCTTCTCCTTCATACACCAGTGCAATCTCGGTAGGGTCGCCGGTAGCCTCGCCATCATGAATGCTGGCATCACTGCACAGGACAAAGGCCCTCAGCATGTCCTGCTGAGTTTCCGGGTGAGCCTCCGGTATACTATAGCGCTTTACGACGGTCATTTTGTTCTGGGTCAGCGTTCCCGTCTTGTCGGAGCAGATAATGTTAACCGAGCCGAGCGTTTCGACGGCAGGGAGCTTTTTGACGATAGCGTTGATCTTGGACATTCGTGTGACGCCAAGCGACAGCACGATTGCTACAATCGCCGGAAGTCCTTCCGGAATAGCCGCCACTGCAAGGCTGATCGCTGTCAGGAACAGCTCGAACAACTCCCGGCCCTGGATAAGGCCGATCACGAAGATAAGCACGCACACCCCGATGGCAATATAGCCCAGAAACCTGCCAAGCTCCTCCAGCTTCTGCTGCAGTGGGGTCAGCTTCTGCTCGTCGGTGTCCAGCGCCTGGGCGATTTTGCCCATCTCGGTGTCCATTGCCGTGCCGATCACGACTCCTTCGCCGCGTCCGTAAGTGACCAGGGTGGACATGAACGCCATGTTGGAGCGGTCTCCCACCGGTGTCTTGGGATGCTCGTGCACGGCTTCTGCGTGCTTGTCCGAAGGCACCGACTCTCCGGTCAACGCGGATTCCTCAATCTGCAGATTCGCGCTGTCCAGCAGCCGGACGTCGGCGGGGATGAATCTGCCTGCATCCAGGATGACCACATCTCCCGGCACGAGGTTGACGGAGTCGATTTCCTTCACAGCCCCGTCCCGGCGAACCAGGGATCTCGGGGCAGTCATTTGCTGCAGCGCCTCAATGGCTTTTTCCGCCTTCTGCTCCTGAAATACTCCGATTGCTGCATTCAGCAGCACCACCGCCAGAATGATTACAGCATCCATATACTCGCCAACGATCAGCGTCACGACCGCGGCGCCGAGGAGGACGTAGATAAGCATATCCTTCAACTGGGCAAAAAACAGGGCCGCCACACTCTTCTTCGGCTTTCCCTTCAGCCGGTTCGGGCCATGCTGCTCTCGCCTGGCTGCGGCTTCCTCCGCGCTCAGTCCCTTGGCAGGATCTACGTTTAGCTTCTCCAGCACTGCTTCTCTTGTTTCCGAGAACCACATCCTACCAACACCTCTTTATTCATATGTGTGTCAAGCATCCGTTACGGGTATTGTAAACAGGGAGAGGGATAATTAACCGGGATTTGTGGAATTCGCGGCGGGGTGAAGGCAGGCGGCGGGTTTGGAGTCATTGTATTCCTTCCGGACGATATTACCTTATGTCGACATAGCAAAAACAGCCCATCGGCCATAATTCCGCCAACAGGCTTTCAACCAGCTGTTGCTCTTCCTTCAATCTTTCAGCAAATGGAACCGCTCTCGAAAGCGGATTAGCTGTACAGTCCCGAACAGGGCCACCAGACAAAAAACTCCTTGCTCAAGCAGGTAAACGTCCGAGGGTAGCCCTGTAACCTGGCGGTACCATTGCATGAGGTAGAGAGGTCCCTGCCCGCTCCCGCCGGTAAACAATCCGAAAAAAAGAAAAATCAACCCGCCGCAAAGACCGAATGCACTATTCTTAAAAAGTGTGGTAATCAGGGCGATAAGCAGCATGTACATAAGAACCGAGATGCATCCTCCTGCCACCTGCGCAGGCGTGTAATAACGGTGAAGCACAGATGTGAACAAACCTGCATACAACAAGCTCATTAGAAGTGGACGTACAGCGCCTGCACGCCATGGCGATACGGGCAGCGTGATCCACAGCTCCTTCTGATAAGCTGATCCGATAGACGACATCAGTCCAACCACCGGGAAGGCCAGGCTTGGGTACAGCAAAAATACGGCCAAATCTTTGGCAAGCTGCTGCGATGAAGAGCCAGCTAAAATGACAACCAGCCACAGCATAATCGGAATTAACAGCAACGGTCGCTGTGTTTTCCACACAAATCGCCACTGTATTACTTCCTGTTTAACCAAACCATATAGCCCTCCTCCAATGTAGGCTGCAACGGCTGCGCATCTTCCGAAGGCTTGGAGGCCGCAACCACCCGTATATGATAGAGCCCTTCCTGCTGCTCTTTCAGGTCGGTAATAAAAACGGATGGATCGCTGCGGAGCTGCTCGTACTTCCCCTGTTCAGTCTGAAGTCCCCACACGCTGCCTGCCGCATATGCCACTACCTCACGCACATGGTCATGTGATTGAAGCCAGCCCTTGTTCATCAGCAGTACACGGTCACAGGTTACGGACACATCTTCCGTTATATGGGTGGATAGAAGAACCGCTCTGCTGTGACCCAGCCGTTTAATCAGATTCCGGAAACGGATCCTCTCCTCAGGATCAAGACCTGCGGTCGGTTCATCCACAAGCAGAAGCGCAGGCTCATGAATTATTGCTTGCGCAATGCCCAGCCGCTGTTTCATGCCTCCAGAAAGTGAACGAACCTTCTCCCTCCCCACCTCTTCCAGATTAACCTCTCTCAACACTTCATTCATTCGTTTATTGATGCTGCTACTGTTCATTCCCCGCATACTTGCGATATAGTCCAGATACTCCGTAACTGTCAGAGAGGGAAATAATCCGATGTGCTGCGGCAAGTAGCCAATGTCCGCGCGAAGCTTCTCCATATTGGCTGAGGTCCATTCTACCCCGTTCAGCAACAGCCTTCCCCCACTAGCCTTATGATAGGTAGCGAGGATGCGCAGCAGCGTTGTTTTTCCGGCTCCGTTTGGACCCAGCAGGCCGGTTATCCCTTTCTCCAGTGTGAAGGTCGCTTCCTGCAAGGCTGTCTTGGATCCATAGCGCTTTGTCAGCTGTTCAGCCACCAGCATTTGTTTTCCCCTCCAAATCCTTCATTATACGTTCAGGTGTCAGAAGACCGCCGGTTTGTTGATACCACATCCGGAGCATCTGTTCCTTCTCCTGCTCTGGCAGCTCCATATATACCGTGCGGATACGTTTCACAACATCTTCTCCGAAGATAGATTTATAGTAAATATCCGTCGAGGGATTCTTCATGTTACCGAAATACAGGGCTGCAAACAGCCGGGTATCCTTCATCCCGCTACCTCCTGTTTCCGATCCCCTTAAGAACATGACGTTCAATAAGGATTCAGACTGAAGCAGCCTCTCATCCTGGTACACGAAGAATTCATCGGGATTGGCGGTGAACTGCTGCATGGTTGTGATCATATAACCGCGGACAGGCAACTCCGCTCCTGCACCAAGCCTCTCCTTCGCTTCCTCGACCAAGCGTGCCAGCTCGTTATGGCCACGTTCCACAGACCGCCTATCCTTAAAAGCTGGGCTTATAATCTCTCCTGCCTTCTTATAGGCGCCGTAAATAATCGTCGGTCCGTATGCTTTTCCTTCCCACATCCCATCTCCCAAGGCAGACAGATTTGTCCAAACTAGTTTATGATCTAACCCCTTCAAATCCAACCGATATGTTTCCTTAAGGCCATGGTGATACGGATCCGCAGCCTCAAGCGGATGCATAGGGTACCAGGGTAATGCCGAGGGCAGCTCAAAGAAACTAGGTCCCACAGAAGCGTAAGTGTGAGTAACCAAGCTAAGCATCAATCTTCCTTCAGCCGCAGGCAGCTTTAATTTAAGTTGACCCTCTTGCTGAGAAACCGGGATAAGCAGGTCTCCGAACCTCGCTTCCACCACTTGAAAATCATCCAAAAGCGCCAGTGTGATTACGTCAACCTCAGCCTTTATATCCACTTCATAGACATAAGACAGATCATGATTGCTTCGCCCATGCTCAAGTCTGATTTCGACGTTATCGATCGCATATTTCAGCTCTTCCTCATTTAGCGGCGCAGCCGCTTGGTAAACCAACACCGGGTCACCACCTGATAAATAGGGAACATGTGAAGAGACGACAGGCAGCGTAAGAGCCGCAGCCATGACAATATATGCGATTTTTCTTGTCAGACCTTTCCACACTACCGCCGCGTATATGCCAACTGTCAAAAGCAGGGCGGCAAGCCGCTGTATATAAAAACCTATATTTATCTGTTGACTTTCCATGTCATAGATACCAAAAATTTGTTCAATATTCGGATCGCCTATCACCAGCCAGCCTGATACCTCCAACGGCAGAAATTCTCCAAATGCCATTGTGTTATAAGGCATGATCAGAAACCAAACCAGTACAATAAGCACATAACTGTATAGGCTGCTGAGCAGAGAGTAAATCACATATCCCAGAACAACAGTCAGGAAGAATGGAAACCACCAGCACAACCACGTATATACTAAGGCCTGCGTGATTTTCTCAGCACTTCCTCCGCCGTGCGTTCCAACAATATACAAACTTACTGCCGTAAAGAATAATAGATAAAAAGCGCTTGTTAGAAGCAGCCAGTAAACAAACTTTCCCATGCGATACCTTGTGTAACCGGGTAGAGTGCGCACGAGCTCATACTGGTTCCAGCGCTGTTCCGACCGCGCTTCCTCAGCCCCATATAAAAAAAACAAAAGACTTGCCGCCATAATAAAATACACCATTCCCGGAAAAACATCAAAACTCGTAAGATTAGATCTCGGGAGGATCATCGATAACGCTATACATAAACCGAATATACTTAGCCATAGAGGCGACCTCAAAAGCTGAAGCCACTGTTTGCGGATTGTTGAAACCATAGATCACCATACTTCCTGAGCTTAATCAATAAATTTAAAGCGTAATTTAAAGAAGGGCTCGAAGGGTAGTATAATTAAGTAAGCTGTATAATTAGTTCGTGATGCTGGATGTGACTCCGAGAGATTTGTCACCTGAAGCTGTTACATTGTAAGCTTCACTTGAACTCAGCCAATAGCTAGTACTTTGCGAAGGTTGTCCGTTATAGTACACAGTGTGTGTATAGAGCAGGTCATCAGGCCAGTATCTGATAAATTTGTACAATTTACCATATCCAGTTCCCGTACCCGCTGTAACACTAGTAGCGAAAGTACCATACTGGCCCAAACCTGATATAGAAACACTTTCATGGGTTGAAGTGTCATTTACAGGTTTGGTCGCAGTAGCCGTAGCGGCATAAACATTGGCGGACGCAAAGAGAAGTCCAGCAACTGAAGCAATCCCTACTACCTTTTTAAAAGTCGATTTCAAATTTAGCCCTCCTCAATTCCCCTCACGAGCCCAATTACAATATAACCCATATATGGATTTATGAACAATAGTAAGAATGTACCAAATATGTGACATGACTCTCTAGTTACATAGTACTTAACATAAGTTGGAATACTGGGGAGCGGATGTGGATACGCGATTTGTTCAAGTCAATGCATGTGGAATCATCCGGCTTGGCTCCTAATAGAGATGCATGAGGTCGTAAAATGAATACAACGAGCTGTCCCTCTGCGCAGAGCGCGAGGAATTCGAATTCATTGAGACAGATGTGTTCGTACTTAAGAGTGCGGAAATATACTGTCCGGCTGTTATCTGTTTCCCGGCCCTTGCCATCCATAGAGATCTTTACATCTGCTTTTTCAAGCAGTTCAAGATAGTCAGCATTGGAAAAATGGGAATCCTGGTCACTGTTCATTATCTCGGGTTAGCACTGGCTGAGAGCACATTTGAGGCAATTAAAAACAAAGCCTTTTTGAGGGTGTTGGACAGCTCGTAATCGAGGATTTTTCGAGTGTACCCATTCGGTGATGTTTTGAACAGGTACATGTGAGAAAGCAAGTGCATTCAATCATGCTTTAGAGTTCCTGGCATCGGAACCCGATTTGGAAAGCTTAATTATGGATGCCTCCATCGTTCGTGTACATTAACGTGGGACTGGCGCAAAAGAGGAATCTGGCTATACAGACCGGAAGCGCTAAACAGGCGCACCGCCCCGGTTCTTGCGAAACTGTCTGGGCGAGCAGCCATAGCGGCGCTTAAACAGGCGCTCGAAGTGAGTCATCGTGCCAAACCCTGCCGCGAAGCCGATCTCCGTCACCGGCAGATCACTGCTTAGCAGCAGCCGGGAGGAGAATTGCAGCCGCTTGTCATTAACGTAGGCTTGAAAAGGAATGCCGACCTGCTTGCGAAAGCACTCACTGAAATAGTTAGGTGCAAGGCCTGCATAGGCTGCGGCGGTGCTCAGCGGGATGGGCTCGCGAAAATGATACTGAATCATGTCCACCGCCTTGACGATGGATGGATGCAGCTTGTTCTTGGGATCATTCCGTGGTGGCCCTGCCGCATTCAGGCCTTCTCCAGGCAAAGCTCTTGCCATTACGATGAGGATTCGCTCGAAGCACCCCTGTATAAGCATGGGGCTGCCCCAGCGCATTGGCTCCGTCTCCTTGCGGATCTGTTCAAAGGCCTGCTCCACCTCCCGGGCTTCCTCCCCGGCGAAGGTGTACTGAAGCCATCCTCGATGACGCAGAACCTCCTCCAGCAAGCCCGGACGGACAAAGCCGCCTTCAAATATGAAATCATACAGCTCGATCGTACTGTGCTCATCGGGAATAATCTCGTGAAAGTCGGCCGTCGTCAGCAGAAAGGTCATCCCTCGTTCCAGACGAAACCGCTCCCCGTTCACAACATGCCAGCCGGAGCCGGAGATCACAAACGCCATCTCGAAGAAATCATGCCAATGCGTCTCAATGGGATCGCGGATCTCATGCCTGAACAGACGAAAAGAGGAGGACAAATCGAGAAATGAGCTGCCCAATAAACGCTCGGGTGCTTCTTTCATCTGATGTCCTCCTCTACATAAAATTAGGCGTTTACGAACGAGTTGCCAGCGAGGTCCTTACCCCGGGCAAGCCAAATTTGGTGGCCATGGTTCTTCTCGGTAATCACCTGTGCATCGGTAGCAAAGTAGCGCATGGTATAACCGCAGCGGCGGTGCTCGCTTGTGTTGGCAGCGGCTCCGTGAATAATTCGGGAGTCGTGCAGCGAGCACTGACCTGGCTCCAGCTCGAAGTATACAGCTTGATCGGGATCAATATTTTTAATTTCGGTATCAAAAATATTCTTCTCTCCGTCCACTGCCTCATAATCAGAAAATCCGTTATTATGCGTGCCCGGAATGACTCGCATGCAGCCGTTCTCCTTCGTGCTGTGGTCAATGGCGAGCCACACGGTCACGATCTTGTCAAAACGGGACAGTCTGCCCTTCCAATAAGCGGAGTCTTCATGCCATGGCGTCTGTCTGCCCACCAGCGGCTCCTTGCAGATGAAATGACTGGACCACAGTCCGATGTTCGGGCCAATGATAGGCTCCACCAGATCCAGCACTTCATCACTCAGCAGGAATTTCAGCAGCCTCTCATCCCGAAAATGGGGCGTATCCAGCTCACTGTTCAGCTTTTTGCCGACCAGCTCCCACTGCTCCTCAAAAATGCTGCTCAGCTCCTGCATCTTGTCTGCCGAAAATAGCTGTTTCTTATGAAGCATATAGCCATTCTTCTCGTAAAATTCAATTTCGTCACGGGTCAGCGATGAATCAGTCATGGTTATGACCTCCATTATAGTTGATGTTGCCGGCTATTTCATCATACGTCCTGCCCGATCTTAAATCTTCGCATTCCTTCCGATAAACTCAACCGATTTTACGATGATGCTTCCTAGAGCCGATTCCTTCTGAAAAAAAGGATCATCAGGCAGCCCCCGATAAGGAGCAGCAATGCAGCTCCAGCCGTCAAAGCCTCTGCAGTGCTCCCGGCAGTCCCGCCGTTCTCCATGGCCGGACCGCCGAAGCCGGTCCGGCCGCCTCCAGCCTGCATACCGGGCGGTGCCATGCCCTGCATGCCCTGTTGGCCCCGAACGCCCGGCTCTCCTTGCTGATCCATTGCCCCTTGCTCTCCTGCCCCCGGCCTTCCTGCACCATCCGGCGGCATTCCTTCTCCAGCAGCAGGACCGGGGAAGCCGCCGGCATCTTCGGCATTGCCCTCTGCAGCGGCATTGTTTCTCATTCCCATACCGCCATCCATGCCGTCCGGATTTCTGCCCCCGCCGCTGCCGGAGCCATCCCCAGAAGAAGGTCGGGTTCCTTCCAGCTGCTCTGAGATGATGTTGACCTGGCTGGCATTCACTGCTTTCAGCGCTTCTACGCCGTCTTGAAACTGCTCGAAGGTGTAGAAGGCATTCGGGTCCTGCTTCACGTCCTCTGCAATCAGCGCATACAGCTCATCCACCCGGGCATCAAATACATCGGCTGCCAATACCTTATCAATAGCCTGCTGCAGTAAGGTATAATACTGTTCCTTATACTCCGGCTGCTCCAGCAGGTGATGCACGAGCGGACGCTCCGCTACGGCGCCTTGGGTCGGCTCATCTATGAGCAGCGACGAATATCCCTCTTGACCAAAGGCAAGATTATAATCCCATGGCAAGATGGTTAAGATTCCCTTTTTATCATAAAAATAGTAATTATGCTTGTTCTGTCCGATATAACTGTCTGTATTGTTCGCCGCCACATTCAAAGCAATATATTGCAGTCCTGCCTCCACATCCAGCACAGACTCATAATCGGTACCGTGATTGAGCTCGTCCAGCATTTGAATCAGTGCGTCATCGCTGTTGCCGCCGGATTTTTTGACCAGAGCCGCGTAATCGTCTGCATCGTCGCTAATCCACTGCAGATCACCGCCCGCCCCGCTCATCTCGGATTTATACAGATCTCCCGTACTGCTCCCGAAATAACGCTCCAGATAGGCGCTCCCGATCTGCTCCACCGCAAGATACGTCCCATAACGCTCACCATTCACATACACATTAACATACGAGTGACCCGGTACCGGCAAACCCAGCTCTTCCGCGAGCTCATACGTCATAAATTCCCGCATGGAGGAGGCATCACTGAAGTTGTTGTTGAGATTGATCTTGGTCACGCCGAACAGATGCTGTGAAGACATATATTCATCCAGCGACAGCTTGAAGCTGTATCGGTCAGAATCCGGCATATTTACCACCGAGCGAAGGCTTAAATTGCCTTTCGTACGGATACCGATATTGTCCACCTTGATCCCGTTATATTCCACGGAAGCGGTCTTCATCACTTCCTCTGAAGCCTGCTCCAGCATATCCTCGAAATCCTGTGGATCGATTGTGATTCTGACGTCCACCACCTCGTTTTCAACAAACACCCTGGACCTCAGCTGTTCCTCATTCGTTCCGGAGCTAACAGCCGTTGCTGTTTCTGCAGTGTCACCATCCTCCACTTCCACGGTGGCCTGAGCTGCAGGCGTCAAGGCACCATTCCAGACCAGTCCGGCTAGCAGCAGCACCGCAAACAAGGCACACAGCAGCGGCACAGCCGCTTTTGATTTCCAAAACATGAGGACCACCACCGTTTCGTTTTTCTAAGATACATAATCACCGTTATAGCTGATCAGGACGGCATGCTTCACCCCGGGGATCGAGATCAGTTCGTTGACGAACGCTCCTTCCTTGTCCTTCAGCCGAACCTCGAGGGTCATCTCCACCTGGCCTGGCAAGACGGTTTTCTGTTTCACGTTATACCGCTTTACCAGAGACTGCACCTTACCGTGTACCTCCCGCTCACTCTGGTCATCCACGCAATTGACGACCACCAGATATGGCGTATCCTGCATCGGGTTTTTGATAAACACCAGCAGCACCATGCCCACAATAACAGAGCCCAGCATCGCAAGCGTGTAGAATCCGGCTCCTGCCACGATACCTGCCGCAGCAGACCAGAACAAGAAGATCAAATCCGTTGGATCCTTGATTGGCGTTCTGAACCGGACAATACTGAGTGCGCCGACCATACCGAGAGACAGCACGAGATTCGAATTAATGGCCATGATGACAAGGGCCGTAACCAGGGTCATGCCGATCAAGGAAACGTTGAAGCTTTTGGAATACAGCACTCCGCTGAAGATCCGTTTGTACAGCAAGTAAATGAACACCCCGATCGCAAACGCGATCGCAAACGTGATCAGCATCTTCGATATCGTAATGTCCGATTCAAACTGGCTCACCAGAGAGCTCTTGAGCATATCCGAAAAGGTAACCTGCTCATTCGTTGTCGTTGTTGTTTCCATTCTTAATAATCCTCCCACGTATTCGACTTCAAATATTTGCGGCAAATGACATACTTGGAGGCAGACTGCCGCTGCAGGCCTTCTGTTTGCAGCACAGCCCGGATATACTCCGGCAGGTACTCATCATACTTGACCTCCAGTATCATCAGATCCTCATCCAGCGCGCGAATCGCCGCCAGATCCTGACTGAACATATCAGTCCGGTGCAGGCCGGTCCGCAGCTCCTTGTCAAAGGTAATCCGTACGTTGCCGTGATGGCACACAAACGGCTCACGCACATAGTCGACAATGACCTTGGGAGCCAGAAGCTGCTGCTTCATCTGATAGTAAATCTCTAGCAGCAGCGGCTTGCTTGGCACGTTCAGGACCTCCATATCTCCAGCCAGGAGCCGGTCAAACATTTCTCGCGTCAGCGGCTCCTTCAGCTTGGCAATATAGTCCCGCTGCTTGATTTTTTTCTCGAAATGAATCACGTCATCCTGAAAGTTGTAGATCCGGATGCGGTATTTGGCCCGGCTGGAGATCCCCCCTAGCTTCTCGTGCAGCGCGGTATTGCTGGCATCATCAAAATACAGGCTGCGAATGTGATACTCCCCGGTACTTGAAGCATGCACATCCCGAGTCAGCAGGGGCTTAAGCCGGCTGCTTAGCACCGCATGCTGATGACGGTTCATATAATATTTGAGCTCACTGCGGTATTTTAAAGCCCCGTCCATGTCCATTCTCCCCTCTGCTTCTTTCTTCATCGTTCGGTGCAATCATCCGTTGCATAGGGAAAGTATAGAGATGAAATCTGATAGGACAATGAAAATCAGCTGAATGAAAGCTGAAAGTTTTACACTGCGTTTACAATTCAAGCAGCACAAAAAAAGCAGCACCGCTGCATGCGGTACTGCTGTCTCCATAATTTCATCCGGCTTCTGCTTAATGCGCCTGTCCTCACGGCAGGCAGGCCTTACTTCCGCCGATGTCGGGTCATTCTGCTATATACGATAAATGCCGCGATAATCATCGCCCCAAAGCCGATATTGCTTGCCGTCTCCGCCTCCACACCGAACAGCATACACAAATTGGTGACCAGGCTGTTCGTTAACATTGCCGTCAGTATGAGCATCAACGGCCGCCATATGTTGTACCTTCTCATCTCCCAAGACCCACTCCCGACTAACCTTGCCTCAAGGTTTAAGTTTCCTGCCATTATATCACAAAAAGGCGGCGCTTACATGAACAACGTAAGCCCTTGTCAGCTCAGCTTATGGCCGCAGTTCGGGCAGAAGTTGCCGCCTTCATTCTTGGCGCCGCAGTTGGGACAGAAGTTCGGCTTTGCCGCTGGCTCTCCGGAGGAGGACGTCTTCCCGCCTTGAGCTGACTCCTCAGCGGAGGAAGGAGCCTTCTCTGGGGATGAGGACGGCTGCTGCCGATCCGGGTTCATATGCTTGAGCATGTCCTGGGCCATATTCATGCCCATCATCATGCCCGCCATATCGGAGGCCGCCCCGCCACCCTGCATTTTGCCGGAGGCCATGCCATCGGTCAGGCTGACCTGCTGGTACTTCTGCAGGTTGCCGATCATTTCATGCGAGGCCGTCTTCGTGATCATATCCTGAATTTCCTGCGGGTAATTGAAGCTCATCACCTGGAAGCCGGTAATCGCAATGCCGTAGCCCAGCATCTCCATATCCAGATCCTCGCGGATCCCCCGGGCAATCTCGTAAGCGTTCCCCTGCAGATTGAACATATCCTTGCCCTCGCGGCTGATCCACTTCATGAGCAGCTGATCCAGCACCGAGGTTATGCGGAGCTTGACGTCCTCCACCAGATAGCTCTTTTTGACGCCGGCAATCTTATCAATCAGCGTGACATAATCCTTCACCTTGAACTGAAACGTACCGTTCGCCCGGATCGGCATACCGCCTGGCAGCTGTGGTGTCTGAATAAGCACAGGGTTCTGCGTTCCCCAGCGCACCGTGAATTCCTTCGTATTTACAAACAGCACCTCGACCCGCATCCCGCTGTTGAAGCCAAACTTGAAGCCCTTCAGCGTGGACAGGAACGGAATAATATCGGATTCAACATTGAACGTGCCCTCATCCTCAAAAATTCCCTCGATTTTGCCGTTATTAATAAACACCGCGTCCTGTCCGGGACGGATAACGAGCCGGCTGCCCTTCTTGATCTCCCGGCTGTCCCATTTCCAAAAAATCATATCCTCCCGAAACTCTTCCCACTCCACAACATCCGCAAACTGATTTCTGAAAAACCCCATACTTCATGCACTCCTTTCTCGATCCGCTTCTAAAATGAGCCCCGGCTGCCGCTGCGGGAGTGTCCGCCTCCCGTAGTACCGCCGCCCGGCCCGCTGTTGCTCTTCGGAATCTTGGTCTTCGTAACTGTGGTGCGAATATATTGATCCTCCCGGTCCAGTACACCGGAGGAGGCTGAATTCTCGTAGCTGCGTCGATTGACGGTCATTACCCCGCCAGAGCGGTAGGCCATGATGCCAACGACCCCGGCTCCGATCGCTGCAGATACCAGGAGCTGAAACCACGTCTGATGCAGCACGTTCCCGTTCGCACCCGGACTGCCATTGCGGTCTGTCCCTCCATAAGCAGCTGAGCCTGTGTCCGGCACGATGCCAAGATAGCGGTAGGCTTCCGTAATATAAGTCTCAAACGCCTCGGCATAGCTTCCTTCAGTCAAAGCCGGTGTAATCTGGCGGCGGATTTGGTCCAGCCTGCCGGAGTTTAGATAGCTTTCCGCTTTCTGGAAGCCGCCCAAGTCTACCTCGCGGTAATTCATGTCGAGCGTCAGGATGACCGTATTGCCAAAAGGCTGATCATATCCCGGTGCGTACTGGTCATAGAAATCATTCGTAATATTTGCGACATCTCGGCCTTCCCGGTTTAAGGTGGTCAGGATGATAATATCCGTCTCCCGCTCCGCGCCAAGCTTCCCGGCCAGCTCATTCAGCCGTTCATGTTCCTTGGGGCTGAGTAATCCCGCGTCATCCCAGATCAGCTGTTTGTCTGACGGCGGGACTGACGGCTCTCCCTTTACCACGGCAGGGAAGCTATAAAGCAGGAGCACTGCCAGCATCAGCAGGCCTCCTGTACGCAGTCTTGCAAATATCCCTGACTTCACCACAGACTCCCTCCCATCGTCCACGATGCCAGCCTTAAGGCGACAAAGGCCGCGCCGCTCACGCCCGCAAACCATCCGAACACCTTGGCTTTGCTGATCGGCGGCTTGCCGACAATCTTCCCGGTCTGCCCGTTCATGGCAAAGGTGTGCTCTGCGCTGTTGTAATCATAATACACCATCCATACCGGAAAGAGCGCGTACTTGGCCTGCTCTACAGAGGTGTCAATGGAGGTGTCTCCATAAGTGACATGCGTATATCCGGTAATGGTGGAGGCGATATAGTCATCAATATAGCTGCGAATTCTCCGCTCCGCACGAGGCAGCAGCTCCTTGTCGTCATAGCTGTATTTCTCGGCTATATAACCCGCCAGATACGGCGTCTTGAAATCCTTCAGCTGCTCATAGGGAAACGGCTCCAGCTTGTCCATCAGCTCGTCGTTCATTTTCTCGGCGGCATCCACTGGCAGCTTCGTCAGATCCAGCACGAGCTTGCGATATACCTTGTAGTGGTCTGTCTCCGTGTACCTATAATCTCCGCGCGTGTAGGTTCTGACCTTGATGGCCTGCGCATGAACCTCCACCCGGTTATGTAAGTCATACAGCCAGAACGGAACATAGATCCCTGTCATGCCCTTGATCCGGCTGGCTTTCATGAAGCCTCTTGGCGTCAGCAGCCCCTTTCGGCACCATTTGCGGAACGCTTCCTCTGCCTGAGCCTTGCTGATGGCAAAAGGAATGACCCAGGCCGGTGCCAGCGCCCCGCTTAACCGATCCCCCAATACAACAGCCGAGCCGCAGAAGCTGCAGCGGGTAGCCGACGTCTCCGGCTCGGTCATCAGCACCGCGCCGCAGCTTGTACAGGAGTACTGCTTCACCTCCCCCTCTGTGAATACCTCCTGCGTCAAGGGATCGGGAATAGCTTCAATATTGTCCTTTCTGCCGCAGCTCGGACAGGACAGCATCCCGCTCTCACTATCATAATTCATGCCGCTGCCGCAATTCGGACATTTGTACGCAATGACTGGCATTCGCCTCACCTCCCCTCTGTCTGTCCCTTACGGGGCCTGCCGAATCAGCTCGTCAAACAGCTCATCAAAGCTCTTCTCCTGACGCTCTGATCTTAACTCAGCCAGCGCCTCTGCTTCATAAAGTGCAAGATCCGCTTTCTCTTCCAGCATGCCCAAGGGAGCGTCAATCGGCCCGGCAGGGTCGCTGCCGCCCTGATTCTGCTGCTGCAGCCGCGCTTCCGCCATCGTATGCTTCACCCTGGCATGCCGGGCTTCCAGATCCCGCACGTCGGCAACCAGCTTGCCCCTCAGCTCCTGCAGTCGGGCCGCTTCCTCTGTGGCAGCCAGGAAGTCTGCCTGGAGCGGCTCGACCTTCTTCTCCTGCTGCTCCTTCATATCCTGGAAGGAACGGGCCTTGCCTTCATCGCCCGACTCCTGAGCTTTCGCGGTATACCGCTCCAGCCGGTGAAGCTCCTCGCGCGCTTCATCCAGCGCCCGGCGGGCCCGCCCCTGCGCCGCCTCTGCAGCGGCTGCCTCTGCCTTCAGCTGGCCCAGATTGCGGCCCAGCTCCTCCAAATATCGGCGGACGGCCCGTTCCGGATCCTCCGCCTGCTCCATGACTGACGGAAAGCTGCTTGACATTAGTTGAGTAAAACGTGACAGAATTCCCATAGAACTCCTCCTTATTCACACTTGTAGTTATGCTGCCCCATCAGGCAGCTTCGCGGCTCCGGTGCCGGGTCAGCCACAAATAGAGCAGCAGGCCGACAATCGGGAGCAGGCCCATCCAGGATATCCCTGACGGGTACGGTTTCCGCTGATCATCACGGTAAATCCCATACACCGACAGCAGAGTCAGCACGAGAAAATCCAGACTCATCACATGGACGAATTGGGAGGACTGAAAAGCTGCTTGATAGGTCTCCATACTCCCTTGCGTCAGCCCCCAGCCGATAACCGCCAGGGTGCCTGCGATCAGCAGCCACAAAAACCACCCGGACCCCGCGAGTCCTTGCACCCAGCGGGGGGCGCGGTTTTTTCTAAAGGAGCTTTGTCGCTCTTCCCCTTGCAGCACATAGTAGGGAATCAGCGCAAAGGCTCCCAGTCCAAAGGCCGCCAAAGAGAACGGCCAGGCGGGAAGAGTGCCCCGGTCACTGCGCAGCAGCAAACAGGCAAAAGCAATCGGGAACAGCCCCAGCATCGAGAACAGGGCCATCAGCGACGGCTCCTTCGACTGTAGCGTGATCAGCTCCTTGAACAGGGGATCGTCTCCTGCCCCCTGCCCCGGTGCGAGCCACGCCGCATAGACGATAAATGCCAGCCACAGGGCCAGCCAGCTCCAGCGTAACATAGGATTCCTCCTGACATTTGATTTAGTCATGCCTGGCATGTCGTCCATTACCCGGCACGCACGTTCCTTTAAACGAGCTCCTGCCCCCTGCCCTTCCGATCTCCGTTCGGTCAGGTCCTATAAATGCTTCTACCTTTATCTTAACAAACGTGTGATTCGCTGTATAACATCTTTAATTTTCGCAGTGTAGTGCGAGAGGCTCTGCGCTATCATGATTCTGTGAAGGGAGGCTCCGGGAACTCACTGCATTTATGAGAGCGTTTTATTTCTTAACAAAGCTTCATTCTTATGTAAAGGGGTGCATATTGTGCGAACATTCAAGCAGATGATGGCCGCTGTGCTTGCGGCCGTTTTGTTCATTCCGGCTTTACCGCCTGAAGCGGCGGCTGCGTCAACTTCTGTTGTATACGAGGAGCATTTTGAAAACGGTACCAGCGTGGCGGCTGCAAGCGGTAATGCCCGCCTGGATTACGTTAGCGACAAGCCTTTCGAGCTTCAAGACGATGCTGCAGCGCTATATGTCCATAGCCGCAGCAACGACTGGGACGCCGCTGATTTTACATTTGAGGATATCGGATTGGAGAATGGAGTCACCTATACCGTAACGGCGTCCGTCTACGTAGATACTGATGTGCCGCTTCCTGCGGGAGCCAAAGCTGCGCTGCAGACGGTAAACAGCTACAGCAATCATGTCGAGGTTGATTATAAGTCCGGGGGCACTGTGATTCTGGAGAAGGAGTTCACGGCAGACCAGAACCGCGATGTAGCCCTTCGGATCAAGTCTAATGAAGCTGGGGCGGCGGTTCCTTTTTATATCGGTCATGTGCTTATTACCAAGACACCCGGCACGGACCCGGAGCAGCCCCCTTCTGCACCTGTCCGGGAGTGGTCCACCATAACGTTTGAACATGGTCAGGTCAATGGCTTTGAGGGCCGGAAGGGCACGGAGCAGCTTACTCTTGTTTCCGGGGAGAATCATAGCTCAGGCGGTAGCTTTGCACTAAAGACAGAAGGCCGCTCCGACACCTGGCATGGACCGAGCCTGCGCATCGACCCCTATATAGTGCAAGGCGCGGAATATACGATCAGCGCTTGGGTCAAGCTGATCTCTCCGGAGAGTGCCGATCTGCAGCTGTCCACGCAGATTGGTACCGAGAACAGTGCCAGCTATGTAACGCTGGATAAGGAGAGCGTCACAGCCGAGAGCGGATGGATAGAGCTAAAGGGCACCTATCGCTATAACAATGTCAGCAGCGGAGTGCTGACGATTTATGTAGAGAGCTCCAGCAGCACGGCCTCTTTTTATCTCGATGATGTGCATCTGGAGCGTACTGACTCAGGACCAATCGCTATCCAGCCTGATCTGGAGGCGCTCAAGGACGTCTATGCATCTCAATTTCTCATAGGCGCTGCCATTACAGCGGAGGATCTGGAAGGCATCCGCCTGGAGCTGCTAAGCAAGCACCATAACACAGCAACAGCCGAGAATGCCATGAAGCCGGAAGCGTTGCAGCCGCAAAAGGGGACGTATACCTTTGAGGCTGCAGATCAAATGGTCAATGCCGCCCTGGATGCGGGACTCCGCATGCATGGACATGTTCTCGTATGGCATCAGCAGTCTCCTGCCTGGATGACCACGCGTCCCGGCGAGGGTTCTTCGCTCGATCGCGAGGAAGCATTAGACAATATGAGGACGCATATTCGCGCGGTGATGGAGCATTTTGGAGACCGGATGATTTCGTGGGATGTTGTGAACGAAGCCATAAACGATAACCCCTCCTCCCCGGAACAATGGAAAGGCTCACTGCGCCAGTCGCCCTGGTACCACGCTATCGGCCCTGATTATGTCGAGCAGGCTTTTCTGGCAGCGAGAGAGGTGCTGGATGAGAATCCCGATTGGGATATCAAGCTGTACTACAATGATTACAATGAAGACAACCGGAACAAGGCCACAGCCATCTACCACATGGTGAAGGAGATCAATGAGAGGTACAGTCAGGAGCATCCCGGCAAGCTTCTCATTGATGGTATTGGCATGCAGGGCCACTACGGCTTGAATACGAACCCGGACAATGTGAAAGCTTCCCTGGAACGCTTCATTTCATTAGGCGTGGAGATCAGCATTACGGAGCTGGACATTCAGGCCGGCAGTGACTATCAGATGACGAAGCAGCAGGCTGATGCGCAGGGCTACATCTATGCGAGACTCTTTCAGCTGTATGAACAGTATGCCGAGCACATCAGCCGCGTCACCTTCTGGGGGCTAGAGGACAGCAAAAGCTGGAGAGCGGCGTTTAACCCGCTCGTGTTTGACCGGAATTTACAAGCGAAGCCTGCCTACTACGGTATTGTAGACCCTGACACGTTTATCGCCGGGTATCAGCCGGTGCTCCCGGAAGGGAACTTCACTTCGGCAAGCTATGCTGCTTCCCCAGTTGCTATCGACGGGATCGAGGATGCCGCATGGAATTCTGCCACCGCCATTCCGGTCAATCAGTACCAGATGGCTTGGCAGGGTGCGACCGGAACCGCAAAGGCATTGTGGGATGATCAATATCTCTATGTGCTGGTCAAGGTAAACGATGGTCAGCTCGACAAGAGCAGCCCCAACCCTTGGGAGCAGGATTCTATTGAGGTTTTTGTGGATGAGAATAACGAGAAGACGACCTACTATCAGCAGGATGACGGACAATATCGCGTCAATTATGATAATGAAACGTCCTTTAATCCAGAACCTGCTCCTGCGAGCTTCAAATCCTCTACTCGGACCAGCGGCAGCATGTATACCGTTGAGCTCCAGATTCCTCTGCGCGAGGTAAAGCCTGGCAACGGAGCCCGCCTCGGATTTGATGTTCAGATCAACGACGCAAGGAATGGGGCCCGCCAAAGTGTTGCTGCCTGGAACGATACCACTGGCAATGCTTATATGGATACCTCTGTATTCGGCACCCTGCACTTGACGGGCAAGCCGGCTGCTGGCAGCAGCGACATGCCGGGAAGCATCATTACCGTTCCTGCGAACAACCCGGATGGCTCCGTGACTGTTCATGACGGTGTCATAACTCTGAAGCCGCAGGCAGCCTTGAAGCAGGGACGCATGCAAGCCGTCGTTTCTGCAGCACTGCTGCAGAAGGCGCTGCAGTCATCGCAAGCCGCCGGGGAGCGAGGACGTCAGATGATGATTGATGTGCCCGGTCTAAAGGGGACGGCCGGTCTGGATCTACAGCTGCCGATGTCCGAGCTGCAGGCGCTGGAGGGCTGGGAGCTGGTCATTCCCTCTGGCGCAGCCAAGCTGACGATCCCGGGCCAGGCGCTGCACCAAGCCACCAAAGGTAAAGATATACAGGCTCAGGGCTTCATCACCCTGTCCTTGGATCACCACGTTAGCCTGCGGCCGGGAATGAGTATGACGCCTCTTCCGGGGAATCGTCCGGCTCTTCGGGTCAGCCTGCTTCATGGAGATACACTTCTTCCTTGGGACCAGGCCGGGATGCCGATTCAAACCGAGATATTCTATACACCTTCAGCAGCCGAAGCTAATCATCAGGAACAGATTGTCGTCTGGCATATGGATGATCAAGGCGTACCCACACCAGTCGTCAGCAGCCGTTACGATGATTCTACACAAGCGGTCCGCTTCTCGATGAAGAAGTTGGGGACCTACGCCGTAACGTATGCGGCGAAGCCGTTTGCCGATGTCACGTGCGTTCCTTGGGCGGAGCAAGCCGTTCATGCCATGGCTGCACGCGGTGTGATTCAGGGGACCACCCCGCAGACGTTCTCGCCGGGCGATACGATGACCCGGGCCGGATTCGCTGCGCTGCTGGTCCGGATGCTGGATCTTCCGGCTGCTGATCTCTCCGGCCGCTCCTTCAGCGATGCTGCCGCGGCGAACGCTCTTCAGGCTGAGGTTGCTGCCGCATTAGAGCTTGGGATCATTAGCGGATATGCTGATGGCACCTTCAGGCCAGAGCAGCCGCTGAAGCGCCAGGATATGATGGTCATGGCGGTACGGGCTCTGAAGGCCGGCGAAAAAACGCTCGGCGAGCCCCAAGATTTGACCCGGTTTAAAGACGCGGCTGCCCTCTCGGGGTATGCTAAGGAAAGTGCTGCAATCATGACCGGGGAGGGTCTGGTTCATGGCAGGAACCAAGCTCTTGCACCGCAGGAGCTCATGACCCGTGCAGAAGCAGCGGTCATTCTGTATCGAATCTGGAGCCTGGAATAAGGCAAGAAAGCCGGTGCGCTGCACCGGCTTTTGTTATGCCATTTGAATAGGCTGTCCTCAGGCTAAAACTCTCCATTTCCAGCCATACTATGGCACAAAAGGAAACCTTCGTAGTCCTGTGAACCGCTGTGGCGCCTGCGGGAGACGACAGACAGAAAGGATGAAGTGCCTGTGCTGGAATGGATGAAGGATTGTGCTGTCGTGCTGGGAAGAATTGTGACCATCTTCCCCCTGATGCTGATCATTACACTATTTATGGGTAGACGCTCCATCGGAGAGCTGCCTATCTTTGATTACCTGATCGTGCTGGCTCTTGGCGCTGTCGTAGGCGCGGACATTGCCGATCCTCAGATTCAGCATCTGCCGACGGCGTTCGCGATTGTGGTCATCGGTATTTTTCAGAAAATATTTTCGTATGCGGTCATCACCTTCCGCAAGTTTGGAAAGTGGGTCACGTTCGAGCCGGTCATTGTGATCCACCATGGAAAGCTCATCTACCCTAACATCAAGAAGGCGCGGTACACGATCGATAATATTTTGCAGATGCTGCGTGAAAATCTGGTCTTTAACCCCAGCACGGTAGAGCTGGCTCTGATTGAGCCTAACGGACAGCTGAGCATCCTGGAAAAATCCCATACACAAGGTGCCTCCCCCCTCGTGTTTCCCCTCATTCGGGAGGGGCGGATCGAGCCCCGTGTGCTGGCATCGTTTCAACTGGAGGCATCATGGGTGCACGAGGAGCTGCGCCGGATGGACATTTCCCTGGAGGATGTTTTTCTGGCCACGATGGATGGGAAGCTTCGCTTGCACATTACGCTTTACCAGGAGCAGGAGCATCTCAATCTGCCGCCGCTGCATTATTAATAAACAGGACCGCCTTGTGGTGCCATTCTTCTAATCAAAGGAGCTGCCTATGCAACAGAACTTTTTCTCGCTGTCACGCAAGCTGGTACAAGAACCGTTTCAACACCCGCCTCTGCTGCAATCGGTATGGGGCAAGCCTTGGGGCATGAGAAGTCCGGTCGGTGCCATTCGGCAAGTACTCATGCATCGTCCCGGGCACGAAGTTCTGCTGCTGGATGAGAACAGCGGGGCGATCGAATCCGGGCCGCTGCTGTTGCAGCATATTCAAGGCTGTCTGCCCAAGAATAGTCCTGTACAGTCTGTTGACTTGAGCGTGCTGCAGGAGCAGCATGACCATCTGGCCGCTGTCCTGAAGCAGCACGGTGTCGAAGTGCTGGGTCTGGAAGGCACGGTAGAGCATTTTCCCGAAGCGATATTCACCCGGGATGGAGGCATGGTGGTGCCAGGCGGCATCATACTGTCCAGACCTGCGCTCCATGTCCGTCACGGGGAGACTCCCCTCCTCGCTTCCACACTTAGCCGGGCCGGAATGCCAATTCTCGGCATGATACAGGGAAAAGGGCTCGCAGAGGGGGGCAGCTTCACGATGCTGGATGAAAGGACCGCGGTCATCGGCCGTTCGGAACGCGTCAATGCTGACGGCATTCACCAGGTGAGGCAGCTGCTCTCACTGCAGGACATCGAACTGATGACCGTAGAGTTGCCGGCTTCCATCATTCATCTGGATGAAGCCTTTGTGATTGTGGATCATCAGAAAGCTTTAGTGAACATTGCTGTACTGCCATTCTGGTTTCTGGATGAGCTGCAGCAGCGGGGCTTTGAGCTGCTGCAGGTACACCCCCAGGACCCCATGCTGAGTATCAATGTATTCGCCCTCTCGCCCGGTCAGGTGCTGTGCTCCAAGAGCGGAGTCCGTACCCTGGAGCTGCTATCCCGGAATGGCGTGGAAGCGATCCCTGTCGACGTCTCGGAAATTCACAAATTGGGCGGCGGCATTCATTGCTGTATTCTCCCGCTCATGCGGGATTACGTATAGCGGCGGTGCAGTCGGCAAATACTACCTTGCACCCTATTTTGACGCAGCGAAGGAGGCGGCTTACTGTGAATACAGAGCATCCGGACAAAAATCTGGTCAACACGGTAAAAGAGCTGGAGCACACTCCCGTGAACAGCCTGGAGGCGCAGCAGCAGCAACAGGCTCGCAACGACCGCAGGAAGCAATCCCTGCACGACCAGAACGGTAAATACAAGGAGAGCGAAGGCGGCAATTATCGCTAGCTAGCTTGCAGCGCCTGCGTTAGCACTGCGCTGGCGAGGCTGATGCCGAAGCTTTCAGCTGATCTAAGCAAGCACCAAAAAGCGGCCGGGAACGGCCGCTTTTTGGTGCAGGTGTATCTTATGGTTGTTGTTCGATCAGGCGGGATTGCTGCAGCAGCTTCTGTACCATTTGCGCGGCTTCTGCCCGGGTGACCGGAGACTTCGCTGCCAGCTTCTGTCCGCTTCTTCCATTGACGATGCCGGCGTTCAGGCAGTCTAGCACGCCTGACTGTGCCCATGCTGCTACAGTATCAGCGTCTATAAAGGAATCAAGACTTGCGCTGGCGTCAGCCTGCTGGCCTTTCAGCCCGGTCAGAACCATCGCTTTCGAAATCATGGTCATGGCCTGCTCCCGGTTGACCTTCTCCCATGGACGGAACGTTCCGTCTTGAAAGCCTTGAATCAGCTGATAGGACGCTGCTGTGGCCACAGATCCGCTGTACCCATCGTTTTTGTTCACATCCGTGAACGAAACCGTATTAGACTGCTCCTTCAGGCCAAGGGCACGAACGAGTATCGTGGCCAGCTCTCCCCGGGTAATATCCTGGTCCGGTGCCACCCGTCCATGACCCACTCCGCTGATCACCATCCGTGAACCCATATCATTTACAGCATTCTCCGCCCAGTGACCACTGGCATCCTGAAACCTCACTGGATTCCAGATGATCGCGTAAGTGCTGTTGCTCAGGCTATTCATCGTAGCGAAATATACGCCGTTCTCTTGAATAACCCGGGTCGGTACGTGACGGACCGAGCCATCCTCCTCTACCACAACGCCAGTCGTAATTCGGCTGAGGTCCGTACCTTCCGGAATCACAATGGCGCGCTCTACATAATCATTAAACTGCGAGATTTCAATGGTCTTTCCGCGATGCGTGGCGCTCAATGAAAATTCTACCGGCGGCGCAACCCACTCCCAAGCGCCTTGGTCTGCTGCTGACTGTAACGCTTGCAGCTTGTCAGGCTCCGGCTGTGAAATTTTGATCTGCACTTGTAGATCCTGCAGGGCTGCTCCGCTTCCCAGCTGCTCAGATACTTCATCTATGCTGATCCGTGATGCCGGCAGCGTATAGGATGCCTGCTTGGTTTGAAGCACAAGTGCTGCCTGCTGCTTCTCCATGGCCTTAATCATCTGGCCATTGAACTCGCCGACGACCTCGTCCGCGTCCGTCTGTACCGGAATCTTAATACTGACACCATTGCCGGCAGCAGCCAGCCTGCTTTCCAGCTTGCCAGCGTCCAGCGTCACCACCGTCCGTTTCTTGCCGCCGGTTTCTGTCGTTTGGAACGTGCCGGCCTTCTCCGCCTTCCCGTTCACCCAGATTTCCAGCTCTGCTGGCGCAGCAGGCACCTGCGGTGCCGCAGAGCCGGTGTCTGGCGCTGTAGGAGCCGGTGTTACTGGTGGATCTGGTGTCACCGGCGGTGTTACTGGTGGATCTGGTGTCACCGGCGGTGTTACTGGCGGATCTGGTGTCACCGGTGGTGTTACTGGTGGATCTGGTGTCACCGGTGGTGTTACTGGTGGATCTGGTGTCACCGGTGGTGTTACTGGTGGATCCGGGATTTCATGCGCGAGCTCAACCGTTACCTTAACCGGGATGCTATAGGTCGTTGCTGTCTGCTTGCCTTTATGAGACACGTCCGTATTCGTAACCGCGACATAGTAATACGTTGCGCCAATAACATCTGTAGGCGGTGCATAGGTATCTGTCGTGGCATCCACTATTTCTACACCGCTTTGATTGTCATTCACTGTGTTGCTATACCACTGGTAGCTTAAGTCTCCACTAGCCTCAGCAGACACGGTCAGCTCTACGTCGTCTCCAAGATGCACTACCTTGTCCTGCGGGTGTGCAGTGATAGTTGGTAACAAGGCACTTGTAATGACCGTGACTTCTCCCGGAGTTGAATCAAATATCCTGTTTCTAACACCAGCGTCATAATTAACAAAATATCCTATATGCAGCTTAAGCTCTGTAAATCTCTTTGTAGATTCTTTAATTTTGAAATGAAGGATAAAAATTTCTTTCTCTTCATCAAAATAATCATTACTAGAATTTAAATCATTTACCGCTACTTGAACATTTCCCTCCACCTTGTAAACCTCTGAACTTTTCCAGGTTTCATATATAGTGGGGTCTTCGGGCAACAGTTCAAGAACCTCAGGATCAAACTCAATGTTAATGTTGTACCCGTATATTGCATAATCACCTGGATTCAGAACTACTGGAATGTCTATCTTATCTCCAACTTCTCCTGTAGCGTTACCAATCTTCACTGATGGAAGGACAGCAGGCGCCGCCTGAACGGCCAAGGAATAGAAAGGCACCCATAATAAATGAAATATTAGCAGCAAAGCCATCACTCTGCCCGAAAAGACTTTGGGTTGGTCAAAAAGGCGTATCATGTATAAATCCTCCTACGTAGTCTGCATTTTTTTGCTGGTTATTGCCGCTTCACTCGTTCTCCTTTCTGTAGTCATGCTAGAACTATATATCCCGGCACTCACAAAATACTAACAAGCGACATTACATATGCAGAAACAGAGATTCATTTCATTGTTTACAGCTATGATCTTTATGAGGAAAACAGGGCACAAGAGTATTACCTGATGTTGAGGGTTATATTGTAGAAAAAAAGAAAAGCTATATTAGAGCAACAAGGAACATTAGTACAGCCCCACGCCTGAGTATCTCAGGTCGTGAGGCTGTCTTTCTTTCCTATTCATCTTCATTGTGGCGAGCAACCTAATTGCCCGTATATTTAACCCAATCGTAGTAAGCGTATAATGGATTAGCTCCATTGTAGGGTCCCAGCCAGCCGTCTACCCCGGTACCGTTCCAAAGGTTCATCATGATCTTCCCTGGAGTCTTCGGAATATTGGAGGTCGCGGTGTGCTTCTTCACGCCATCCACGTACCATGTAATGGAGCCTGGCTGCCAGTCAAAAGCATAGGTGTGGTAGCTCTTGGAGGCATCAAAGCCAAGATCCACTACTTTTTCGTGACCGCCCACGCCATTGGTATAATAATTAAATTGTACCTTCGTCGTGTCCTTGCCTAAGAATTCAATATCGATTTCGTCCCATTGTGTACCATCTGACGGGCCCGTATACGTAAAGAAGGAGGAAACAACTCCGGTGTTCTTGGCAGGCTTCATGCTCACCTCGTACAGCCCGTAACCGAATTTAGCCGTAGAGCGGTACTCTCCGCAATCGTATTTATTTGTAGAAGGGCTTGTAAGTGCTAGACGAAGCTTTCCGTCACTCGTAAACGTTGCATTGTTAGCCCGCCAGGTACAGTTGAACATAGCCCCGTTAGACCATCCATCGGCTTTCTCCCACTTCTGTGAATTATGCGAGGTCAAAGGCTCCCATAATGAGGTCGCACCAAAAGCCGTACCCGCCAATGAAGCCAGCAGAACCAGTGAAGAACAAAGGGCAATCCATCTTTTTTTCATTTGCAATTTGCTCACCTTCCCAATCTGTATTTTTTTCCTGACATGCACGCAGCTGAATGGCTTCACTGTGCCCCCTTCCTGTGGTTAGGTTAGATGCAAGCTAATTGTATCTCTGTTTGAAGACGCTTTCTATAACAAGAAGTTTACTTTCATAACGATTTGTTAAGGGGACTCTGATCTTGAGATCTCAACTTTTGCAGCTCAAATTTGTCGGATATAACTGGAAAAATCGGCAATCCATTGCTGTAGTTGTGTTTGTATGAGTTTGTCATTTTCTTATTTGATTTCTTAGCCATATCTTCATGAATTTGAATGAGCTGCTCACGCAGAGGCAATTGTTACGACAACGCCACCACCCAGAGCTTCTTCTCACATCTAAAAGTAGAGGCTCTATATATTTATAATATCCGAAGCATTGAAGCATAAAGGAGAATTGAGGAATGCATTCACTTTTATAACAAGGGAAGAGCACAGAGAAAACTAAATAAGCTGACGCCGGTTGAGTACCGGCACCAGCTTGCAGCCCAGGGCTTTTTCAATGTCTACTAAATGGAGGCTTGACCAAACCAATCCACAACAGCGTTTTTTATCATTGTAAATGACACTAGTTTTTGATTTTTACGGTAACATTGACTTGGGCGGGATAAGAGTTTTTAATTACTCCTTCAATACCTAACTCTACATTATCACCTATTGCTATAGTGTCATACACTTCTGGATTTTTAAGCGTTATCCAGACTGCATCAGGTTGGTTTTGTTTGAGAAGTTCTGATACTGACATGTTACCAGTGTCAAGTTCAGGTTTATGCCTGACTACCAATATTTTCTCGTCTTCTTTTGCAATCACATAGCCACTTGAATCATCCCATTTCTCAGGATTGATTGATTCATTTCCAGAGCAACCAACAATAAACAAGAAAAAACAAGTTACTACAAGCAAACTCCACCCTTTCATTCATATTCCTCCTAACACTGTTGGACCTTCCTCAATAATTGACGGTTTTCCCTTATATAGAATGTTGCTATCAAATTCATACTAAATTTCGTTGTCAGGCTCCAGGATACATCGGATTAGAGGATACTTTTTACGTTTCCATGCCAGGGTTGTCTGGCTGATTATACTTCCATGCATTGAGTTTACTTCTTAGAATCCACTTCTTCTACTTCGACTGGAACAAGGAGCGACAGATACGCAGCGTGAATGTGTTGTTATAAGATGTTATTGCCTTCCTGAATAACCTTCAAAAATTCCATTAAATCTAAATGCCCTAACAGATTTTGTTAGGGCATGATGTCATTTGTATACGTCTCCTCTTGGTCCTACTCGTACTACATATATTATTAATTCTTTATCCTTGATTTCATAGATGATTCTAAAATTCCCTACTCGCAATCTGAAAATTTGTTCTTCAGATCCCTTCATTCTCTTTACATTCGGAGCATCAAATGGATCATTACACAACAGATCCAGGGCTTTAAAAATTCTCCTTATCATTGGTTTATCTAGTTTTACAAGTGTCTTTTCAGCATCATTCGAAAATTCAACTCTATATTTCGAACTCACGCTTCAAGTCCTCCAATGATTTTGTTTGTCCATTCTGATATTCAATTCGACCTTTTTCTAATGCCTTTAAATCATCGCTTGTTAAATACTCGTCTTCTTCATCCGCTTGTTTTTCGAGTAACCAAGATAAAAAGCTTTTGGCTACTAATTTATTCGTATCGTTCAGATGATCCAAAATATTGTCGATATCATCGTGTTTCGAAGCACTCATGGGTAATAGCCTCCTTTAGATTGCTCTACCTTATTATACGCCAATTTATAAGAACGCTCCAGAAAATGTTGGTTTTATACACTTCCTGAGTTCACATTCAATATAGCACTTGCGCTAATTTCTTATAACGTTCTGGCTTGGATCACTTTCAATATCATCCATAAAACAAAAGAACATCAGGTACTTTCTACACTTGATGTTCTTCAATCCATTGTCCTATATGTTCGTGTGTCCATATTCCTTCAGCAGTTTTCAAACCTAATTCAACTAATTCTTCTTGACTGTATTTTATGTTTATTTCGTTTAACCTAAGTAATAACAGCATCACAGCTACTCCAATGCGTTTATTGCCATCTACAAATCCATGATTCTTAATTAATGAATAACAGCTATCTTCCTAGTAATACCTTCGTATAGTTCAATTTCATCAAAAGTAGCTTCAGCTTTCATTAATGCACTCTATTGTAATATGTTTCATTTCGCTAACTCATTTAATGCATCATTATTCTCATGAATAATTTCGTCCATGAGAGAGTCTAAATGTCTTTCATTTCTACTCTTTAAGAATTCAACAAAGTCAATTACTTCAAGTTTCTTATCTTCTGGTAAAGTTGAAAAGTCTCTAATGAGTCTTTCTTCGATACTCATGTCAAACACCTCCAACAATTCTTAATATTCATTATACTCTAAAGCATAAAACAATTAACATATTCTTCCATATAAAATCATTTGATCTTGCCGATCTTTCACCTAACGTCATATCTGCAAATTTGGTAAATAACTCCATATGTAAAGTATTCGCGAAATCAATGAACTACCCCTGCCGGTAGCTGAATAAATTAGATCAATACTTAAATACTCAACTTTCGCAGAGCGAAAATCGACTCAATTGCATGATGTAACTGAAGAAATGACATATTCAATATAATCGTTGCGAAATAGAAAAACACTACTTGTTTCATCACAAAAACTGGTTTCGTTTGCTGGAAAGTGGTAAGGGAGCAACGTTCCCTGGAAAAGACACCGTGTATCGTTTCTTGAATCATAGCGCGATCGGGTATCCGTTTATATTGGTTGCCGATTTCCCCAGTTATATCAAGGCTTATCTGCCAAATTTAAGCTGCGAACGTTGAGTTAAGATGAAATAAGCTTTTTATTTCACGCCCGTTTTTTCACGATAATCCTGAGGTGTCATCCCGAATTCGTCCTTGAACACCTTGATAAAATATTGGGAGTTGGAATAGCCGAGCTGCTCGGAGATTTCATACACCTTGGCGTCCGAGTCTCTGAGCTGTGCCAAAGCCCGCTCCATCTTCAGTTTATGAATATAATCACTGATGCTGCTCCCCGTAACCTGCTTGAACAGCCTGGATACGTAAGAGGGATGCAGAGACACATGATCCGCGACAGTCTGAAGACTGGCATTTGCATAGCTCACATCTAAAAAGCTGGAAATTTCCTGAATGATCTTCTGCTGATTCGTTTGCGTATCCGTCTCCAGCTGGTCCTTTAACAGCTCGGCAAGCTCTTCTCCCCACCGCATAAGCTGCTCCATTGAGCGAAACGAGGATTTATGCATTCGTTCATATCCCACCAGATCGGATAGAAGCTTCTGATTCTTGTGGGCAATATAATGAAAGGAAGATAACAGCAAGCTCCGAATTTCTTCAAAATATTCTTCACTGCACCCCTCCCAGCTGTCATATTCCTGCTGAATACGCGCAAGCCGTTCCTTATAGCCTTCCCACTGCCCGGTCTCCAGCAGATGAATAAGGGTCGGAGGCTCATACAGTATTCTTAACGGCTGTACCTGCGCCTGCTGGGGACGTCCACCCACGGAGAGCAGATAGCCCTGACGGCTTCCCACCTGCTGCTTCAGGGCATACACAGCATCCTCGTACATCTTGCGCACATCCTGAGTGAATAATCCGGGGTTGGATACAACGACCGAAATGCCGCCCTTTAAATACTCATTCACGTTATAGTGCAATTGATCTGCCTTGTTGTTCAGCTGCTTCAGTACCTGTTCCGGGCTCAGGCCCTTGCCTTCCTCCTTATATTTCAGAAGAAACACCAGATATTCGTATGGGTCCCGGCACTGCCAGACTACAAAGCTATCACCAAAAATCTCTTCCGCAATGTTAATGACAGCGTATTCAAATAACAGCTGACTGTCTGAACCGTAGTTGGTAAAGCGCTCCTCCAAACGAACCAGGACCAAGTGAACAACCTCCTGCTCATGAATGGAGATCTGATAATGATTCATTTTGTCCGCCAGCTCATCCGGCCTGAATTTCTTGCCCTGTACCAGCTCACTCAGCAGCTTATCCTTCAGCAAGGGCAGGTGTTCTCGGAAAGCCAGCTTTGCAAGATCTAACGAGGCGGCCATGCTCAGCTCCTCATGAATTTTGGTCACGGTTGCATGCAGTGTCGCTCGCAGCTGACTTTGATCCAGAGGCTTGACCAGATATTCCAGCACCCCATGCTTCAGAGCCTCGACAGCATATTCAAAATCAGAGAAGCCTGTCAGCAGAATACACTTGGTATGAGGATGATGCTCTTTAACCAAGCCCACCAATTCCAGTCCATTCATCCCCGGCATCGCGATGTCGGTAATGAGAATATCTACAGGATGCTCCTGCAGGATCTGTGCAGCCTGGACGCCGGAGTACGCTTGATGGACCTTGCCAATGCCGAACTCCTCCCAGGGAAAGGCGATGGTTAAATCGTCTACGACATAATGCTCATCATCAACCAGTAAAATCTGCAGCATGCTCATCATCTCCTTTCTGTATCTGGATCCGGTAGCAGGTTCCCTGAAGGGGAGTAGATTCAATAATTAGCCCGGAATTTTTTCCATAATATAGACGCAGTCGCTGGTGTACATTGCGGATGCCCGCACCCAGAGCGCCGTCCTGGGGGATTACGTCATCCATATGCCGCTGTATAGCCAGTGTTCTCTCCTCCGTCATCCCTACTCCATTGTCCTCTATGACAATCTCAAAGCCGTGCTTCATCGGTTCTGTCCGGATTGACACAATACCGGGCTGCATCCCCGGCTCAATGCCATGCCGCACACAGTTCTCAACGAGCGGCTGCAGAATCATTCTTGGCACTCTTTTGTCATGTACATGCTCTGGAATGTGTACGTGAAAGGTAATTTCAGGCTTCCGCAGATGAACAATCGATAGAAAATGCTTCACAAACGTGACCTCTTCCAGCAGGGTTGCATCCACCAGCTCGATTTTGTGGATGTACCGGCAGTAAGACCCCAGATGCAGGGTCATGGCGGTCACCGACTCGTGATCCTTCACGCTCGCCTTGCTTTGTATATAATTCAGGCAATTGAACAAAAAATGCGGATTGATCTGAGCCTGATACTGGCGCAGCTTCGCTTCTTTCACTTCAATCTCGATGAGGAGCACCTGTTCAATCAGCCTTTGCGTATTCTCAGCCATTCGATTAAACGAATTGCCGAGCACTGAGAACTCGTTGGCATCGAGGCTGGCCACGCGGCTGGACAGATCTCCACGATCAAAACGGTTGATGGCCGTCCGAAGCGCCCGTACCGGCTGCTGAACCTGCTTTTGCAGCAGCAAAGTGTAGCAAATGACTCCCCCCAGCACCATCAGCACTGCGTAAAGAAAATACTGGTTATTGCGGGAAATTTGCTGGGTATATTGGCTCTTGGGATGGTAGTCTATAAAATAAAGATCGAGCTCATCGGATTTCATGTAATTCACCACATACGCGGTGCCCTGATCCTGGAGGGTAAAGGAGCCGCTCAGACCCTCAATCTGCTGGGCCATCGCCGGATATGCATCCTGAAGAAGCCCTGAATCCTTGGTGATAAATGTATTTTGGGCGGAATCGTACAGCAAGGGAGTTCCCGAATTATACTGCTCCACCATTTTCGTGATGTTCTCCAGCGATATTCTGACCTCGATCAGAAGTACACTGAAAGGGCTGCGCATAATATAGGAATAATAGCCGGCTTCCGGATCCTCCATATGGATTGTCCATTCATGATATTGGTCATCCGGCAGCTTAAAGCTGCTAAAGGAAAAGGAATTCACCGAGGAGATCATCTCTTTTTCATTGGGATAGTAGAGAATCACCGTGTTGTTCCAGGTTGTGGCGGCCGAATTCAGTGCGAGCTTATCCATAATGGCAATCTTGTTTTCGAACCGCGCAAATCTGTCGCCGGATTTGATCGCTTCAGGGAAGCTTCTCACCGTTGAGTCCTGGGATAGTGTCATGGTGTTCATCAGCACCTGTTCGAATTGCGTCGTAAGCTGAGAGGTAATAAACCGCATATCATTCATTTTGTTTTTGTTCACTTCGGTCTGAATGACCTTGAGATTTAAGCTGTTAATATACCAGAAAGCGATCACAAAAATCGCCACCATAAACAGAAGAAAGTAAAACAGTTTCTGAAAGATGGACAATTTCGTAATCACGGATGACGCCCCCTAAGGTTTGAGGATGAACATAGAGCATGAAGGGCAGCCTGGATGGCTGCCCTCTCTGGCCTGCACCTCTATTATTGTTGAACTTGGACCGACTGGTACCAAGCGTTTACTTCTTCGGTAATTTTATCACCACCGCTAGATTTCCATTTTTCCACAAAGGTATCAAATTCGTCAACCGAGGACTTGCCATAAATAATTTTGTTCAAAATTTCCTTCTCCAGCTTGCCCAGTATGTCTCCACGAGACAGCTGAGTCGCGGTTGGGGCACCCGTGAACATTTCCGGCATCACAGCATCCTGCTGCTCCACAACGATCTTGGCAGCTTGAATCTGCTCCGGAAGACGTTCGGACAGAACCTTCTCATACTGGTTGGTTGGCTCGGCACCATCTGCAAGCTTCGCCAGCGTATTCATCATGAGATCTGGTACAATCGCACCATCAAAGGTCAGTGTATAACGGATGGCATCCACCCAGCCGCCAGGAATCTGGTCGCTCTGCTGTTCCCGGTATACTTCGCCGTTTGGACCCAAATCATAGTCATACCCTTTTGCAAAACCGTTCGCGAAGGTCTCGCTTTCCGGATTTGCCCAGTGATCGAACAGATAGTTCTGGTAAACGAAGAACGCGTCTTTATGCTTCATGTCCTTGTTAATCAGTACCGCGCCGCTGCTGATGGCCGTGCCATGACGTCCAATTTTGCCATCCGGTCCTGCCGGTAGAGGGTAGGCTTTAAACTCTGCATCCGGAACGTTAGCTTTCAAATCCGGAAGCGGCCAGCCTGTCATCCAGTAAGGACCGACAATAATTCCTGACTTTCCTGCCGTAAAGGCTTCTGTTGCTTTCACTTCATCGTACAGACCGGATTCGGCAGAAATATAGCCTTTATCCATCCATTCCTGCATCTTCTGCAGGGCTGGCTTCATTTCCGGCTGAACAGATCCGTAAGCAAGCTGGTTATCTGCCGTCTTGTTCCATTGGTTAGGCATGGCGCCGAACATCCCGAAGATCCAGCCGGAGTCAGACATCCATGTATTCAGGTTGCCCTTGAAGCCCACCGAAAGCGCCGTGGTATCCTTCTTCCCGTTTCCATCCGGATCCTGATTCGTGAACGCATCCATGACGGTTTCGAGCTCGGCGAGATTGGTTGGCGCCTGTAAATTCAGCTTCTTCAGCCAATCCTCCCGGATGTACATGACAGGATCATTATTGTAGGCATTTTCCAGAATCGGAACACCCATTCTTTTGCCATCGCGCATTAACGGATTCCATACCTCAGGATGCTGTGCCATAGCATTCTTATAAGATTCAGAAGCGTATTTATCGAATAATTCCCCTGCGTCGGTAAACTGCTCGCTATCAATTAAATCTGCAATCAGAGCAGGATTGCCACGGTAGACAACAATGTCAGGCATCTCTTCGCCGGCGGTCAGCATGAGCCGCAGCTTGGTTTCATAAGCATTGTTCTGCTCGGTGACCGTCCACAGGTATTTAATATCAATGCCAAGCGTTTCCTTCGCCCACTTTGTGTGGACGTTGTTCTCGATGTTCTCCCCGTTCTTGAATTTCACGTTGCTTTGAATCGGGAATACGGTTGAGATGGTTACCGGCTCTGTGTATTTGCCATTCTCGAACGGAGCGGAGTAGAAGCTCTCTTCACCCGTGCTTGCCTCTTCCGGCTGTTCTTCTTTCGTACCGGTGCAGCCGGCCAGCGTACTGGATAACATTACCGTGCTAAGTAAAGCCATGATCGTGGTTTTCATTTTCTTTGCCATGGTAGGAACCCCCTTATTCATCTTGAGCATTTCATATGTGTACACACGTACAGGATGTTGTGCAAATGAGACTCTGTAATCCGGTCCCTCACCTCCAATCCGGCGATTGTTATAAGCATGACTATTCTTTGACCGCCCCGAGCACGATCCCTTTTACGAAAAATCGCTGCAGAAACGGATACACCAGCAGGATCGGTGCCATGCCGATAAAGATCTGGGCCGCCTTCACCGTTCTCTGCGAAATGTTCTCCAGATCCTCCGGACGGACAGACACTTTACTGAAATCCTGTTGTACAATGACGGTCTGCAAATAAGAGGCTAGTGGATATTTCTCGTAATCCGTCATAAACAACAGGCCGTCAAACCATGAATTCCAGTGCCCGACCAGGGTAAACAGAGAAAGCGTGGCCAGGGCAGGCGTTGAAATGGGCAGGTACACACTGATCAGTGTCCGGAGGTGCCCTGCGCCGTCAATTAACGAGGCCTCTTCCATCTCTTTAGGGATTCCCCGAAAGAAATTCAGCAGCAGGATCATGTTCCAGACCGAGACCGCACCCGGCAGGATCAGCACCCACATCGTGTTGAGGAGCTCCAGATTTCGGATCAGGATGTAAAAAGGCACTAAGCCTCCGCTGAACAGCATGGTGAATACAAAATACCAGATGTAGATGTTTCTTCGTTTAAAGCTGCTGTTCTCCTTGGATAAAGGGTACGCTGCAAAAATGACGATGAGCATCCCTATCACAGTACCGAGAACGGTACGCTGAACCGTGACCCAGATCGATCTTAGAAAGTTTTCATTCGCCATGGTCTTTACATAGGCATCCCAGGTGAAGTCTACCGGCCACAGCTTGACCAGGTTCGCACTCGCTGCCGCCTTGCCGCTGAAGGAAACCGCCAGAATATGAACCAAGGGAATGATACATATAAGTGAAATGACAATCATGAAGACGATGTTGAACACATTGAACGTTTGATAAGCCTTGGATTTATGATACACGTCTTGATGGCCCCCTCTCTAAAAAATGCGGTAATTCGCTAGTTTATAGGCCATACGGTAAGCGGCTACAATCAGAACAAAGCTGACAATGGATTTGAACAGACCGACCGCCGTGGAGAAGCTGAATTTCCCTCCGATAATGCCGTAGCGATAAACAAAGGTGTCGATAATATCTCCTTTGTCGAAGACGAGGGCATTGTACAGATTGAAAATCTGATCAAAGCCTCCATTCAGAATGTTACCTAGAGCCAGAGTTCCTACCACGATAGTAATCGGCAGCATGGAAGGAATCGTGATCGACCAGGTCTGCTGCCATCTTCCCGCTCCGTCCACCTCTGCCGCCTCATACAGTGCAGGGTTGACGCCAGCCAATGCTGCGAGGAACACGATGGTGTTGAAGCCGAATTCCTTCCAGACATCACTGACTACGACGACAAAGCGGAACCAGTCTCCGTCTCCCAGGAAGAAGATTGGCTTTATGCCGAACACAGCTGTCAGTGTCTGGTTGACAAGGCCGCCATTCTGCGCGAGCAAATCAATCAGGATTCCGCCGACCAGCACCCAGGACAGGAAGTGCGGCATGTACACGATCGTCTGCACTACTTTCTTGAACATCGCTCTGCGAATTTCATTCAAGAGGAGCGCAAAGATGAAGGGAACGACCAGGTTGGCTACCATCTTCAGTCCGGCGATAATGACCGTATTCCAAATGACCTGAACGTTCTCCGGGATACTGAACAGAAATTCAAAGTGCTCCAGTCCGACCCACTCTGATCCTGTCATGCCCAGTGCAGGCTTGAAATTTTGAAATGCCATCACTAAACCGGCCATCGGAATATATGAGAAGATAAACGTCAGAATGAGTGCGGGCAAAAGCATCATATCGAGCACAATGTTCTTTCTCCATTTCGAGCCTTTCCGGGTTGAAGCAGCCACTGCCGTGCTCTTCCCGGTTGCGTCTTGCTCCTGTACTACCTCCGTTTGTTTCATAAGCATGCTTCCCTTCTGGACCCACCGTAGTGAACCGTTCTTCTACATTTATCTTATCGTCCATGGAGTTTCAGATACACGATAAATTGACAGCATTCATAACAAATTGTTGATATCCTCGCGGTCGGTAACAACACGGCAGCGACAAAAGAACGCCCCCGCGCGGCTGAACCTGTCACAATCCCAGGTCCATTCACACAGGGGCGCTGTACTTGTCACCAATGCTAGTCTAGCTGCTCCAGCAGCGCTTTAATCTCCGGATCCAGAGAAAGCATACGGTAGACCACGGTCATGGCTTCGGCGCGTGAAGTCTCCGCCTTGGGTGCAAATCTGTCATTTCCCTTTCCTGTTATGATGCCGGCTTTTGCCGCTTGAGTGATGGCCTCGGAGGCATAGGTGTTCTGCAGGTCTTGAAAGACACCATGCTCTGAGACGCTCGGTAGGCTCGGCAGATCAATCATTCGGGATAAAATAACAACCATTTCCTCCCGGGTGATGGATTGATTCGGTCTGAAGCTGCCGTCCTTATAGCCCTGAATAATTCCGGCTGCCGCGAAATCGGCAATGGAAGCCTGGGCCCAATGCTTGCTCGTATCCTTGAACGACACCTGCTGCGTCCCCGTGACGTCCAGAAGCTTGGACAATACCGCCACGAACTCCGCACGGGTTACCGCTTTGTCCGGCTTGACGGTACCGTCAGGATAGCCCTGAATAACGTCTAGCTGGACCCATTTCTTGATCGTCTTGGAAGCCCAGTGATTCGTGATGTCATGGAACGTTACCCGCGTTGGCGAGCCTGTAACACGTGTAACAAGAGCCTCAATCTTGGCAGCCGCATTCTTCACCACACCGCTCTTGAAGACAGACGGCACGGACGGTGCCGGCGTTGGCGCCGGTGTTGGTGCTGGCGCTGGTGCCGGTGCTGGTGCCGGTGCCGGTGCCGGTGTTGGCGCTGGTGCTGGCGTTGGTGCCGGCGTTGGTGCTGGTGCTGGCGCTGGCGTTGGCGCTGGTGCTGGCGCTGGCGCCGCAAACGTCAGAATGCCAAATTGCGACGTATTTTGCCACGAGTCATTTGTTGGATCATACCATTTGCTTGAAGCCCGCACTCCCTCGCCCTGATCATCATTGATCTGAAGATCAAATCCGATCGACTGCCCTGCTTGTGGAGATACGGCACCCAGCTTGATTTTCACTTCCATATCATAGCCGTCGTCTGTTGTAACCACCGCACTTTCCAATCGGTCTGCAGAAGCACCGCCAGTAAAGGAAAGCTCATTCCGAATATTGATGCGGTATTGACTGTCATCGCCTTGATAGTACGACGTTCTCTGATGGTTCTCATCCAGAAAAATCTCTACAGAATCCTGGAACCACGGCTCCGGCGCATCTGCACGCAGCAGCGGGTCTTTGACCTTCAAGAAGATCAGCAGGCTGTCCTCTTTCCACATCGTCCAAGCCTCTGCGGTTGCACTCTTTGGCGCGGTCGTCTTTTGAACGAGCATAGGCTCTGCCTGATCCCAGGCACCTTCTTTTACGCCATCAATGACAGCCGATCCATGAACAGCTTCTACAGATTTGGGCATGGCGGCCAATCGAATCAGGCCATAGTTCCGGGTGTCATCATCCTGCTGCAGCGTTCGATCATTCCAGTAAATCGGAACAGCTGTAGAGCCGCTTCCGTCTGTAACGACAACGTCAAAGCCCATCAGACTGCCGGCCTGAGGCTCTACTATCGTGGACCACGGAATGGCTGCTTCTACGCTATAGCCCGCAGCACCTGGTCTAACCAATGTGGTGATTCCTTGTGGTCCCGGGTTAGAACGGGGGATCACTACCTTCCGGACACCCGGCCCCAATGATCCGGACTCGTCGTTCGCCTCATTGAAATACAGCTCCACCTTATCCCCGGAATTCACAGTGCTGTCCTGGACATCCACCTTAATATGAAGGTGATCTTCATCCCACAGGATCTGATGCGAAGCACGCAACGCATCCTGTTCAGACAGCTGCGACCTCACAGCCTTTTTCCATAGTGGATCTTCTTGAGCTGTCTGCTCTGGCGATCCGAAAAGTCCAGCAGACACCTGCCGAATGACCGGCAAACGGGAAGGATCGGCAAGACCCCAATAGGCATCCTTGGCTTTTAGATTTTTGTCGAACAGCAAGGCATGACGGTTATAGCTTTTCTCATCCTGAAGTCCCCAGATGGTGACAGAGGAAATATGTTCACTGTATTTCTTGTAAACCTCCATCAGCTCCAAATACCGATACCCCTGCCGGGCTTCCACATCTGCCGGCAACGGCGTATCGACACTCACTCCGGAATCGACATCCAGCTCGGTAATTTGAATATCCAGGCCCAGCTCGGAATATTGCTTGATCGTTTTCTCAACCTCTTCAATAGAAGGAGAATACAGCAAATGGTGAGATTGCAGACCGACCCCGTCAATCAGATCCTTTTCCTTTAGTGTTTTTAACAGCTCATAGATGTGCGCTCTCTTGGACGGAACCTCTGTGTAATAGTCGTTATAGTACAGCTTGGCATCCGGATCCGCTTTGCGCGCGAACTCAAACGCTTTTTCAATATAATCAGGTCCGATTTGTGTATACCAAGGTGTTATCCGCAGACCATTCTCATCCCCGCCGTTGTCGGCTATCACTTCATTCGCGACGTCCCACGCATCAATCTTGCCCTTATAGCGCTGCATGACGGTCGTAATATACTCCTCGAGCCGCTGCAGCAGCAGCTCCCGGCTTGCCGGCTCGCCATCCGGACCTGTAAACATCCACTCCGCTGCATCAATATGCCACAGCAATGCATGTCCCCGAATGTCCATGTTATTATCTTCTGCAAATTGTACATAGCGATCCGCTACTTCAAAGTTATATTTCCCCTCTCCCAAAGAGATAAATTTAGGCTTCATCTCATAGGTAGCCGTGATGCTGTTAAAATGCTTTTTCAACAGCTCTGCATAGGAGCCCTCCAGCTGCCAGGTGTACACAGCCGCTCCCATCTTGAAATCATCAGCATACACCTCATAAAGAGACGGAAGATCCTGAATCTCTAAAGGGGCAGCAGGCTCGATGACAGCTTCGTCTACATAAAAAGCCAATGTATCCACGGGCTCCGGCGTGCGGTATGGCGTTTCGACATAAAGAGACAGCTCCGAAGGAGCATTGCTGTATCGGTAGCTTCCCTCCAGCAGGTGCCACTTCTCCCAATCCTCCTGAGTGATGGTTACCTGATCCGGCACCACATAGTTATCACTTTCCGCCTTGTTAAATACCGTTAGCTGCAGGGTCTGGTTTGCCTGCGGCTCCTCCTTCAGGCGGACATATACCGAAATCTGATAATCCTGATGGGGAAGCAGGCGATCCTTCAGATCCAGCATAGGACCATGATAGGTTCTTTGCCGGCCCTCTACGAGCATACTGTGCTGACCGCTGTAGTACACGTCATTCGTGACGCTTAAGCTCTCATTCTCACCTCTTTTCACCCATCCCTGAAGCGTGCCATCCTCAAAATCCGTACTGATCCTTTCTACAGCGCTGTCCGCATCCGCCTGACTCATCAAGCCCCGGGGTGACAGCATCGTCATGATCATCAAGATGGTAAGCATCATCGCAATGCTTGCTTTGCCTTTGTTCATCGGAATCCTCCTTATGAATGTATATCGTTAGCTTAATCTTGATTATATCCAGCGCTGCTTCGGCTCTATATAACAAATACGTGATTCATATAACAAATCAGTGCTGCAAAAAACAGATCGAGCGGGCATCAGAAAAAGCCGTCATCTGTGAACGATGACGACTCTCTGAGCTTGCTTTTGTGTATAGACCTTTAGCACTTACTCGCCAAGCTTATGACTCAACGCCTTCCGTCTTCTTGGCAGCTGCTTCATCCAGGACCTGGTCCAGGAGGAGGGCCAGGCGGCCATCATGGTCTCTTTGCAGCGCCTCAGCCACTCGCCCCAGCCGAATTTCGTGCTCTCGCTCCCGCTCCAGCTGAAGCTTCTTGTCACGGTAGGCTGCGATATCTTCTTCTTCTGCTCCTTCACCTTCAAGCTGGGCAATCTTCTGATCCAGCAGCAGCATGTGCAGCTGAACTTTCGCCAGCGGCGTCAACGGGCTGGCAAAATAGCCGGTGTCCACCAGCACTTCTTCCCCGACGCCAAAATAAGCGGCGAGCGCCTGCAGCCGTTCCTGGGGAATGGGCCTGCGCTTTTTGATCCAATCTGAGAATTGCTGAGGGGTAATGTTCAGCTGACGGCCAATACCGGAATACGACTGCTCATTAAGCATGACCATATATTCCAGCACCGTCTTGACCGTGGTGGATTGAGATCTTTTCATTACGATAGCACCTCCGACATAATTTATGTCATTATCATAACAACAGACATAATTTATGTCAAGGAGGACGAAAACAACCTTTCCAATTTATGTTACCGCAAGCCGCTGTACAGCCTCCGCAAACCTTGGGGCGGCTCCTCCCCCAGCTCCTCTCGGAAGCTGCGTTTTATTTTTTCATAATGGGCTATAAATGAAGTCCGTTGCTGTAATCCGTCATAGGCTCTGAGCAGCAGCTCATGCCCTTCTTCATCCAGAGGGGCCTCCTCCAGCAAAGGCAGAAGAAGCTCTACCGCCTCATGATACCGGTGCTGCCCGGTCTGCCAGGCTGCCAGCTTCCTGGACAAGGCTCTGTAGCAGCGGGACATGCGCTCCCGCTCACCTTCGCACCAGGGATAATCCCTGCCTGCAAAAAGCGGCCCTTTATACAGCTTCACCGCCTCTGTTAAACCCTTGACGTTCTCCCTGTTTACTTGGGGTGCTTGTCCTGCCTCCTCCAGTGCAATGTAATCGCAAGGGTCGTCACACTCCAGCCGGTAAAATCCGCGCTGTGAGGAAATACGGACAGCCAGCCCGTGGTCCTTGAGGCTCTTCTTCATCCGGTAGACGGCCATATGCAGATTATGATTGACCTTCTCTGTCGACATGATGTCCGGCCATAGCAAATCGCCCAGCGTCCACTTGGACACGTCCGTGTTCCGGTGTACAAGCAAGTAGGCGAACAGCTCTTCCGCCTTCGCTGTCGGAAACCGGACCGGCTCGGGCTGTCCCGCCTTGTGCAGCTCCAGGCCGCCAAGACATGCAATTGAGGCCCCTTCCTGATCTTCCACCACCGCCGGTCTTGATCCAAGCTTCCGCCTGATTACCCGGTCCACACTGCCCTGCAGCAGCACAGGATCGACCGGCTTCAGCAGGTAATCCACCGCCTGTACGCGAAACGCCTCCAGCGCATACTGGTGGTAAGCGCTCACGAAGATGACCTCTATCTCCTCCTGCATATCCAATAGCGCAGCTGCCAGCTCCAGACCGTTCATCCCTGGCATTTCGATATCCAGAAGCACCAGATGAGGCCGGCATTCCTGCAGCTGCTGCATCAGCTCTGCGGGATTGGTGAACGCACCGGTAAGCTCTACCCCCTTCATAGACCGGATGAGTCCGCTCAGTACGTTCAGAGCCGGCCTTTCATCATCCAGCAGGGCAACTCTCAGCATAAGGCATCTCCTCCTTCATCGATCCGTATCTCTGCCAGCACCTGGCCACATATTCGTTTCTTATTATTATAGCATCTGGATGGAGAGCGGGATGCCTATCGCTGCCAGCATCCGCAGCATTTCCACGCCTGTATGCTGGCAAACATCCACTCCTCCATGAGATAAGCATCATAAGCTGGAGTATACAAGAAGGGGTGTGGTAAACATTGGCCGTCATTAATCGTTTTGACACGACCATCAATGGTGCTATTACCTTTACGGGGAATACGATCGGGCTCAGTAAGCAGCTAAATACGAACAATCAAGGAGATCAGGATGCAATCGGGGCTATGGCCACGCCGAATCCACTGAGCCAGGTCAATGATTTCCCTCCAGGTACAACGCTTAACTTTCAAGAAAATGCAGCAAGCGCCGTGCTGCAGCTGCCCGCACAGAGTACCGTGCTGTATGCGGAATTAATCTGGTCCGGCAGCTATAATGTTGCAGGACAAGATCTTTCCGCTTTTATTAACGATAATGTCTCGTTCACAACACCGGCCGGCAGCTTTTCGATTCCTTTCGATCCTGCTACAGCCGCTACTATATTTAACGTATTGTATGTGCGCTCGGCGGACGTCACCGCCCTTGTCCAAGCAGCAGGCGCGGGGACTTATACGGTAGGGGACATTGTGGCTACGACCTCTGCCATCAACAATACGACCAACTCCGGCGGCTGGACCCTGATGGTTGCCTATCAGAATCCGACGCTGCCGATTCGTAACATGTCTATTTTTGTAGCCAGTGAGTTTGTCAGTACCGGCTCCGGAAGTACACCCTTTAATATTTCGGGCTTCTTTACACCGACTACCGGTCCCGTTAATGGCAGGCTGCAGGTCAGCTCCCTGGAGGGAGATTCCAACCGGATTGGGGATCAGCTCTTGTTCGGGCCTACGGTAGGAACGCTGACACCTGTATCGGGTCCCAATAACCCGATTGATAATTTTTTTGCTTCCCAAATTAACGGCGATGATGGAACCCTCGACACCTCCGGCACCTTCGGCAATCTCAATCAGCCGCTGGGGATCAATGCCGATGGCCGCAGACAAGGCTATGACATTACGAACATTGACGTCTCCCCCCAGCTGGTTAACGCGCAGACGGATGCCGTCATTCAGGGCACGACCTCCGGGGATGCCTATGTCATTAACGGGGTCGGGCTGCAAATCGACGTCAACGCCCCCCGGTTTGAAGCACTTAAAAGCGCAGACGTCTCTGTAGTCAGTCCAGGCGATGTCATTACGTACACGGTGGAGATTACTAACACAGGCACCGCCGATGCCACCGTCGTGGTCATGTTCGACGCTTCACCAGAGTGTACCACACTCGTTCCGAACAGTGTCACGGTTGACGGAGTGCCGCAGCCCGGCGCAACCCCGGCCAACTTGCCGCTGGGGAACATCATTCCGGGCCAGACCGTGATCGTGCAGTACCAGCTGGTGGTTTCTTGTGTCCCTCCATCCGGGCAGTATGTCAATGAGGCGCTGTTCGAGTTCCAGTTTCAAAGTGAGCCGGGCGGTCCCATCCTCACCGGGTTTGGTGCCTCCAATATACTCGTCATTCAGTCTCTGCAGCAATATTATGCCATTAACCTGGCTGCCATTGCCCTGGCTGAGCTCAGTCAGGCCCATATTATGAACTCCGAGGCCGAGAAGCTGCAGACCGTGCTCGGAACCGCCAGCCTTCCTGTGATCACGCCCTCCCTCGTTAATTTTAATCAGCTGATCCAGGTGAACTCTTCGGTTGAAGCCACTCTTGAAACCCTGAGTGCCCAGGAAATCGTTCTGCTGCAGCGATTTGAGCATATCTTAAGAGGCCTTTCGGTCACACCGGGCACTTAATCGCAAAAAAAACCATCCCGCAGGATGGTTTCATGTTAAGCCGGCTGTTACAGCCGGTTTATTTGTGCTTTGGCTGCGGCAGCAGCACCTGATCAATGACATGAATGACGCCATTGGAAGCCAGAATATCCGGTTTCACCACATTTGCATCATTCACCTTCACCGGATTCGTGGAGATCGTTACATCGCTGCCCTGCAGCGTTTTGACCTTCATTCCGTCTTTAAGATCGGTAGACAGAACCTTGCCCGGCACCACATGGTACAGCAAAATATCCTTCAAATCCTTGCGTGCAAGCAGCTCCTCTGCAGTGATGTCCAGCTGCTTCAGCAGAGCGGCAAACGCCTCATCGGTTGGCGCGAACACCGTGAACGGTCCGCTGCCCTTCAGCGTTTCCACCAGCCCGGCTTGCTCCAGCGCTTTGACAAGGATCGAGAACTGTCCGGCTGCGACCGCAGTATCCACGACGTCTTTTCGTTCTTCAGCATTCGCCATGCCCAGCGGCATCATCAGCAGACTCAGGGTCATCAGCAGCAGCAATGTTTTTTTCATTCCATATTTCCTCCTTCGGGGTATAGGTACCTATGTACCTTTCGTTACGTATAAATCATGACCCAAGGAGAGGAACATTATGTATTTCTTCCGTGCTTACTGTTATGAAAAAAAATCCAGGCTCCTGTCATCGAACAAAAAGCCTGGATGTACTTGCAGCCGAAGCCGCGCCAGCCCTCCAGTCACGGCATGGCTGACATGGACGGCATTAGCCGCAGCAGCCTGATTCAGGTTTCGGCGCGGTGCAGGCGTCCTCCGGGTCCGACGATGCGCGGGGAACGCTGCACACTCCTGTTTCCGGCAGCACCAGCTCAACCTTTTGCGCAGCTTCCAGATCGCCGGCCAGATAAGCTGCAATGGATCTAACCTGCTCATAGCCGGTCGCCATCAGGAAGGTTGGCGCCCGGCCATAGCTCTTCATGCCTGCCGTATAGAAGTAGGGATCGCCATGGCGCAGCTCACGCTCCCCATGAGGCCGTACCGTGCCACAGCTATGCTCATTGGGATCAATCAGGGGCGCCAGCGCCTCGACGCTTTCGGTCGCCGGATCAATGTGGAGCCGAATCTCACTCAGGAAGGAATAGTCTGGCCGGCTGCCCGTATTCACGATGATTTCATCCAGCCTGTCGATGACCATCGTGCCGTCTGCTCCCGTACCGAGCAGCTGCAGCTTCCCTCCCTGGCCACTCACTTGCTCTACTCGAAAAGGTGTCACTGCCGTGATCTGACCTGCATCCATTAGCTGATGAATCCGGCTTCCCAAGGTGCCCCGCGCCTCCAGCTGGTCATCGCCCTCCCCGCCGTAAGCTTCCTCCACGGTGCGTTTGCGCAGAATCCAGATCAGCTCGGTCGCAGGAACCTCGGCCTTCAGGGTGGCCAGATCGAGCAGGGTGTTGATCGCAGAGTGTCCGCTGCCGATCACGGCCACCCGCTTGCCGGCGTATCTCGATTTCTGTTCACCGGAAATGTCCGGAATGCCATAGGTCACTTGGTCTGCCCACAAGCGCTCCTCCCGAGTCCATACGCCATCAGCCTGGAGCGGATTTGGCTGACCCCAAGTTCCGGATGCATCAATAACCGCTCTTGCCTCTACGCGGGAAGTGACACCGTCCTGCTCGACATACAGCACGAAGGGAAATGCTTCGCGGCCGGCAGACTTCATCTTGTCAGTGCCTCTTCTGGACAGGGAGACCACCTTCGTATTCAGCCGGATATGCGGCTTCAGCGGCGGCACCTGAGCCAAGGGCTCCAGGTACTGCTCTACCAGCTCCCGTCCCAGCGGCAGCTCATCAGACTTCGGCGCCTCCCAGCCGTGCTGGCGCAGCAGACGGGCCGCGGCCTGATCCACGTTGTACTGCCAGGTCGAGAAGAGCTGGACATGTCCCCATTGACGGATATGATGTCCTACCGCATCCCCCGCTTCAAACAGCACAAAAGACTGCCCTCTCTCCGCCAGCTGCGCAGCAGCCGCAAGTCCGATCGGGCCTGCCCCGATGATCGCTACAGGCAGGTGAGCGTGCTGCTGCACTGGCGCATCCGCTTGAACTACGGAGGCAGCTGGCTTTGTTTCCGCACCCCCTGCTCCCTTCGGGGTACAGCACGAGGCTCCTGTTTCCTTGAACTCAATCGGTTTCATGTGTAACTCCTCCTTGTTTAGTTCATGTCTACTCTTCCACTGCTACCCATGCTACGCTAATTATTTGCATTATGCAAGTATTATCGTGTAAAATCAGGTATTGTTACGGGTACAGCTGCAGACTTTCTTTCTGAGCACCTGCCCATCCCGTATAACACAGAGACTGTGGTATCCTAGAATCAAAGATCCCTGTAGATGGAGATGATAAATCTATGGAGCATGCCCGCGAGCTGTTTCAGATTATGACCCGCCGCTTTGGCTTTTTGAACAAGCATTGCTGCAGTGTGGGAGATACCGATATTACTCTGGTTCAGAGCCATATTTTATATGAGGTGGACCGGCAGCATAACCCTTCCATGCAGCAGGTTGCCGACACGCTGGGTACGGATATTACGACCTTCAGCAGACAAGTCCAGTCCCTGATCAAAATGAATCTCATCATCAAGCAGCAGGATCCTCGGGACCGCAGAGTGTATACTCTTGCGCTTACCCCTGAAGGGCAATCCATTGCTGCCGCTATTGACCATCAGATGAACGATTACCTGAGCGAGGTCTTTTCCTATATGAGCCCCTCTGATCAGGAACAGGTGCTGCACGCTGTAAGTCTGTTTAATGAAGCCATGGCCAAATCAGACCGCTGCTGCAGTCCCTTGTCCAGCGGAGGCTGCGGCGGCTCCAGATAAAATTAAGTTAAAGCCACCTGGTGCTTCAATACGCCTGTTAATGAGTGGGAAAAGGCACCGTAATCATCACTCACCTCGGATTTTCTCAAAATATAGGAGCCGTCACTCCATCGATAATCGTTATTTCAGCAGCTCCCAGGAGATGGTCGCTCAAGAAGTGCGTCCATACTTCAATGCTCTGCCCGTCCTGCAGGTCCGAGATCGCCGCGATCTCTCTTACTCCATCCTCGGTTTTTTTGAACACCCGCGTCTCTTTCGTAAGAGCAAATCCCTTCGGGGCATCCAACACTTCATTCACAGCCTCCCCCTGAAAAGTCAAAGTGCCTTCGTATCGAATGAAGTCCAGTTGTTTGGAGGAAATCTGCACCTCGCTGACGGTTCCCACGGACAGCCATTGTTTTTCATCAGGAACAGGGGTCATCATTTTGAATTATATATTACTTGGGATGGAAGGATAAGAATAAAAAAAAAGGACGGATCAAAATCCGTCCTTCCAGGCGGCTATCACAGCCTCTTCCCAATCCGTATAGCCGTCAGCTCACTTTGGCGAGTCTTGCACTGCGTACTGAGGCTGCCGCGTACACAATCAGGGCGGTCCAGATGAGCACAAAGCCAACAAGCACCAGCGGCGAGACGGCTTCCTTAAACACAAACACACTCAGCAGCAGCATGATCGTGGGTCCAATATATTGGACGAAACCGAGCGTAGACAGCGACATCCGGGCAGCCGCCCGGGCAAAGAACAACAGCGGCAGCGCCGTGACCACTCCGGAAAGCAGCAATCCGACAAACATGGCTGGAGACAGCGTCCATGCTGTTGCTTGTCCCGCAGCCGCTAGATACATCCAATAGATCAGGGCGATGGGCAGAATCACAGCCGTCTCCGACAATAAGCCGACCGAGGCCTCTTGCTTGATCTTCTTCTTCGCAAGGCCGTACAGACCAAAAGAGAACGCCAGTGACATGGAAACCCATGGGAAGCGTCCGTAATCGACTGCGATGATGAGTACGGCAATACCGGCAATCGCAATGGCGAGCCATTGTCCACGGTTCGGTTTTTCCTGGAGGAACACCACAGCCAGCACGACGTTCAGCAGCGGGTTCAAATAATAACCGAGACTGGTTTCCACAACATGACCATGGTTCACAGCCCATATAAAAATGAGCCAGTTTATCGCGATCAGCACCCCGCTTGCCGCAAGAGGCAGCAGAAGCGCACGGCTCGACATGATCACCTTGATGTCACCAAAACGGCGCTGGGCCGCGACCAGTATGCCGACGAAGACGAACGACCAGACCACCCGGTGAGACAGAATTTCCCCTGCTGGCACGTCGCCCAGCCACTTCCAGTAAAGCGGGAGTACCCCCCACATGATATACGCTATGATTGCGTTAACTAACCCGTTATTCATTCAAGCGCTCCTCTTCTCTCTTCGATGTCTGAACGAATTATATGCCTAAATGACCATATAAGTAAAGACTTCAAGCTTTTCGTAGAAGGGAACCGCCGATGTCAGTCTTGCTCATGGTCTGTGGCTTTTTGCGGGCTTGGAGTGACTTCATACAAATCAGTCACATTACAGCCGATGGAATCGGCAATAGCGATCGCCGCTTTAAGCGGCATGACTCGTTTGTTGTCGATATAATCATGCACCCGCTCCGGCTTCATGTGCAGGTCTTTGGCCAGCCAAGATACTGACTTTCCGGATTCCAGTAATCGTTCATGTAACAAACAGCGTCCCAGTTCAAACTTCAAGCTATACCCGCCTCCTTCAATGATAGAATTCATATGCTTTCCGCATTTAGCTTCATGACGATGATAAACGCTGCTCCAATCAGGGCGGACAGGATGAGAAACGGCTTTTTATTGAGCTTTTTTTGAGCCACCCAGGTTCCGTAGGAGCAGATAAGCGCCGTGCTTGTAAAAAACATTAGAAAGTAAACGCCCTCCGGCGAAAATACAAATTTAAAATTGCTCACGCTGAATGAGCCCATCATAAATGCAACCATGGTAATCGGAATGATCCCCACGCCTATAAACACTGCTGTTTGAAGCCAAAAATAATATCTGCGGATGGCCCTCAAGAGCACTACGCAAAGAAAAAAGAATGAAGTACCGACTGTAAAAAAAGTAACCAGCGTCCAGGTCATCAGCAGCTCCAGGTTTATGAAAAACCTGCCGTTCGTTACCCAGAGAGAAATGATATACGTTAGCATACCCGCTATATAACCGGTAATAGCGACCCAAATGTAAAAAAAATCCGCACGCTTCACCCTGCCACTCCCTTACTATTTCTCGATAGATAACATTTCAGGACCTGACCCCAGTTTTGCACACGACCTGTCCACTTGCAGGTGACATCGACCGTCACCCAATAGAAACCTGCCGCTAGTTACCCAAAGAGAAATGATATACGTCTTCCTGCAAAAACGTCATCACTGCATTCTCACGCACTCGTTTATTACTGCTTCATATAGTAAACATGGACGCACCTGATTGCATGACTTACTTCCATGCATGTGGCTTGGCTTTTTTCATAATCTCTTGGATATGCTCTCGCAAAATTGTCCAAAGACCTATGGTATGATTCTGGTTCGTGAATGAAATAATGATGGAACTGACCACACGTTGAGGTTGTATTTCTCCATTGTCCGGTGGCTTGCTGTTACCTCCCAGCCTTCTTTCCTCCCTAATGATGGCTTCACGTTCAGCGGCTGAACCAAATGCATATCCAGATGATTGAAGTGGATCAAAATTATAAACAAACTCATTTCCAAGAATGTATTCCTCTCCATGTAATGTACCAACAGCAAAGGTTTCATACCTAACCCCGTTGTAGAAAAACTCATTCTCGTGATGCACATGATAATTGAGCCCGACATAAAAATATCTGACGCCTTGATACAACCCTTTATCGATCTCGCTAAAATAGGGCTGAACCTCATGTATATCCTTCTCGGATATCTCTTTAATTTCTGAAATTTCAATGGATTTCACCGAGAGAATTCCTGTACGGCTGTTACGTTGTGCTTCACTTGGAAAATTCGTTAATCGTCGATCTGGAGAATAGCTGTTTACGTAGCTTTCCCAATCCTCGCTATTGATCGAGTGTACATATTTTTTTATCGACTTTGGTACAGTACTTATCAATGGATCTGCGCTTGAGGCATGAATATCAATCCTAATTCCTGTGAGGCCAACAAAAGTGACAACAACAGCGGCAAAAGTCATTACATATCGTTTCATACATTGAACCAAGTGTTTAACGCCCCCTCCTGAAAATTCCTTATTCTACTTAATAACAGATTTATGTAGCAAGAAGTAACGTTTTTTATTGAATGGTTTTGAAGTCATCGCAATGCCCGACTGAGTGTATCAAGAAATGAACAAAAACCCGCAAGCACGACACTCTGAAGGGAGTGGACGGCTTGCGGATTTTTGTCTGACAGAAAAATAAAGCGAATCTACAGGCTTTAAGCGTGGCGGCCTCATAGGACAAAGGATAAAGCCGGAGAATGCCGGTACATCGGCATTCTCCGGCTTTTTGCCGCAGGTGAAGACAGGGAGAAGATTTATTGCTCCAGATCTAGCACGATAGATATAATTTTGGCCGTTTCGCTGCGGAGAATGTTGCCCGTTGGCGCAAAGCGATTATTGGGCATGCCGCTCATGATGCCTAGCTTCTGCACGGTTTGAACCGCGTCAGCCGCATAGGCTGCAATATCGCTATGATCGGCAAAGCCGACGGCTTCTTGAGAACCTGATACTGTAATTCCTTTATAAGACAAATATCGATCAATCATAACGGCTGCGTTTTGACGGCTAATCATTTTACCAGGTGCAAACGTCCCATCCGCAAATCCGGCTACGATGCCAGCTTGCTCGGCCCATTTGACATAAGGCGCATAATAGGCGCTGCTGTTTACATCGGTAAATGACGTACTTCCGTCTTCATCACTAACTTGATTCATTCGGCCAAGCAGGGTGACGAACATCCCTCTTGTCATAGCCTGGCTTGGCGAGAACTCGGTTACAGAGGTTCCCTTCACAACCCCGTCAGCAACAAGATCGCTAATATATTGCACAGCCCAGTGATTTGAAATATCTGTAAATGCCGCCAGCTCTGGCAATGGTGTCAGCGAAGGCGTCAGGCTGGACTGTACATGTCCATTGGATTGAGCTGTGTATGCGTAGGCATATCCCATCAAATCTCCATCTGAATAGGCTTTGCCCTGCAATTGAAAGCCTATCGGCTGATCATGATCGTTGACCCCGGCAGGGAAAATAACAGTAGGTACGCCGGAAGCAGAGGACTGCGGATCAAGACGGCCAAAGCTTGGCTGAATGGAATCGTTGAGATGAATATCGCTCAGCTCTGTAGGGAAGAGGAGAACGTCAACGCCTTCTTCATCCATCCAGTTGTGCAGCAGCTCGCGGTAGTTGGCCCGGTAGTTCTCGAATGCCTGAAGTGCTTCCTCCGTCATTGCGCCTGCGCCTGTATAGGTTGAGGTTGGATTCATGATTTGGGTAGGGTCTGTATACGGATTGTCTGGATGAGCCTCAATCCATTGACTCCAGCCTTCATAACGGGTGTCGCCGGTAAAGTCGCGAGTTGGCGCTTTTGGCGGGGCGCTAATTTCTTTAATGGTTGCGCCTGCTTCAACAAAGTGAACAAATTGTGCGCGCATGGCGTCGCTTGTGCCACTTGTGCCAAACGGGTCATCAAAGGCTCCTGCCGGAACGCCTATTACCTTGCCTTCAAGCGCATCCTCACGCAGGAAGGATTGCCAATCCGTTGGACGATGTCCGTCGGATACATCATCATAGGGATCGTTCGGGTTTCCAATCGCGGTTGCTTCCAGCAGCAAGGCGAGATCGGGAAGGGAACGGGCAATCATCCCCGTGTAATCCTGAATAATGGTAAGCGGCATTGTGCCTGCCGTGCTTTGCATGCCATCGGTTCCACGCAGACTGAACAGGCTGGCAGCTCCCGAGGGTCCCCACAGCGAGTCGCCTGTTTGCGTGCCTAATGCTGCTGCCGCAAAGCTGGATGCCACAGCGACTGCCGATCCTCCGCTGGAGCCAATGGAGCTTCTTGAAGGATCAAATGCGTTCCAAACCGGTCCAAATGCGCTAAAGCTGAAGTGGCCGTCGCGGGCGAATTCGGCAAGATTTGCTTTGCCAAAAATAATAGCTCCTGCTTCACGAAGCTTTGCAACCTGCCATGCATCCTCAAGCGACTGATAATCCCGGAACAGGTCTGAGCCGCCGGTTGTTGGCATGTTCTTCGTATCGATAATATCTTTAACCAAAATAGGAATGCCCAGCAATGGACGCGTATCTCCATTGGCGCGAGCGAGGTCGGCTTCTCTTGCCTGCTGCATCGCATCCGGCGCAATCATAATGACCGAGTTAAGACCAAGCGGTCCCTCGTCATACGCAGCAATACGGTCGATGTAAGCCTTCGTAACTTGCTGTGCGTTCGTTTTGCCAGATTCCATATCAGCCAGCAATTCCGTAATGGTTTTACCAGTGACATCGTATAGTGAGGTTGTACTTACAATGGGTGTAGTGACGGGATTAGTTGCGGCGCCCGGCAGCATTATATCTGTGTTGTCGCAATCTGCGTCGATGACACTGGCAGTGACCAGAGCGTCGAGATCATAGTTGCTGAGGCTGCATACTGCGCCTGTCGGTAAATCGCTGAAGTCAGGATGCTCGGACAGCTCTTCTGCAACAGTCTGCACCAGCTTGACCTGTGAACCGGCAGCAAGCTCGGCGGATACCTCGGATTGGCCTGTTACAACGAAATGGGCCAGTGAGCGAGTTTGCTGAGGCGGAAGCTCCAAAGAATAAATTAGTCCATAATGATTGGCTTCATCCCCTGTCCGTTCTAATGGGTTGGTGAAGGGATCGCGAAGGAAATTGCCTGTGCGATTCAAGCTCCCCACAAATCCGCCTGTGCCAATCGTTGTGGCTGAAGGTCCATTAAAGCTGGCCGATCCTTCACCGTCGGAGGGAGTATAGAAGGACACCCAGTGGTCGGTGTTGTCGATCGTTGCATCTCCACTTGATGTGGTAGAGATTGCGCTTTGGTTGGTTGACGTATTGTAGCCAAGTTGACCGCCAAAGGCGACCTCCACATAAATAGTTTCATTGGTTGTGTTTGTGAAGGTGTCGAAGAAACGCCCGGAGTTATTACTTTTATCCAGCTTGATTTCACGCTTTACGGCAACGCCGTCAATGGTAACGGCATTGGTGCTTGAGTATGTGTCTACGCCATCAAAGGTAAGTCCAAATCCGCGAAGCAGCACGCCATCCAGCAAATTGTCGGAGCCAATGACGTGCATGCGAATTCCGCCAAAGCCCATCAGCGCCCGGGAATCTGTGCTGCGTACGCTGCCAGTGTCCAGGCCAGTTGGCGCCTTCGTGTAATTTACAACCCAGCTATCGTCAACAACAGACGCAGATGCTGCTTGTGCAGTCAAAGGCATTGAAATTGCGGAAATAGAAAGTGAAAGTGAGAGTGAGAGAGCTGCCGTCATATAAAGCTTGTTCTTAAAAAGAGTTTTTTTCAACTTCGCACCATCCTCTTGAGAGTATTTAAGTTCCTGATCACGGATTAATAGATATAGCGAGGTATTACGCGAAATTTATGTAATGTAATATGACACATAAGTTGAATTTTGCGTATTGCCCCCCCCTTTATTTTTTTGTTTAGTGTCAGATAACATGACTTAAAGGGGATTATAAAGTTAAATCACTCTAATTTCAATGACTATTTTAATTTAATCTAAGAAAATATATCACACATATATGACATCATAACATCGAAAATGATTGCGCCACTGAAGAACTTGACATTTTTCAAGTGGTCGATAGAGTCAAACAAAAAAGAAGATGTCTGCCCCCCTTTATTGGGTTATACATCTTCTATCTATAGGTTATTGTGTTGTACTTTCGTTGGGAATAAATATGGAAAAACATCTGCAAATCCTGTATTACTGCACGTCCTACCTTTTGCTGCGTGTAAATAACAGCCCATATGAAATACAGTAATGAATCAAACCAATCAAGGATGCCAAGGAAATAGAGATTAATCTCATCGTTTAAAATGAAACGCAATACAATATTGCGTTGATCACAATCAGAAAATAAAGGGAATTCATTATCAACTTACCTTGGCCAGAACATAGAGATACCCAAAATCGAGAGCACCACAGTAAAGGAAATCCATATTTTCACTATACTATTAATCTAAACACCCCTTTAACTGGCATGTTCATCCCTCCAAATAACAGAACCCTTGTTTGCTTTTTTTATCATTATGTGAGAACATATATTCTTTTATTTAACAAAAAAAGGTTTTATCGATTTAATCGACAGAGTCCTCTTTGTTTATTTTTGACTCAGTAAATATTCACAAAGTTTCACATACATGTTCTGCATTTGAAGAGATCTTAAAAGATATGACGGATTAACATCGGCCGGAGCAATCAATTCCATGAGAAATACGAATTCTTCATATGTTGGTGGAGATTCACTCAATAAGAAATCATCAGAAACAGAAAAGAATTTATTACGCTCCTTAATCTCCTCTATTTTTTCATTATGAAAAAGTTCCATCTTCTCATCATTGATCGTGGACAGTTCACCTAATCGGCGGTTGAATATGTACAATATGTCATTCAAAGATCGGGTTTGTCTTTCAGAAAAATCATGATCAAGTAGGAACATGAAATATGGATGTTCATCCGAGGCAACCATCGTTTTAATGAGCTTGATTTGATACTTCAAAAGCTCAAGTTGTTCATCTACACTCATTCCATTCCCACACCTTATAAATTAATTAAAATGCGATAAACGTAAAAATCAACTACCAGTTCAGTTTCCTCTAAGAAGTTCGCAATAGATAAACGGTTTTCCTTTACATAATCAGCATACTCTTTTTTACCCAAATATTCCAATAGCTCTTCCAGGAGTTCGCCACCATATTTAAGAGCATACGCAAAAACTGATTTCTTTACACCCATTGTCTCATCAGTTCCGTCATCAACCTGGCTTGGAATAATTACTTGAGACTCAGTTGGAACTACAGCTCTATCCACCGGGTTTTGAGTGGTTTCAAATGCGGAAATCGGAGTTAGTGCGAAGGAGAGAGCAAGTAAAGATGTTGACATTACTAGAACCATTTTCGGACTTGGTTCGGCTCAGATCGTACCCGTCGTTGTGGATTTATTAGTTGAATGAACTTTACCTGACCCTCAGAATCATACTCAAAATGTTCACGCATGAACAACAACTCGATCTAGCTAAGATTGATCGGTATACTCATCAGTTATTCAGTGGTCCGTACAGATCACCATCGTGTTCAAGCAAGAGGCAGATAGTGAATAAAGAACCATGGAAGCAGTGCACTATCATTAAGAGTGAACCGAATTACTGAAACAATGAATATAGAAGATAGCTAATTAACAAACCTATAATAAAAGCGACAGGGGATGTAACCCATTTTGGCCAACGCCCTCCTGGATTTGAATCCAGAATACCTGCGATACAAACCAGAATAAATACAATAATTTTAAATGGGGTATTGAAATACGGGTTAGCTATACCCGCAGCAAAAGCTATGATACGTAACACTATGTTCCAAAAATAAGAGGGCTTAATAAACAATTCTCCAACCACCTTGTCTAGGTAATTTTCACCATACAACGAAAAATACGTTTTTAATTGAGGAGTAAATTATTTCACTTTAAATAACTTCCATGAAAGGTGATAGGAACTGATGTCTCATTAAAATAGTCATTATCAGGCTCCTGTTTAGTAGCGTGAATATGAAGATGAGGTTCGCTGTTTAATCCTGAATTTCCTACTTTCGCTAGTTATTATCCGACTCTTACAAAGTCATGTTCTTTAACTAAAATACTGTACTTGCCAATAACAACTTAAGTTTAAAGATCCGACAGGATCCCTATGCAGTTCTGAGCTCCGTTTTAATTTTGAGCTAAGGTAGCCCCGGCTTGAGTTTGGTAGTAAATATACTCTATTATGCTCTGCCTTTTCTGTGAGCGATAGCGTTGTATTTCGTTGTATTTCATGGATTAAACTCGTCTGCCCAGCATAGATGCAGCACATCGAAGCGAACATGAGTAACGTCAGATAACGATCAATCGCTTCAGTGGAACAAACTTGGTAGCGATCCATCGACAGTTGAACCTTGGCGGTTCGGAAATAGGTTTCAATGGCCCAGCGCTTGCTGTAATAGCCTAGAATTTCTTCGTTTGCCAGTGCGACATCCGTGCTTAAAAATGCCTTCATTCGTTTAGGATCCAGTACTCTTGATTTGGAGTTTATACAAACATATTGACAGACCCACCTTCTGGTCTCGATGTTTTCCACCTGTTTAAACTTTGAAAGGACTTGAATTATTCATTGGAAGTCCAAACCAAATAATATATTTGCTCATCTATTACTTCAATATCTGCATGGATCTCTTTGTTTAAAATCCCATGTGTTTTTATCTTTGTTAATTCAAATAGAAGAGAAAAGGCTAGTTTAGGGTCAGTTGTTTTATACCCATTAGAACTTTGCAGAATTTCAGGATAAACTTCACTCGATACATATTCTTGTGCCTCATACATTGACGAAAATTTATTTTTTTCTTCATGCCATGTTACTTTAGATTTGTTTTTATCAAAGAATTTATTACCTTCATTGTTTATTGATATAAATTCACTGTAGTTATGCTCTTGGTAATCTTTACTCTCATTAGACATAGATAATTCGCCCCTAATTTTTTTTATAAGACGGATTGTAATATGAAGTGCGACACCTAGAAAAACAAAAGACCCATGTTGGTTTTCTGTAAAATGGAAGTCACCACAACACCATTTACAGGAGGACCCAACATGAGCTACTCCCATCTTAGCATAATTGAACGAGGGCAACTAGAGGCATTACAGCGGTTGGGGTGGTCAGCCCGAGCCATTGCCCGTCAACTCGGCCGACACCATTCAACCATCTCCCGAGAGATCAAGCGGAGTCCCCAGGAGCAGAAGTATACCGCCACAATATCGCGCCAGGCTTCCGAACAACGAAGATTGGCAAGTAAGCCGCAAGGGAAATTCTCGACGTCATTAGCGGAAGAGCTTCAGGTAGATTTGAATCAAACCTGGTCACCTGAGCAGATTGCGGAGAAACGTCGAATCGATGGGAAGGCGTTTGTATGCTTCAAAACGATCTATCGATGTGTTTCAAAAACTAACTTTGAAAAACATTTGGAGAATGCGGTCGTATATTCTTGTCAACAAACATTCTATGTTGCTTATGGAGAGGGAAATGGGTTTCAACTGATTCTTCCCCAACACTTTGCCGACAAATATTTTCTGCGCAATCCTGATTCAAAAAGCCACTACACAATCGGCACTACAGAACTCGCATTAAATGCACTGGTTGAAGCCGGTGCAGTATTAAGGAGAATGCCAGAAATTTTCGAGAAAGAACCTTCCGATAACCAGGCGGAATCACTCCTCAAATTGTTGCCTTTTGAAAGCATACTAATGAAAGCACTAAACAATAAAGTAGATCGAGTTATAACTTCTAAATCCAAGTCCTATAGCAGAAATGACGCGGTAAGTGTTGTTACCAAATTAGTTGCGAATGGTATCTGCCAATTGTGCGACCAACCCGCTCCTTTTAGAGATTCTCATGGACATCCGTTCCTTGAATCCCATCACATAGTTTGGCGATCTAATAATGGACCTGACATTTTAGAAAACACGGCTGCACTTTGCCCAAATTGTCATCGAAAAATGCATGTTCTTGCTCTTAAAGGAGACGTGGACAAATTAAAGTTAAGAGCGACTAGAAATTATAGAGATTTAATTCAAAATTATCCATATCTTCAGCACTTAAAAAGTCTTTAATTGCAGCTGCTAGCTCACTCTGCCTCCAATTCAAATAATCAAATAGCTTAACACTGTTTCTTTATATTAAATTTCCTGTACATCATTGAAGATTATCAGATCAATATGTCCTTGTTACGTAGAATCACCAAAGCCTACTTTTTAAATATAAATTCCTGGGATTTTTTTATGACGATTTTTGTGATTTCAAATTTTTTATCTGATGGTAAGAGAACAGAGCTTTCAATTTTTATAGAGTCTTTTGGTTTTACTTCTTTATTTACTTGATTCGTTAAATCCTCATTTATGTTATTGATTAGAGGCTTAACTGATTCAATATATATTGCTGCATCAGCATTATTAGTTATGTTTATTTCATACTCCAAATAATAATGATCTCCTTTTTTTATATTGTTATAATTTAACAGAGAAATGTCTAATGAGGAATTAATTTCTGTTTGTCTTGAACATCCTATATTCATTATTAAAAAAAACACGATTAGTAAAGTAAATAACTTATTCTTCATTCACAACAACTCCCTTTAAATTGTTATGTCAAACATGATTAGACCCGGAATAGTAAGACTTTTCCGTAATGTTGAATCTGAGGAGTTTAAAGAAGTCTATAGCAGTGGCAACTCGTTAATCAACCGAATTGAAGCTTTTGCAGAAAAATAGGCCTGTTGATTAACCACTTAATCAGAGTCGTCAAACCGGTAAAATGTTCGTACCCCTACAAACGAATCGGAAGGTGACGACTCCATGAAAAATACCAACACGATTCTCCCCATCCTACAAATTGTTCTTACGCCCGATGAAGTCGAATCCATCGTCCAAACGGAGGGCTACCTAGATAAGGCGCGAAAATTCACGGTCCATCATTTTATTTGAAAAATGGTCAGGGTACCGTTTCGGTGCGGATCATGCCGCTTGTAGCGGCTTGTCTCAAGTTCACTATTCCTGTTTTTCCGGTAATGCAGCAGATGTGCCGTTTGCTGTATGTAAAGAACTGTTTCAACTGCTTGTCCGCAAATGTAATCTTGAAACCCGTCGAAAGCTGACTTTTCCGAAAGAATTGCTGCTGATCGATTCTACTGCGATGACCGTCGGAATAACTCGCTTGCCTTGGGCTCCCTACCACGGAGAACGGGCTGCGGTTAAACTGCATGTCGCCCTACGGGCTCAAAATGGATAGCCACTTGGCGTCACGGAAACGATTGGCGCAAGGCATGATGGCCCTGTATGCGAATCTTTGAAAAACCCCGACTTTATTAGGTTAATGAAGAGTTACCTCGTCATGCTATTCTTTCTTTTGTTCGATTAGCTCATTTGCTGCTTCTGGATAGACTACCGGCTGAATAGACGATACCGCATACATCGTCTGATTGCTTTCGAGTACAAATTAATTTAATTAACATATTCTGGTTGATAAACAGACTTGGTTATACATAGTCTTTATGGTTCACTCTATTCACAAATCATTTGATGATTAGGCAAAAAAGTCCCCGGTAATCGGGAGCTTTTTGAGCAACAAAAATTGAATCAATCTCTAACATCCGAAATGGCTGAACCAGTTTTCCCATAGAATTCACCATTAACATTATAACCGCCACCGCTCCATTGAAGCGTATAGTCTCCACCAATCATCCCTTGCTCGTAACCTTCCTCAAAATCTTTCCATGTTAAGAAACTATTTCCTTCCATCACTCTAGAGAAATATATTCTCTTAGTATAATTATGTGTTAAGCTAACGGTCACTGGTTTACTGCTATAGTTTTTCATGAAAAGTTTAATATGGCCAAATCCAGTATTTACAGTAAAGTATTTTTGTACAGTTGCGCCTTCCGATACTTTATCGCCAATAGGGTTACTTGTATCAATAACCAATGGGCTTATCAATTGATCCTCTACAAAAGGATTATTAATTGGAAGACTTTCTTTTACCCTAGATTCAGGACTTACATTCTCCTGAGTTGTACTTAATGAAGCAAAAGCAGTTACTCCTGTTGTTGCCAGTGCTAAAAATAATGTCGCAACAAAAGCATTTCTTTTCTTCATAAAATAATCCCTCCCCAATTCCTACTATTATGTATTAATTGGTTGATACTGTATTAATTATATAACTACTGTTTAAATATTTCCATGAATTATGGCTCAACCTCAAATTCAGTGCTTGACTATAAGCCCAACATCCGATGTCGGTTGCATTTAATGAGAATCCCTGCTTTATTTGATAATTGTTTGATAGTGTGCTTCAAATAAATATCATTATCGGCGATTTCATTTAACTCTAATCGACTCAAATGCATGATGTAACTGGAGAAATCGCGTATATAGTTACGAAATAGAAAAACACCACTTCATTTGGTAAAGTGAGAGTGTCGAACAATCACTACCATACAGAAGAGGTGTCCTCTAAATGATAGAGCAAAACGTCCATCAGAATCAACTTCCTAAATGAAAATGAAATTAAATCGGCATTTAAAGAACTAAAAGTGGTGCAGCACTTGAAAACAGCGGGCTTTAAGAAGAATTTATTTCAGCTCGTTTTTGTTCTCTTGTTTCATCACAAAAACTGGTTTCGTTTGCTGGAAAGCGGTATGGGAGCAACGTTCCCTGGAAAGACACCGTGTATCGTTTCTTAAATCATAGCGCCGATCGGGTATCCGTCATTATAGTCGATGATTCTATGTTTGAACGTAATCGCAGCAAGGCGGTTGCATTGCTTTCCAGATGTAAGGACCATGCGAGCGGCTGTTACTACAAAGGTTTTCGAATGCTTACACTGGGCTGGTCAGATGGGCACACGTTTATCCCCGTCGACTTCTCCTTGCTCGCTTCGCTCAAGTCGCAAGTGAATGGAATTATAGACGGTATCGATCAGCGGACGTCCGGCTACAAAAGACGGATGGAGGCACTCCTGCCCGCACCTGAAGTAGTCCCCGCGATGATCGATCGAGCGCTTTCGACAGGCATGCAAGCTTCTTACGTGTTGATGGACAGTTGGTTTACACACGCCATATGCTGTATCAGTTGCAACAGTTTGCGGTCCTTGATTCGAACCTCCAGGCATTTCATCATCCAGCTATGATCAACATGGTCAAAGAAAACAGATATATCCGTATTCGCGTCCACAACCCAGTTCGTTTTCTTCTTCGTGATCGGCGTATTTAGCATTCGCAGTGCGTCGTGACAGCCAAGCCCTGGTCGAAATCCAAATGAAAAGTTCAGAAAGTCCTGTTCGTAAATGGCCGACGGATTTTACTCACGGCCAACTGAACAATCTTATTTTCGTTGGCTGGAATGCCCAGCGGTCTCTTCTTCTTGCTTCCAGGCTTAAGGATATAAACTCGCCTGACGGGGTGAGGATTGTAAGCCATTCGACGCAAGGTGGTTGTCGCTTCTACGGCATACCCAGTGGTTTCAGGGAAAGACCTTGCCCGGCCGCACTACACAAACTTATTGACAGACTCTTTAAATGGCTTTACACAAGCTATTTTACAAATTCATTTTCTATTCTCTTAACTTCTATCATTTTTTGTTCAATCCACTTTCTAACCATATTTGCCTCTTCAAAAGCAATTACTCCCCTCTCGCTTTTATATTTATAAGTTTCGTGAGCCCATATCAATATAATCTTCACAAATTCAACTGTCTCTAATTTACAGATCGGTTCAATTTCATCTTCTTCCTCATCATAAAATGGATCTTCAATTATTGTATAGTCTTTATAAGATATAACGCTGGATGCATTTCCTCCATGTCTATATTCGGGTATATTCCCCCTCAATAAATCAAGATAATTCTCAATATCCTTTTTTAAATCTTTGAATCTCCAAGGTATATCAGATCCTAAGGGATCACTTATCATACTGGCGAATTCTAGTGATTTTTCCTCATCAAAATCCAATACTACAATATTAAATTCATCCATATATTTCAATTTATAAGTATACTTTGTCATCATTGAAATACCCTCCAATTCAGTATATTGGGTATGCTGAGATTATCTTGTCATTTCTTAAAATAAACTCTATTTCCATTCCCGTTCTTGTTTTCCCAGTATATTTATTGTTTTTTATATTTACTTTATTAATTGAAGCTTCATTTATTGCATCTATTACCTGTTGTGGTGTCCATTCCTTTGGAAAAAATGCAGATTTAGGTCCTTTTAGTACTCCATTAATTTCAACATTGGCTTGATAAACACCAAACTCGTTAGGTGGGTCAACATTCCCGACAATTTTACCATTACTATTTGGCATCCCTTCATAATGAAAACCATTGGCATTCCCATTTTTGAGTATTTCCCCATTAAAAATATGGTTTAATCCATTTTCTTTAGTTCCTTGTTTAAAGTTGTCTGTGTTTTGTAGATTCCCGAGCCATCTCTCTTTATCTACAACAGGTTTACCAGCTTCTCCCGTCCCCTATGTTGTAAAGCTGATTCCTTTTATGAAAAAGCGGCACCGACATTCCTTCCAGTTACCACCATTATACGATTTATCCGACATGCTTTTCTATCGCCTCTACATCCGGTAAAACAAACTTTGTCTTGTTCCTCATCATGCCATAGATGATGTTTACAAGTCTTCGCATCACGCATACCAATGCTTGCCCTTTCGTCTTTCCTTCGGCAATCTTCCGCTGGTAATATTCATGAAAGAAAGGATTTCTCGGCTTGCGGCTGCCTTTGGCTACTTGAACTTGTTGAACGGCAAGGTTATAGAATAGACCGTGGAGGATACGATTGCCCTGCTTGCTCTTCATCGTCTTGCCTTTCCCCGCCGAACTGAATAATACCGGGGCGACTCCTGCGAATCTCGCTAATTTATTTGGATTTGGGAAACGGTTAATGTCTCCGATCTCAGCGATCAAGTACGCCGCTGTAACAAGGTCGATGCCTGGCATCGTTTCCAGCTTGTAATCAAATTGAGCGAGCAGAGTCCTTAGCTCATCATGAATATTCTTCATTTCTTCCTGCTTAAATCGTAATTCCCGAACAAAGCTTTGAATCAAGAAATCTCGGTAATGTTGGTAATCTCGGGTGGTATCGCCATCGCGTTTCACCAGAGTTAAGATTTCCTCCGCTTTCTTCGTGGAGCAGGTGTTATGGCTTGCTTTCCGTAACACTTTAGCCAGTTCTTCCGCTGTCATATCTTCGAGCAATTGTGGTGAAGGAAACGTATGCCAAAAGACAAGCGCACACTTGCCGTCAATATCGCTGAAAAACTTCTTGTAGCTCGGATAGTGGTGACTGAGTTGCGCATGAAGTTGATTCTTGAGCGAGATTTGCGACTTTATTAAGCCTGTTCTTCGTGATACAAGCTGACCCATTGTCCAATATACATCTTGAACATTGGCATCTGGCAGGATGTCCAGCTTGTTCAGCAGAATTTTTGCCAAACATTCCGCATCCCAGCTATCACTTTTCTGCGTGGTTGGGTAGCTTTTGCGTTCGGCGAACGATAATGCCGTATTGACTTCCTTGACTTTCTGATTCTGTTCAAGCAGATAAACGGCAAGAGAACGCCCGTATCCACCAACATCTTCAAGACCAAAGATCGGGTTTACGCCTCTTTTGGCATAACCTTTTACCTGCTGAAGAAAGTCCGGGAACGCATTCGGAATATTGTTGAATTGAATTTCTCCGAGCTTTTCATTCCAGCAGTTGATAATGACAGCAGTATGGGTATGCTTGTGCAAATCCACGCCGACATAAATATGCTTTTCCTTGTAATGACGCATCGAATCCCTCCATGTCAATGAGATGGAAAGAATGTCGGCAACCTCAGCTCGAGCGTTAGTCCGAAGACCCGCATTGGGACGCCAGCCAGTCCATTCTTTCGTTTCAGTTGACATATAGAATTGTCCGCTTATTTTTTAAGCAGACCGAAAAACTTTTTAGATGATGGCTTGATGCTGACCAGTGGCTTCAATACTGCCGTATGAATATATCCCTCGATATGTAAGTTCATGATCAAAAATCCGCTTGATCTGCACTTTGGTGAAGTATTTGCCTTGGTCAGTCGTATAACCTTCCTTGTTCAGTTGCTTCGCATATTGAGCTAATGTCCAATGCGAGTTCTGCTGCTTCAGTTCAAACAACCTTCTGACAATCTCGGCTTTTCGATCATCGACAATGAGCAGCTTCTTGCCCTTGATCACTCTGTAGCCAAAGGGGATTCCTCCGCCTGCGTAACCGCCCTGCTCTGCCTTTTTCCTTCTTCCTCTGCCAAGCTTCAACGCGATCTCAAGACGTTGGTACTGATCAAGCAATTCGAGCATTCCATTGACCAAGAAGTCGTTCGGGTCATACGCATAGATGCTATAATTCGGCTGCTCTATCGCCTTCACATCGGCTTGGTTCCGCTTCAATTCCCGCTGAATCAATACCTTTGCCATGTCCGAACGCCACAAACGCGAAGTATTCAATACGATAACTCCTTGAATATTCAACTGGCTGATGTCGGCAAGCATGTTTTGCAACCCTTCACGTTCAACGGTCAAGCCTACTTCATCGACTTTTGCCCCACTAATTCCCCGATCTTCGTAAATTCGGAGCAGATTGCAGTGGTTTTCCCGGCAATATCGGGTTATTTCATCAACCTGATATTGCAGACTGTAACCGTCTTTGACTTGCCCCTGAGTTGAAACCCGGACATAACCAACGACATTTTGCATCGTTTCCTCCCCCTCGGTTACAGCATTTCAAGTTGCTGTAACCCTTGCTATTCAGCATGTCACCTGCTTCTGTGAGATTGTATGAGATCGGCCTTTTGCTGACAAGGGGGGTCCAAATTATGAGCATGGGGGTGAATTTCGTTTCCGAATTACTTGCATGAGGTACTGTATTTGAAATAAGCCCTATGCGCATGAGGTTTGTGTATTTGTGACTAAAAATCTTGCATGAGCTACCGGTATTCAAATACGATCTATTTCTCATCTGCTGATTCAGTATGCCTTTTTAGCGCACGAGTTTCGATTTTAGCGCGTTCTATTGTTTAAGGATGAGGGTAATATAGGGCAAAAGAAAAACCTTGACTGAGTGACGAGCACTCGATCAAGGTTATATTAATTACTCTACGGTTACATTATCACTTCTAAATGTCATTATTTTTATATCTCCTTCACCTTCAAAGACGATTTTTATGTCTTTCGACGTTGAAGAAGAATCCACATCCGTACAACTGATCTCCAAGATTGAATCGGAATCTACCGTATCATTTGTTGAATCTAAATGATAATTTTGTACATTTTCAAAAGTAACCTTAATTACTTTCATTTCATCTTCCTCGGGACTGTAATTTTTTTGTCTCCAATTACAGAGATCGATATCGAGAACCAGTTTCTCGCCGTTAATACTAATATTTTCTAATAGGCTGTCATGCAGATCGAATTCTTCAATAAAAGTAGTTATTTTCATACTTACTCACCGTCCTTTATTACAATATGAGAAGCTTTCGAACCTTTACCCACAGGATTCCCGTCAATATCAAAATAATAATCAACTTTTTTATCGGTATAATTCGGATTGTGGACATGGTAATGGTCTACCGCTTCAAATCCTGTAGCACCTTTCTTTCCTGGATCATAACTGATTTTTACACCTGTTTCAGGATTATAATATTCCCGAGACATGGTATTCTGGGCTTTCCTTGGATCTGTTACATCCTTCCAGCCTTCTTTGAGCAATTGATCTGGTGTCTTTGTTCTTATGTCGTTAATCATGTTGCCCATGGCTTTACCCGTACCCTCATTCCCCGTCTTGTCCTCCGGGTTCTCATCATCCGGCTTACCATCTTTACCGCCATTGTCCGAACTGTCTCCAGTGCCGTCTCGATTACTGTCACTACCACCACTACCACTACTGCTGCTTCCGTTGCTCCCGCCGCTGCTTCCGCCCTCAGGCATATTCAGCTTTGGCTTAATCCCCACCCGGTGCATCATAAAGGCGCTAAGCCCCATCGCGGTTTGCTGCCCCAGGAAAGCGGACCAGCCTTTCTCATCAATTTCAGATTGGATGCCGGCCATCTGCTTGTCGAAGTCTCCGCGTGTGTTACCAACGTCAAAAGTCATTTTTGCGCCCCACACCGCAGTGTTAATGATGTACTCAGCTGTTCCAATTGTCGCATTATAAAACATACTGCCAGCCGTATTAATAGGATCTTCATAGAGGTTTACGGCGGTCTCTTTAATAGAGTTGGATATCCTCTTAGCTCCCGAGCCTGCTCCCTTTAAAAACCCATCTATTTCATCTCCAATGGATTTAGGGGCAGGCATGATTTGGTCCGGTCCGCACATGATAAAGTTATTCGTTATCCCTGCTGGCAGGAACTCCGGGTTCACGCAGTTCGGATCCAGACTGCCGTCAAGGATCTGAAACTTGATAGCTGCACGTGTTAATTCTAACTGAACCTCATGCATATGCTCCAGCGTCTGCTTCATCTCTCGGGAGGCCTTCTGGAAATCACCGAAAAAACGCTCCCGGGTCATTCCTTCCCACTCCATCGACATCTTGTGGATGCTTTGGCGCAGCGCATTATTCATTCCCTCTAGTTGATTAGCACCGTGTTTGAAATGCTCCGCTGCCTGCATCAGTACTTCAGGGGGAACCAGTATTCTCGACATCGTATAACCTCTCCGTATATTAGATAACTATCTTTTTACCATATCTACTATTAACCGGAAAAGATGCCGAAGTCCTCATGAGTCCCAAAAAATTTCATGCCGGAAGTCTCAATTTTCAGTGTCGAGGGTGACGAGCTTCTAACCAAATTTCGTGAGCGGCAAGCTGCCCTTCGGGGAGCTGTAAAAAGTTTAATCTCTGAGTCTAAAGAAGCTGCTCGCGAATTTAAGCAGGACAATCAAACCGAAGAAATATTTAGTGATATACTGGAGAATTAGAAGTGGTACTTACAGTCATTTCAATATTACAAAAAAACACCTTGAAAGGCACGGAGCCAATCAAGGTTATAGTACAAAACATCAGTCTCCATTATGAGTTGATTATTTCGTTACGCATTTTACAAAGTAACTCGTCTTCATCCATAGTTGTAGGATATAAATCGCCATCTTCAAAAAGATTCGAGAGCGTAAAATATTATGTGTAAATAGATAAATAGAAAAAGGAAGACCTTTTCTTGTAGAATTGAGTTACCACACAACAATTCGAAGAGAGGTCTTCCCTATGAATCATTTTACATCAGATTTAGTTCAGGCTCTAGTCACAAAGCAGGATGTGAGCGAAATTTTTCGCAATCATCTGGAGATGGCTATGAATCGGTTGTTAGAAACTGAGCTCACCGCATTTTTAGATGATGAGAAATATGATCGTGCAGGTGTAAACTCAGGGAACTCTCGGAACGGAAGCTACACACGCACGTTGCACACCGAATATGGAGATCTGAAACTCAACATTCCCCGAGATCGAAATGGAGAGTTTAAACAGCAAACCGTTGCTCCGTACAAGCGCTCCAATGACACGCTGGAGGCCTTCGTCATTCACATGTTCCAGAAAGGTGTGACGATGACGGAGATTGCTGACCTCATTGAGAAAATGTATGGGCATCACTATACGCCGCAAACCGTATCAAATATGACCAAAACCATGGTTGAACATGTCGATGCCTTAACGACACGCCAGCTGGCTAAACGTTATGTTTGCGTGTATATCGATGCCACTTATGTGGCTGTGAAACGGGAAACGGTCTCGAAAGAAGCCATCTATCTAGCCGTGGGCATTCGTGAGGACGGCTCTAAAGAGGTGTTAGCGTACACCATCGCTCCGACAGAGTCTGCTTACATATGGAATGAATTGCTTCAAGACGTGAAAGCACGCGGCACCGAAGAGGTTCTTCTCTTTATTTCCGATGGTTTAAAGGGCATTGTGTCTGCCATTGAACAAGTTTATCCTCGGGCGAAGTACCAGTCTTGCTGCGTCCATGTTTCACGCAGCATAGCCCACAAAGTACGTGTAACGGACCGGCTTGAGATCTGCAATGATTTTAAAACCGTGTACCGTGCAGAGAACGAAGAACAAGGAAAGACCGCTCTAGATGAGCTTTGTACCAAGTGGAAATCCAGCTATCCCAAGGTTGTGAAATCTCTGCAGGAAAACCCCTATATCTTCACGTTCTACAGCTTTCCAGAGTCCATCTGGAGAAGTATTTACTCTACGAATCTCATCGAGTCGTTTAACAAACAGAATAAGAAATACACCAAGCGCAAAGAGCAATTCCCACACGAGGAAGCGTTGGAGAAGTTTTTGGTTGCACAGTTTGAGGGCTACAACCAACGTTTCGCAACCCGATGCCATACCGGCTTTGACCAGGCTCGGGCTGAACTACAGGCTATGTTCACAACCACAGATTAAACGCGGCAGAGTCTGTAAAATAGATTGTGTAAACTCCCAAAACTATTAAAATGAAACATAGTAGAAAGGTTGGGAGAACACATGGGACTTTGGGATAAACAACAGTTGCGCGCCTTCATTAAAGAGAATAATCTGGTGACCGCGCAGGATGCACAA
>NZ_JAGFIP010000009.1:0-188553 GCF_017582705.1 Paenibacillus sp. F411
CCTGAGCCAGGATCAAACTCTCCATGAAAGTTGAGTTCAATTGCTCATTTCAAAACTGACGAGATTATAAAATCTCATTGTTGATCTCACCGTAAGGCAAGATCGGTTTAACTCACTCGTTGTTCAGTTTTCAAAGATCAATTCTGTTTCTTTCGCTTCGACAACCTCTCGTCTCAGCAACTTTTATAGTATATCACGTTCCAAGCAACTTAGCAAGCACTTTTTTGAGGCTTTTTAAATTTGATGGATGCTGTGATTAACATCATCGCTCGAAGCGACAAGAAATAATATATCACAGCATCACGGCTAGAGTCAACCTAGTTAGCTCAGGAAATAACTTCCTCAATATGGAGCTGCCTTTGCTGCATCAAATTTATGATCTGTCCCTCAATAGATACCATTGGACGTGTGGGGTGCTGGCTGTCTGTAAATACAATCTCTCCTACCTTTTGCGAGCTGAGCTTAACCTTGGTTCCATGATGCAGTGCAGTTACCTTTTGAATAAAGGTCTGCACAATGACGGGATCCAGCTTGCCGAATGCCTCCAGCTGAATCTGCTCCAGGACCAGGTATGGGGACTGCGCGCTGCCATAGAACTTGTCCAGCGTCATCGCGTGGAAAATGTCAGTCACGGCCACAATCTTGGAATAGATATGGATCTTGCTTCCGTCCAGCTTCAGAGGATAGCCAGAACCGTCCACTTTCTCATGGTGCTGAAGCGCGGCAAGACGTACGCCCTCATTAATAGCGGCTACATTCTTGAGGATCTGATAGCCGTACGTGGTATGCCGGCGCATCTCCTCATTCTCTTCCCCGGTAAGGCGGTTCGGCTTGTTCAGCAGCAGAGGATCAATCCTTACGTTTCCGATATCATGCAGTAGTCCTGCAAAGGCGACCTGAATCCAGTCCTTCGACGGGAGGCCCAGCCATTGGGCGAGCTTGTACGAAGACAGCGCACACAGAACCGCATTATGGTATCGATAATCATTCCGATTGGTCATGCGTGGAGCAAATTTGAGAACATCATACTCTTTTTGGTGCTCCATCAGATGCTCCATCTGCTTTCGGACCTCATAGATGCGCAGCTCGCCAGCAATGGCGGATTGATAGCAGGACTTCACCAGCGTCAGCATTCTATCGTATTCTTCATGCAGCGGCAGATCCTTCTTGAAGGACTGCTCATGAGCTTCTGGACTCACATCGGGGTCAGCAAACAGCAGAGAAGGCTTCTGTCCTGCTGTTTTTACGGCCGGAATCTTGTTGCCATCCCCCTCGGCACCTTCGATATCGACCTGCTGCACCATAAATGCTTTGAGAACGTCCAGATCCCGGGGCAGCAAAATCTTCCCCTTCTGCATCAAAAGGCCGCCCAAAGGCGTATGTACATCCTGGGTTAATTTGACTCCGGCTTTTAAATCACTAACGGATTTGATCGTCATGATTAAACCTCTCCACCTGTTCTGTCAACGGATTCCTTGCGCTTGGTATACAAATTTTTACTTATTTATCCATAGTATATTACTACCTGATCCATCTGCACAAGGCTTATCTCACGTAAAAAAAAGAAAGCATGGATGCTTCCAGCACCCATGCCCCTCTCTTGCTGCCTACACATCCTGCTCAGTCGAAGGCTCGTCTCCTTCAAATGGAGCATCTTCATCCTCATCCTCAGCAGGCTCCTCGCTCTTATCTACACGGCAGACGGTCGCCACATGGTCATCCTCGCGAATGTTAATCAAGCGGACGCCTTGGGTGTATCTGCCCATGGTAGAGATGCCCTCCATGCTTGTACGGATAATCGTTCCGCTGGCGGTAATCACCATCAGGTCCTCTTCCGATTTCACGACCTTCAGGCTGACAACAGGACCGTTCTTCTCCGTTACATTAATCGTCTTGATGCCGCGTCCGCCGCGGGTCTGGGAACGATAGTCTGAGACCGGTGTACGTTTGCCGTAGCCCTTGCTCGTAACGATCAGGATATCCAGCTCCTTGTCCACCACATCCATGCCGATGACAGAATCCCCGTCGCCCAGCGTAATGCCCTTGACTCCGGTTGCACTCCGTCCCATGGATCTGACGTCACTCTCTCCGAAGCGTATAGACATCCCGTGTGCGGTACCCATAATGATCTCCTGCTGGCCGTCGGTCAGCTTCACATCGATCAGAGAATCCTCTTCCCGCAGATTAATGGCGATCAATCCGCCCTTGCGGATGTTCACATAATCCTCGAGCGGTGTTTTTTTCACGATACCTTCACGGGTGGCAAAGAACAGATAGTCATTGTTCTCAAAGCTCTCTACCGGAATAACAGCGTTAATGGTCTCTCCCTGTTCAATCTGGATCAGGTTGATGATCGGGGTTCCACGTGCAGTCCGGCTCAGCTCTGGAATCTCATACGCCTTCAGGCGGTACGCCTTGCCCTTATCCGTGAAGAACATGAGATAGTGGTGCGAATTGGTACCGAACAGGTGCTCCACGAAATCCTCGCTCTTCGTCCCCATACCGACCACGCCCTTGCCGCCGCGCTTCTGACTCCGATAGGTGTTGGCAGGCAGACGCTTGATATAGCCAGTATGGCTGATCGTAATGATAACCTCTTCGCGTGGAATCAGGTCTTCATCCAAAATGCTGTCCTCGCCCACAATAATCTCTGTGCGACGATCATCATTAAAGCGTGACTTGATCTCTTCCAGCTCATCGCTGATGATCTGCAGCACAAGAGATTCATTAGCCAAAATTTCTTTCAGCTCGGCAATCTTGGTCAACAGCTCCTGATATTCATTCTCGATCTTCTCACGCTCGAGACCTGTCAGGCGCTGCAGACGCATATCCAGGATGGCCTGAGACTGCTCATGGCTAAGCCCAAAGCGCTCCATCAAGCCCTCGCGTGCCGCCTCTGTGGTCTGTGAAGCCCGGATTAGAGCAATAACCTCATCCAGATGATCCAGCGCAATACGGAGACCTTCGAGAATATGGGCTCGTGCTTCTGCTTTTCTTAATTCGAATTCTGTACGCCGGCGAATAACGATCACCTGATGATCCAGGTAATGGTGCAGCACATCGCGCAGGTTCAGGATCTTCGGCTCATTGTTCACGATCGCGAGCATGTTGATACCGAAATTAGACTGCATCGCAGTATGCTTATACAAGTTATTCAGCACCACGTTAGGATTCACATCGCGTCTGAGCTCGATTACAATACGCATCCCGTTACGGTCGGACTCATCGCGCAGATCTGTAATGCCGTCAATCCGCTTCTCACGCACCAGCTCTGCAATCTTCTCCACCAGCCGCGCCTTATTCACCTGATAAGGAATCTCATGCACCACGATCCGGGCCTTGTGATTGTTCTCCTCAATGGTAGCCTTCGCGCGCATCGTCACTGAGCCCCGGCCGGTCTGGTAAGCCTGGCGAATGCCGGCGCGCCCTACGATATAACCGGAGGTTGGGAAATCCGGGCCCTGAATGTAATCCATCAGCTCCAGCGGCGTAAGGTCCGGGTTCTTGATCAGTGCCTGAACGCCGTCGATGACTTCACCCAGATTATGCGGTGGAATATTGGTAGCCATTCCGACCGCGATCCCCGATACGCCGTTGACCAGCAGATTCGGATAGCGCGCCGGCAGCACAACCGGTTCATGCTCTTCTCCGTCATAGTTCGGTGCAAAATCAATCGTTTCTTTATTAATATCCCGCAGCATTTCCATTGCCAGCTTGGATAGACGGGCTTCGGTATAACGCATTGCAGCCGCCATATCTCCGTCAATGGAGCCAAAGTTACCGTGGCCGTCGACCAGCATATAGCGCATGGAGAAATCCTGAGCCATCCGTACCATGGATTCATAGACCGCAGAATCACCGTGCGGATGATACTTACCAATGACCTCACCGACAATTCTTGCGGACTTCTTATAGGGTTTATCGGGTGCCATGCCAAGCTCGGACATCGCGTACAAAATACGGCGGTGTACCGGCTTCAGTCCGTCACGCACGTCTGGCAGAGCCCGGCTGACAATGATACTCATCGCGTAATCCATAAAGGATTCACGCATTTCCGTACCGATGTCACGATCTTTAATTTGGGAGAAATTTTCTTCCGCCATGCTGGGCCTCCTTCATTTTCCTATCAACCATGCCCTCATCTATGTGAAAAAAGCAGAAAAGTAACCATGAAAACGTCTGCATATACCCATAATTATATTACTTTCACAAAAAGAGTACAATTAAACGTCAACGCACTCCGGCCTATGAAAACTGTACTTTTTGGCTTCAGGCTAGGGATACGCCCTGCCTTCTGCATCCATCTTCACATACACTGCAAAGCAAGGGATTTGAATAATTCTTCGAAAAGAAATGCAAATCTTCGCATCTTTATATTATACCATTGTTTGCAGTCCTTGTCCTGACTTTTCAAGAGACCGGACCCCAATGAAACCGGAAAGGAATGAGCAAGGTTGACTGTACAACGCGTTTCCAGCAAATGGGCTAAAACAAAGATCCTGCTTCTTAACAAAGACCTGGCCTCCTATGTACCGGATACTCGAATTTACTCCTTGTCGGAACTGCAGCAGATGCTTGATGCGTACACTCTCGTATACATCAAACCGGATCAGGGCACGTACGGCAACGGGGTTATGTGTGCTGAAAAAGTTACAGTTCCGCTGTCAGAGCATTCCGGCGGCATTTCCGCCCAGTACATCCTTCGCTATGAAACCAGCACGGAAGCCTATAAAGAGCTCGACTCGCTGCACAGGGCGATCACCCAGCTTTGCGCCGGCAAAGAATATATTATTCAAAAGGGAATTCGGCTGCTGAAGCAGGGCGGAAGTCCTTTCGATCTAAGAGTGCTTACGCAAAAAACTCCTGACGGCGGCTGGGAAAGCACTGGAATCATCGGCCGGGTCGCCGCCCATCAAAAAATCATCACCAATCATCACAGTGGGGGCACGACCGCCCATTTCAGAAGTCTGATGAAAGAGCATATGAACATGGAGGAAACCGAGCAGCTTCGCCGGAAGCTAAAGGACCTTGGTGTGCGGACCGCAAAGCAGCTACAGAAGAAATACCGAAACCTGAAGGAAATTGGCTTAGATATCGCAATTGATGAACGCTTTGATATCTGGATCCTGGAGGTCAACACCAAGCCGGCGCTATTCCCTTTCAAGAAGTTTTTTAAAAATCCTGCTGTCTACCGCAAGGTCAAAAAATACGCGCTTGCTTATGGGCGCCGCAAGCTCTGAGGCTGCAAAAAAGCGTGCCGCTTTCCATCTCGGGAAGGGCACGCTTTCCATATATTATTTAGATATCCAGGTTACGCACAGACTTGGCATGCTCCTGAATGAAGTCCCGCCGCGGCTCAACATTATCCCCCATGAGGGTATCAAAAATGCTGTCGGCAATAATAGCATCCTCAATCGTAACCTGAAGCATTGTGCGGCTCTCAGGGTCCATCGTCGTCTCCCACAGCTGCGCTGCATTCATCTCACCAAGGCCTTTATAGCGCTGAACGTTAAACTTGGCGTTCTCTCCGAAGCCGGCGATGATTTCATCCCGCTCCCGCTCCGTGCCCGCATAACGGACCACCTTGTTACGCTCCACCTTAAACAGCGGCGGCTGTGCGATATACACGAAGCCCGCTTCGACAATCTTACGCATGTACCGGTAGAAGAATGTCAGCAGCAGGGTACGGATATGAGCTCCGTCTACGTCAGCATCCGTCATGATAATGATCTTGTGGTAACGAGCTTTATCCAGGTCGAAATCATCGCCAATGCCGGTACCGAGTGCCGTAATAATCGCCCGGATCTCGGTATTGGACAAGATACGGTCCAGCCTCGCCTTTTCGACGTTTAGAATCTTGCCCCGCAGCGGCAAAATAGCCTGGAAATGGCGGTCTCTGCCCTGCTTGGCAGATCCGCCGGCGGAGTCGCCTTCGACGATGTACAGCTCACTGATCGAAGCATCCTTGGAGGAGCAGTCGGCCAGCTTGCCCGGCAGTGCACTGACCTCCAGGGCACTCTTGCGGCGCGTCATCTCCCGCGCTTTACGGGCTGCTTCACGGGCACGAGATGCCTGCAGCGCTTTATCCAGAATCCGCCGGGATACCGACGGGTTCTCCTGCAGGAATTCCTGCAGCTTCTCTGAGAAGAGGGATTCCACGATGCCACGTGCCTCACTGTTGCCGAGCTTCGTCTTCGTCTGGCCTTCAAACTGCGGCTCCGGAATCTTGACCGAGATAATCGCGGTTAAGCCTTCACGCACATCGTCCCCGGTCAGATTGCCGCTGTTGTCCTTGATCAAGCCGGCTTTACGGGCATAATCATTAATAATCCGGGTGAGGGCGCTCTTGAAGCCGGATTCATGGGTTCCGCCCTCATGCGTGTTGATGTTGTTGGCGAAGGAATAAATATTCTCGGTATAGCTGTCATTGTACTGCAGGGACACCTCAACCTGAATATTGTCGCGGGAGCCCTCTACATAAATCGGATCCTCATGCAGCGCCTGCTTGTTCTCATTCAGAAATTTCACGTACTCAATGATGCCGCCGTCATATTTGAACCGGTTGCTGGCTCCCGTGCGTTCATCCATCAAGGAAAGGGCAATGCCCTTGTTCAGGAAGGCCAGCTCGCGGATGCGAGTCAGCAGTGTCTGGTAATTGTATTCTGTCGTTTCCGTAAAAATCTCGGGATCCGGCAGGAAGGTCACGGTAGTGCCATGCTCATCACTATCCCCAATCACCTGAATATCATATTGCGGAACACCCCGATGGTATTCCTGCTGATACACGTGGCCATCGCGTTTAACCTGAACGACCACCTTGCTCGACAAGGCGTTCACGACCGAGACGCCGACGCCATGCAGACCGCCGGACACCTTGTAGCCGCCGCCGCCGAATTTACCCCCGGCATGGAGCACTGTCATGACGACCTCCAGCGTGGATTTCTTCAGCTTGGCATTCTCACCGACCGGAATACCGCGACCGTTATCAATGACCGTAATACTGTTATCCTTATGGACGATAACCTCGATCTCATCACAGATGCCGGCCATCGCTTCATCAATGCTGTTATCCACCACTTCCCAGACCAGGTGGTGCAGCCCCTTCTCGCTGGTGGATCCGATATACATCCCCGGACGTTTGCGGACGGCCTCCAAGCCTTCCAGCACCTGAATCTGATTCTCATCATAAGCCGGTTGATTCATAGACATGCCTTCACCTACTTTTACAGATTGTTAAGCCAGTAGCGATCGTTAAGCGTTCGCAGTAAATAAGTTTGCTCGTTTCTTGAGCGTAGCCGAGGAAATAGGAGAATAGTAAACGATGCCCTTGGTCACGACAATGGATTTAGGATCCTCTTCGCCGATAAACTCAACCACCTTGTTCTGCCTGGCATGCGTAATGAACTGCTTGGAGACCTTTGAGGACTTCTCAATCGAAACATCAAAGATGCCAACCAGCTCCGAGGACCGGATAATCTTCTCGCCACCCAAATGAATATAGATTGAAATCCACTCCTTAGAGGTCCACTTGACCGCTGTGAACCGTATAAATGCGGGCATCCTTTAATTTATCAGCATTGAGGCTCTCTACGCCTGTCGCCGTAATGAACGTCTGTACCTTGCTTTGAAAGGTTTCAATCAGCTGTGTCTGACGGTACGGATCCAGCTCCGACAGCACATCATCCAGCAGCAGCACCGGATACTCTCCGATCTCCTCCTGAATAAGCTCGATTTCCGCGAGTTTAAGGGACAGCGCGGTTGTCCGCTGCTGACCCTGGGATCCATACGTCTGCACTTCCTTGCCGTTTATATAAAAGGCCAGGTCGTCTCGATGAGGACCTGCCAGCGTCATGCCGCGTCTGATTTCCTGATCTTTCACTTGTGATAATTTTATCATAAACGCCTCAAATAAGACAGCTTCATCTTCTTCCTCCGTATTGGAGAACGAAGGCAGGTATAGCAGCTGCAGCTCCTCCAGGCCGTTCGTAATCCCCTGATGGATGCTTTCCGCCCACTTTTGCAGCTTTTTTATAAATTGTTTCCTCTTCTTTACAATTTTAACACCGTGCTCAACAAGCTGGGCATTCCAAATATCCAGCATCCCCTGCTGGGAGGCATCCTTCCCCCATAAGCTCTTCAGCAGATTGTTGCGCTGCAGCAGCACCTTCTGATATTGCTGCAGATGAAACAGATAGCTTGGTGTTACCTGTCCGATCTCCATATCGAGAAACCGGCGGCGGATGCCGGGTGTACCTTTTACAATTTCGAGATCCTCCGGAGCAAACATAACCACATTCAGCGTTCCGATAAAATCGCTCAGCTTCCGCTGCTCCAGCCCGTTAATGCGTGCCTTCTTCCCCTGTGTGGAAAGCGACAGCTCCAGCTTCAGGCTGCCGTATTTCTTCTCCACCTCGGCGGCCATATGGGCATGGCTCTGATCAAAAGCGATCAGCTCCTTATCCTTGGAGGTGCGATGGCTTTTGCTCAGGGCAAGAACGAACAGGGCTTCCACCAGATTGGTTTTGCCCTGTGCATTTTGACCGATGATTAAATTAACGTCTCCGAAGGAATCCAGATGCAGGTGCTCATAGTTGCGATAGTGCTGTAAACGGATGTTTTTCACAAACAAGCGGATTCACTCCCTATTGTTGTCGCCGCATTTAGGTGTTTAGCAGCTTCCCTCTTATTGTGCAGCGACCTGGAAGCTTCCGCAATCCTCCACCTCGACCTGATCTCCCGGATACAGCTTCCGCCCTCGGCGCTCCTCGCTCTCTCCGTTTACCTTCACCATGCCCTCCTGCAAAAGAGCCTTGGCCATGCCGCCTGTGGATACACAATCCGCCAGCTTCAAAAATGTATCCAGCTTAATATATTCACTGTGGATAGTTATTAATTTCATATCTGATCCTTTCGGTCCCGCTGATCTGGGGATAACTTTTTAGTTGGTTGTGCGGTACGGCAGGATGATATACATGCTGCGGCTGTCATCCAGAGGCTTCAGAATAATCGGGCTCATCACACCGGTAAAGGCAATCATCAGCTGCTCGCTCTCAACGACCTTCAGCACGTCCAGCATATATTTGGAGTTGAATGAGATTTTCAAAGGCTCGCCCTTGAATTCTGCCAGCTCGAGCTCTTCACGAACCTTCCCCAGCTCGGAGGAGCTCGATGAAATTTCAATGCCTCCATGCTCCATCGTCTGCATGCGCACAATATTTGTTTTCTCCTCTTTGGACAGCAAATAAGCACGGTCGATGGATTCGCTCAGCTTTTTGGTGTCAAGAATGAGTTCTGTTTTGTGCGTAGTCGGAATAATTCTAGTAGTGTCCGGGTAAATCCCGTCCAAAATACGCGAGTAAAAGAGCACGCGGTCGATTTTGAACAGCACTTGATTGTCAGCAACGACAATATCAACGAGGGTGTTCTGGTCTGGCACGATTTTGCTCAGCTCATTCAGCGTTTTGCCTGCAATGACGATATTGTTGAATTTCATCTCCTCAACGCCATCCAGCTTGGCAGAGCGGGTAGCCAGGCGGTGACGGTCCGTTGCCGTAAACTTCAGCTCTCCCTCTGACAAATTCCAGAGCACGCCGGTTAGAATCGGTGTCGTCTCGTGTGTGGAAATGGAGAAGACGGTCTGCTTGATCATATTTTTGAGCAGATCGCCAGGGACAGAGACACTTTGGCTGTCATCAATGCTTGGCAGTACCGGGAATTCTTCAGGGTCCAGGCCAACCATCTGAATTTCGGTAGCACCTGCAGAGATAAAGGTCTGGAAGTTCTCTTTAACCTCCATCTGCACCTCGGAAGAAGGCAGCTTCTTAATAATCTCCACGAAAAATTTAGCAGGCAGCACGACACTGCCGGGCTGGTCCACCTGCACAATGGTCTGCTTCTCATCCTCTGCCGGGATAAAGGATTGAATCGATATATCCGTATCGCTCGCGGTTAAGGTAACCCCCTGGCGGTTCACATCCAGCTTAATCCCGCTCAGAATCGGAATCGTCGTACGGCTGGAAATGGCTTTGGATACATGTTGAATGGATTCGTTCAAAAATGATTTGAGGATACTGATTTTCATAGTTTCACTCCTTGAGCAATTTGAAGAAGCACGGATGATTAAGCATTGCCGGAAAGCATCGTCTTCTCTATGGATATATCTTTATTAATTAATAGTATTAGTAGTAGGGGCGCTGAATATGTGGATAAGCTCGATAAACCCCATAAAATTAAGCCTATCCACATGTGTACAGAGTGTGCATAGGCTTTGGACTTGTTCAGGTAGGGTTTTTGATTTTCTCTGTAATGTTGTTGATAACTTTAAAGAGCTCCTGATCGGCCTTGATCGACTGCGTGATCTTCTCATGGGCATGGATGACGGTAGTATGATCACGTCCGCCAAAAGCCTCTCCGATCTTGGGCAGGGAGTAATCCGTCAGCTCGCGGGACAAGTACATGGCAATTTGCCGCGGAAATGCGACAGCCTTAGTTCTCTTGCGGGCCTTGAAATCCTCAAGCCTTAAATTATAGTACTCGCCAACCTTCTGCTGGATGTCCTGTATCGTGATGATTCTAGGACGGCTCGAAGGAATGATGTCCTTCAGCGCTTCGGCAGCCAGATGGGTCGTGACATCCTGATTCGTCAGAGAGGAATAGGCAACCACGCGAATAAGCGCGCCTTCCAGCTCGCGGATGTTCGTATCAATCTGATTGGCAATGTACATCATCGCCTCATTCGGAATGTCCAGGTTCTCGGCCTTGGCCTTCTTGCGGAGGATGGCGATCCGGGTCTCCAGATCCGGCGGCTGAATGTCGGTAATCAGTCCCCATTCGAAGCGGGAGCGCAGCCGTTCCTCCAGTGTCGGAATTTCCTTCGGCGGCCGGTCACTGGAAATAATAATCTGCTTCCGTTCCTCATGCAGCGCGTTAAACGTATGGAAAAATTCCTCCTGGGTCGATTCCTTCCCCGCCAGAAACTGAATATCGTCAATAAGCAAAATATCAACGTTGCGGTATTTGTTGCGGAAGCTCTCCGCCCGGTTGTCCCGGATGGAGTTGATGAACTCGTTGGTAAACTTCTCGGAGGAGATGTATACCACCTTACTGCTTGGATTGTGCTCCAGAATATAATGTCCGATCGCATGCATCAGATGGGTCTTCCCCAGCCCTACTCCCCCGTATAGAAAAAGAGGATTGTACGCCTTCGCCGGCGCTTCCGCGACAGCCAGTGAGGCAGCATGGGCAAAACGGTTCCCCGAGCCGATAACAAAGGTATCAAACGTGTATTTCTGGTTCAGCATATGCGACTGGATCTCATCGCTGGACACCTGCATAGCCGGTGCCGGCTGCTGTGGTGCAGGCTCCGCCGACTTGACCTCCTCAATCACAAAGCGTACATCCACCTCCTTGCCCAGCACTTCATACACCGTTGTGCTGACCAGCTTGGTGTATCTGCTTTCCAGCCATTCCACGGCAAAGGTGGTTGGGGCGGAGATGATGACGGAGTGATCGTTCAGCGTCATTGCTTTGGTGGCTTTAAACCAAGTGTCAAAGCTCGGCTTGCTCAGCTTGGTTTGTATGATCGATAAGATTTGCTGCCATAGTTCGGAAGTATGGCTTTCCAAAACCGTCACTCCTTTAAATCTCCAAATCCGGCGCCAGGCGCCACAGTACAATTGTCGAAAGAAAATGAATGATGTAGATTTATCCCCAGAGCTAGACCTTTATAAAAACAAAAAAAGATGGATAAATTGAAATTGTTCACAACTTTATCCACAGCCTGTTAATAATATGATGGGTACATTCACATATTCACATCCAAAAGTAATATCATCATAGCAAAAGAGCGCCCTGTTTTCAATGCATGGAAGGAATTTATCCACAAATTCAAGACGTTGTGCATAATTATTATTCACACCACTATATATTGTTTATAAGCTGTTCAGCTTTCGACATCTTTTGAGGAAGAGCGATAAAATTTGTACACAGCTTGTCCGGAACAAAGGGGAGGAAATGGGGATCATGTCGTCCTGTGGATGAATGGAGTCGTGTGAGTGCCTGTGGGTAACTGAGGATCATGGTTTGAAAGAAGTGTTTGTGACGGGAGCAAAAAAAAGCGGCGGCCGCACCGAAGTGCGGTCGCCGCTTTTGGATGAACAGCAGGGGAATCTTGAAATATTAGAAGCCGGCTTGCTCCTGGCTGCGCTGAAACTCCGCAATGGCCTCATAATCCTCTTCCAGCTTGCGTGAAATACGGATGAAAATCGGAAGCAGCTTCTTATAGACAGCGGCGTTCTCTTCTACCGGCCGATGCTCAAAGGTGCCGCCAACCATCTGGCTTACGATGTCGAGGCTGCTGCTGCGGCCGGTGGCGTACAGGCCCAGCACCACCGCTCCGAGACAGGAGCTTTCATAGCTTTCCGGCACGATCACCTGCTGATCGAAAATATCGGCCATCATCTGCCTCCAGATGGGGGAGCGGGCAAAACCGCCGGTGGCATGAATGATGGACGGGCGGCCGACCTGTTCCTCCATGGCTAGCAGGACGGTGTACATATTGAAGATAACGCCCTCTAATACGGAGCGGATCATATGCTCCTTCTGATGATTCAGCGTCAGGCCGAAAAAGGAACCGCGGGCGTTAGGATCCCACAACGGGGCCCGTTCTCCGGTGAGGAAGGGATGAAACAGCAGTCCATTGCTGCCTGGCGGCACCCGCTCCGCGATTTTGGTCAGAACATCATAGGCGCTGATGCCCATCCGTTTGGCCGTTTCGATCTCCGAAGCAGCCAGCTGATCACGCACCCAGCGGAAGATCATTCCGCCATTGTTCACCGGTCCGCCGATCACCCATTTGTTTTCGGTGAGCGCATAGCAGAAAATACGCCCCTTGGGATCGGTCATCGGCTGATCCACCACGGTACGAATTGCCCCGCTTGTGCCGATCGTGGCGGCTACGACGCCAGGCTTGATCGCATCGACGCCCAGATTGGACAGCACACCATCGCTCGCTCCCACTACAAAAGGGGTAGAGGGGGAGAGCAGCATGGCTGCGGCATAGCCGGCATTCAGTCCCTGCATGACATGAGTCGTCGGTACGAGCTCGGAGAGCTGTGACTCCTGAATGCCAGCAATGCGCAGCGCTTCCTGATCCCAGCGTAATGAATGAAGATTCATCATCCCCGTAGCGGATGCAATAGAGTGATCGACGACATATTTTCCAAACAGCTTGTAAAAAATATATTCCTTAATCGAAATAAATTTCTCCGTCCGCTCAAAAATTTCTTTCTCATCCTGGCTCAGCCACATCAGCTTGGTGATGGGAGACATGGGATGAATGGGTGTGCCGGTTCGGAGATACAGCTCATGACCGTTCATCTCCTTCTTCAGGCGACTCGCCCAGTCCGAGCTGCGGTTGTCCGCCCAGGTAATACAACGAGTTAACGCTTTCCCGTCCTTGTCCATCGCGATTACACTGTGCATAGCGGAGCTGAAGCTGACGAACATAACCTCTGAAGCATCAATGCCGCCCTGCAGCATGACGTCCTTCACGGAAGCAATAACCGCCTGAAAAATCTGCTCCGGCTCCTGTTCAGCAATTGAAGGAGTCGGTGTGAGCAGGGGATATTCTTCACCGGCCTTGGCGACAAAATCACCATTGTCCTTAAATAGTACCGCTTTCGTGCTGGTCGTTCCGATGTCTACGCCGATCATATATTGTGATTTCACAGCTTCATTACCTTCCTTTACTGAATGTTTAGTAGAGTTTAGTCTTATGTATACTTGTCGACAACCTGAAAAGCAGTGTAGAGACTGATGAACAGCATTCTGCATGAGGGAACGCCTGTTGCGACCTAGCCGGGAAAGCTTTGATGGAGGGTACGGCGTGAATCTTCAAAATATTCCTTCACCGCAGCCTGCAGCCGGACCTCATCGCGGGATTTCAGCGAGTCCAGTAAAAGCCGGTGCTTGTGCAGCACGGCTTCAAGCCGGGTGCCGCCTTCCTGAAAAATCCGCTCGGTTGTAATGAGCATCACCGTCATAATGATGGGCCGAATGCTTTTCCATAAATGCAGCATCCGCTGATGCTTCGCCTCTAGAACCACCATCTCATGAAATGCTAAATCCTGAAAGGAAAATTCCACGGGATCGCGGTGCCTGGCGGCTAGCTCCATCCGGTCTAAGATGTGCTGAAGCTGATCCATCCATACGGTGTGACCGTTCATCAGCATCCGGCTCTGCACAAAGCTCTCGATCAGGTACCTGACATCATAAAGCTCCTCAACATCCTTTTGACTCATGCCCTGTACCACCGCGCCCATTCGCTTCAGCGTGATCAGGCCTTCCGCCGACAGCGTTCTGAACGCTTCCCGCACAGGAGAACGGCTCGTTCCGAAATGACCCGCAATCCGGTTCTCAGACAACACGTCTCCCGGAGAAAGCACGCCTTTAATGATTTGCAGCCGGAGCTCGCAGGAAATTCTCTCCCCAAGCGAAGCGCCCTGCAGCCAGCTTACTGGGTATTGCACATTCATGAGCTTCCATCCATTCCTCTTTTTAAAAATAGGGATACCCTATTTTACCACACCTTGCACAAGGGCGCCGCAGCCAGGATCAAGTCATCACTGTCGCCGTACACCAAACTTTACACGTTCGGTCATATAGAACGAATGATACCTTCACCTAGACTGCCAACTTTAAATGATGGCCCTGGTCTATAGCTTGTAGAAGGGATCAGGCTGCTGACTTGAACCAGCTGCGCAGCCCGACATAGCATCCAATTCCGAAAAAAAGAATTATCCACATGGGGATAATTCTAAACATTGCCGGGAGGGGGGGCTGAAGCTGTGGAAAACTTTTTGGAGCGGGAAAGATACGAGCTTACTTTGGGCATTGACTTCAGTGATTTAGTATGATTAAATATATAAAGGCGTTTTCTGTGAGATGTATGGAATGTTTTCAATTGCGACGATCTCTTGAATGAAGACCGTTCATGCTTGAATATGACAAGATCAGATTCCTGTAAGGGGGTGCAACCATCATGAAACAGACTTTTAAACCGAATGTAAGCAAGCGCAGCAAAGTTCACGGCTTCCGTAAAAGAATGAGCTCCAAGAATGGACGTAAAGTACTGGCTAACCGCCGTCAGAAAGGCAGAAAAGTACTGAGCGCTTAATGCTGGGCCCTGAAGACCACTGCGGTGGTCTTTTTTTCTTGAGAGCATGGCAGCAGTCTTATAAAAGAGGAAGGACCGTTTATAAAGCTGCTGCGGTGCCGATACTATTTTATATAGTAGAAACTTGCCGGAGGCAGGGAATATTACATTTCCTTCATTACGAGTCGGCAGACCGGGAGAGACGGATGGAAAAGAAGCTGCGTTTACGGAACCGGGCCGATTTCAGCCGCGTTTATCGTCATGGTAAATCTTTTGCCAACCATCAGTTTGTGGTGTATTGGTCCCGCAAAAAAGAGGTTGAGCAGTTTCGCGCGGGGGTCTCGGTCAGCAAAAAGGTGGGCAACGCGGTTGTCCGCAACCGGATGAGGCGGCTGGTCAAAGAAATTGTGCGCCATCATCAGGATGAAATTATAGAGCAGATCGATCTGATCTTCATTGTCCGTAAGGGAGCCCTCGGCAAAACCTATCAGGAGCTGGAGAAAAGTGTACTGCATGTGTTGCGCAAATCGTCACTGTTAAAGGCTAGGAAGCGGTGAGGTTGTGTTTATTTGTGCATATAAATATGGTATGATTTACGTTGGAATGGAATGGTTAAGAGAGGGGTTATGAAGTGTCGCTAACAAAGACAAGACGAGGGAAATGGATCCTCCTCACCGCTTTGCTGGTGCTGTCCATGACGGTGCTGTCGGGGTGTGCTCCTGGTGAAGACCAGATGCGCAGTATTGACGACCTGAAGAATGGGGGCTTCTGGCAGAGCAATGTCGTGTATTACTTTACTCTAGGTCTCGACACCTTTGCCGATTGGTTTAACGGGGAATACGGTTTATCCGTCCTTGTAATGGTGTTGATTGTCCGCACCTTGATCCTGCCGTTAACGCTGAAGCAGGTTCGCAGCTCCAAGGCCATGCAGGCTATTCAGCCGGAGCTGATGAAGATTCGCGAGAAGTACAAGGATCAGCCGGAGAAGGTTCAAATGGAAACGATGAAGCTGTTCCAGGAGAACAAGGTAAATCCGATGGCAGGCTGTCTGCCGCTGATCGTACAGATGCCGATCTTTATCGCGTTATATCAATCCATCTACTTTAACGGACCGCTTCGCTCCCATGAATTCCTGTGGATGCAGCTCGGTGATCCGGACAAGCTGTTTATTTTGCCGGTGCTGGCTGCTGCAACAACGTACCTGCAAACCAAGATGATGATGAAGATGAACCCGTCTCCTCAGATGGGTGTGATGCAGTTCATGCTGTTCGTATATCCGATCCTGATCTTCGTGATGTCGTTCCAGTTCCCGGCGGCACTGCCGTTGTACTGGTTCTACAGCAATCTGTATACGATCGTGCAGAACTATTTCTTATACCGCAACAATGACAAGACTGTACTTACCGCGAATGTAGCGGCGGCCACAACTTCCTCCGTTCAGAACAAGAGCAAAGGGCCACGGAACGGGAAAAAAGGGAAAAAAGGAGCCAAGAAATCAAGATGAATAAACTCGTCGCAACAGGAAAAACCGTTGAGGATGCTGTCAACCAAGGACTTGCCCGGCTGTCTGCCAGCCGGGATCAGGTATCGGTTCAAATTTTAAGTCAGCCGTCCAAAGGATTCCTGGGATGGTTCAGCCGGGAAGCGAAGGTAGAGCTTACCCTTCAGGCTGAACCTGCCCGCGGCGACTCACTTGATCCCAATAAGGCATATGCTTCTACCCAGGATGAAGCAGCAACAGCTGTGGAAGTCCCGGATGCTTCTGAAACAGAGGCAGCTGCAGACCGCGCGCCGGCAGTCTCCCCGGAAGCGGCAAAGGATAACGATCCCTTTGAGGAGGCAGTAAGCTTTCTCATAGAGACCGGAAAGGCGATGGGGCTGAGTATTACGGTGCACGTTGAGCACGGCCATGATCAAACGACCCTGAACATTTCCGGGGATGATCTCGGCATGCTGATTGGCCGTCGCGGCCAGACGCTGGACGCGCTGCAGTATCTCGCGAACATTGTAGCCAACCGCTACGCTGACCGCTACCTGCGAATCGTACTGGATGCCGAGAATTTCAGGGCCCGCCGGCAGAAGACGCTGGAGGGACTGGCGGACCGGCTCGCGAAGCAGGCAGTCAGTACGAAGAAGGAAGTGGCGCTGGAGCCGATGCCGGCTTCAGAGCGCAAGATCATTCATGCACGACTGCAGAATCACGCTGCTGTGAAGACGTACAGCAAGGGTGATGAGCCGAACCGCCGTGTTGTTATTAGCAGCCGGCGATCGTAAAGAAGATTCCATCGCAATGACTCCTTGACCAGTGAAGGGGTCATTGTTTTTTTAAGAAGACACAAAGGCAGGCTGAACAAAGAGCTTTAAGATGACAGGATAACGGCGAATTAGCCGATGATGATATAGAGAACAGGGGGCTTTACAGCATGCTCAGTGATACAATTGCGGCGATATCGACGGCAGTCGGTGAAGGCGGCATTGCTATAATTCGGGTCAGCGGACCTGAGGCTATACAGGAAGTGGAACACATTTTTAAGAGCAAAACCCCGCTGTCTTTAGCGGAATCTCACACGGTTCACTACGGTCATATTGTAGAGCCGGAGCTTGGAGAGAAGCTTGAAGAGGTGCTGGTTACTGTGATGCGTGCTCCCCGGTCGTTTACGACTGAGGATGTGGTAGAGATCAGCGCTCATGGCGGCGTTATCGCCGTTAAACGGGTTATGGATCTGCTGCTCCAGCGCGAGGTGCGGCTGGCCGAGCCGGGAGAATTTACGAAGCGGGCGTTCCTGAACGGACGCATTGATCTGTCGCAGGCGGAGGCGGTCATTGATCTGATTCGTTCGAAGTCGGACCGTGCTTTTTCCGTGGCGCTCAAACAGGTGGAGGGCAGTTTGTCCCGCCGGATTCAGGACCTCCGATATACGCTGGTGGAGACGCTCGCCCATATTGAAGTCAATATTGATTACCCGGAGCATGATGTGGAGTCCTTGACCTCCGTGTTCATCAAAGAGAAGAGCGAGATCGTCATGAATGAGATTGACAGATTGCTCAAGACGGCGCAAGAGGGAAAAATCCTGCGAGAAGGCATCACCACAGCGATTGTGGGACGCCCCAACGTTGGTAAATCCTCTCTGCTGAACACACTCGCCCAGGATAATAAAGCGATCGTAACGGATATACCGGGCACTACGCGCGATGTTATTGAGGAGTTTGTGACGATTAACAATATTCCGCTGAAGCTGCTGGATACAGCCGGAATCCGTGAAACGATGGATGTGGTGGAGAAGATCGGCGTCGAGCGTTCCAGGCATGCTGTGAACGAAGCGGATCTCATTCTGCTCGTCCTCAATGCCAGTGAGCCGCTGCACGAAGATGAATTGGCATTGATGGAACAAATACGCGGTAGACAATGCATTGTGATATTGAATAAAATGGACTTACCTCAGCAGCTGGATCTGGATATTGTGCGGCGATATTATGCCGATGAGCTGATTGTGCCGATGTCGGTGAAGGCGGAGGAAGGTATTGATTCCCTGGAGGAGGCCATTTCCGGACTCTTTTTCAGCGGGAAGATTGAAGGCGGCGATTTGACCTATGTCAGCAATGTCCGTCATATTGCGCTGTTGAAGAAGGCGAGAAGATCGCTTCAGGAAGCCTATGACGCGGCTGATCAGATGATTCCGATTGATATGATCCAGATTGATGTAAGAATGGCCTGGGAGCAGCTGGGCGAGATCCTGGGTGAAGCGGTTGGCGATTCCTTGATCGACCAGATTTTCTCCCAATTCTGTTTGGGAAAATGATTGTAAACCCACATGATTTTGGGATATATGACATGACTTAGGGGCTGAGAATGACAGCCTTATATATAGATTGATCTGAGTTTCGTGAGTCAGTACAACAATATGAGGAGGATATACCATGAGTTATGCAGGTGGCACTTATGACGTGATCGTCGTTGGTGCAGGCCATGCCGGTGTCGAAGCTGCACTTGCTTCTGCCCGCATGGGTGTGAATACGTTGATGGTAACGATCAATCTGGATATGGTTGCATTTATGCCATGTAATCCATCGATTGGCGGACCGGCGAAAGGTCATGTGGTGCGTGAAATCGACGCTCTAGGCGGTGAGATGGGCCGCAATATTGACAAGACCTTTATTCAAATGCGGATGCTGAATACGGGTAAAGGTCCGGCTGTGCATGCGCTGCGTGCTCAAGCGGATAAGTTCTCTTATCAGCATACGATGAAAGAGACGATGGAGAAGGAAGAGAAGCTCACGCTTCGCCAGGGCATGGTGGACCGTCTTCTTGTCGAGAATGGGGAGTGTGTCGGCATCGTGACTCAGACCGGCACGGAGTATCGGGCGAAGTCGGTCGTGCTGACGACAGGCACTTATTTGCGCGGCAAGGTCATTATGGGCGAGCTGATGTATGAAAGCGGCCCTAACAACCAGCAGCCATCGGTCAAGCTGGCAGAGCATTTGCGGGAGCTTGGATTTGACCTGGTGCGCTTTAAGACGGGGACGCCGCCGCGAGTCCACAAGGATACGATTGATTTCTCCAAGACAGAAATCCAACCGGGGGATGATAAACCCAAGTTCTTCTCTTATGAGACAAAGGGCTCGGACAATGAGCAGCTGCCTTGCTGGCTGACCTACACGTCACTGGATACGCATCAGATTATTAATGATAACCTGCATCGCGCCCCGATGTTCTCCGGTGTCATTGAGGGCACGGGTCCGCGTTACTGTCCATCGATTGAGGATAAAATTGTCCGTTTTGCCGATAAGCCAAAGCATCAGATTTTCCTGGAGCCGGAAGGTAAGAATACGAAGGAGTACTATGTTCAGGGCCTGTCTACGAGTCTGCCCGAGGATGTGCAGTTAGCGGTGCTCCGCTCCATCCCGGGGATGGAAAAAGTGGAAATGATGCGTAATGGCTATGCGATTGAATACGATGCGATGGTGCCGACTCAGCTGTGGCCATCGCTGGAAACGAAGCGCCTGCCGGGTCTGTTTACTGCAGGACAGATCAATGGCACCTCCGGCTATGAGGAAGCAGCAGGGCAGGGGATTATGGCAGGCATTAACGCTGCACGCAAGGTACAGGGTAAGGAAGCGGTCGTATTGAGTCGTTCCCAGGGCTACATCGGCGTTCTGATTGATGACCTGGTTACGAAGGGGACGAACGAGCCGTACCGCCTGCTGACCTCACGGGCAGAATACCGTCTGCTGCTTCGCCATGACAATGCCGATTTGCGTCTGACGGAAATTGGTCATGAGATCGGGCTTGTGTCCGAAGACCGCTATGCGGCCTTCCTGCGCAAGAAAGAGCTGGTCGAGCAGGAGATCGAGCGTCTGAAGGCAGCCAAAGTGAAGCCATCGGAAATAAATGTCTTGCTGGAGTCTGTGGGCTCAGCCCCAATCCAGGATGGAAGCACGCTACTCACCATTTTGCGCCGTCCAGAAGTAACCTATGGACTGGTCGAGAAGCTGTCCCCCTCGGAGGCAGAACTGGATGAGGAGATGAAGGAGCAGGTAGAAATCCAGATCAAGTATGCTGGTTATATTGAGAAGCAGCTAGGTCATGTGGAGCGCCTGCAAAAGATGGAGCAGAAGAAGATTCCGGAAAATATTGAGTATGAGGACATTCATGGTCTCGCGATGGAAGCAAGACAGAAGCTGAACAAAATTCGTCCGATCTCCATCGGCCAGGCCTCGCGGATCAGTGGGGTTACCCCGGCAGATATCTCCATTCTGCTGGTGTACCTGGAGCACTATAACCGGGTAACGGCTGCGAAAGGAACAGCTTAAATGATGGATGACATTCAGGACCATTTCAGTTCTCTATTGAAGGAGCAAGGGATTGAAGTCAGCGCTGCTCAGCTGGAGCAGTTTGAGAGCTACTACCGGATTTTGGTGGAGTGGAATCAGAAGATGAATTTGACGGGCATTACAGAACGGGATCAGGTGTACACGAAGCATTTTTATGACTCGCTGAGCCTGGCCTTTCATCTGGATGTGAAGTCGATATCTACACTTGCGGATATTGGCTCAGGAGCAGGATTTCCCGGCATTCCACTCAAAATTGCTTTTCCTCATATCAAGCTGACGATTGTGGATTCGCTCAACAAGCGTATTCAGTTTCTGAAGCATGTGAGCGAGCAGCTCGGTCTGCAGCAGGTAGAGCTTATTCACGGCAGGGCAGAGGAGGTTGCTCGGAAGCTGCCTTACCGCGATGGATTTGATCTGGTGACTGCACGAGCCGTTGCCCGCATGACCCTTCTCAACGAATTCTGTCTCCCCTTCACGAGAGTTGGCGGTCAGTTTGCCGCTATGAAGGGCAGTGATCCTGCAGAAGAAATCAAGGAGGCTTCCCGAAGCTTAAAAGAGCTTAGAGGGAAGCTGAAGAAGGTGCACTCCTTCACCTTGCCGGTTGAAGAATCTGCCCGCCACATTGTCATTATTGATAAAACGGCCGCAACACCTGCTAAATATCCGCGAAAGCCGGGTATGGCAGTGAAGTCGCCGCTGCTATAGGAGCACCCATTAGAGAATGTTTCACGTGAAACATTCTCTTTTTTTATTGCTGATTTATGGTTGTCAGGAAGAGAGGGAGTGCCGCTAAGTGAATGGAATAGATGGCATTGTCACAGAAATGAAGGAAAAAAAGGGGAGACTCTAGAATAGGATTATCGTACAATTAGTGGTAGAATAGAGTGGTAGATTGAAAGCGGAATATGTCTCTGTGCATTAGAATGGATGACTTTGAGCTTGAAGAGGCTGATCGTTCTAAAGAGTGACAATTGAGACATTCACAGCTTCATGATCAATTTGTACTGTGTAGCGCAGCTAATAGGATAGATCGTTGAACCATTTCATACAACAAGTGGAACCATGAGTAATATCAGGCAAGGCAGGCCGCGCAGGAAGCAACCGGAGCAGACACGCTTCGCAGCGTGGCAGCTGTCCATGCAATCATGAAATTAGGTGGTTATATACGGGATGAAAGAACAATTTTCGAAGTTATTTGGTTTAACGGCGGATCGGTCTCCGGGGGATGAAATTAAGCAGATACCAGTCAACGATGTGGTCAGCAGTCCATATCAGCCGAGAACCATTTTTGATGATGAGAAGATTGATGAGCTGCTTCAGACGATCCGGACTCACGGCGTAATTCAGCCAATTGTTGTGCGCATGCGCAATGGGGTCTATGAGATTATTGCTGGTGAGCGTCGCTGGCGGGCGGTGAAGAAGCTGGGTCTGGAAACTATACCGGCGATTATCCGGGATTTCAATGACTCTCAGGCCGCCTCGATTGCCTTGATTGAGAACCTACAGCGAGAGGGGTTGACCTCGATTGAGGAAGCGGTTGCTTATCAGAAGCTGATTGATCTGCATCAGTTAACTCAGGAAAGTCTGGCACAGCGTCTGGGCAAGAGCCAGTCCACAATTGCGAACAAGATCCGTCTCCTTCAGTTGCCTGAAGACGTGAAGAATGCATTGATGGAGCGCAAGATTACGGAACGTCATGCCCGTGCACTGCTGTCTCTGGATCAGGAGGAAACTCAGCTCAAGGTGCTGGCGGAGATTATTAGCAAGGAACTGAACGTGAAGCAGACGGAGGCCCGGATTGCTTTATACAAGGAAATGACGAAGGCGAAGAAATCAAAGCGTATTTCCTTTAGCAAGGACGTTCGATTGGCATTGAATACAATCCGTCAGTCCATTGATATGGTGTCCGGTTCAGGCATGTCGATCAAGACGACAGAGAATGATCATGAAGATCATTACGAGATCGTGATTCAAATTCCTAAGAGATAAGATGCAAATGGCCATTATAACGAATTCAAAAGCTTGAGAAGCCATGAATGGTGTGTCCCTGGGAAGGCAGGCCGTACGGGCGGGGTGAGAATCTGACCCAAGCCCGGCGGTGACGTATGACGGCTTGGCGGTCATGCTCCTGGAACGGGCGAGGACAGCATGGATTAAGACAGCAAGGCAGGAATTTGGAGATCATCAGGCCTCCTGCAGCCCATTTGAAGAGTCTTCCTACATTGAGGTGAAGTAAGTGTCAAAAACAATTGCGATAGCAAACCAAAAGGGAGGAGTCGGTAAAACGACGACCTCTGTAAATCTGGGTGCAGGACTGGCTTCCATCGGCAAGCGGGTACTGCTGGTGGACATTGATCCCCAGGGCAATACGACAAGCGGTGTCGGGATTAATAAAGCGGATGTAGAGAACTGCATTTACGATATTATTATTAATGATGTGCATCCGAAGGATGCGATCAAGCCGACGAACATAGAGGGACTACATATTATACCGGCGACTATTCAGCTGGCAGGAGCGGAAATTGAGCTGGTTCCGACGATATCCAGAGAGGTTCGCCTCAAGAAGGCTCTGTCTCTGGTGAAGCCGATGTACGATTATATTCTGATCGATTGTCCACCCTCGCTGGGGATCCTGACGATTAACTCCTTGACTGCAGCCGATTCCGTCATCATTCCGATTCAATGTGAATATTACGCGCTAGAAGGATTAAGCCAGCTGCTGAACACGGTTCGGCTTGTCCAGAAGCATTTAAATACGTCGCTGCAAATTGAAGGTGTTCTGTTGACGATGCTGGATGCACGAACGAATCTGGGCATTCAGGTCATCGAGGAAGTGAAGAAATATTTTCAGGAAAAAGTGTACCGGACCATTATTCCGCGCAATATTCGTTTGAGTGAAGCCCCGTCGCACGGTCAGTCGATTATTACGTATGATCCCCGCTCTAAAGGGGCGGAGGTATACCTGGAATTGGCAAAGGAAGTGGTTTCTTATGAGTAAACGTTTGGGAAAAGGGCTGGATGCGCTGATTCCTTCCTTGTCGATTAACGAGGATGACAAGGTTGTTGAGATCCCGCTCAGTCAGCTTCGGGCTAATCCTTACCAGCCCAGAAAAACGTTTAATGATGAGGCAATCCAGGAGCTCGCTGAATCCATTCGTCAGCACGGTGTCATTCAGCCGATCATAGTCCGCAGTGTCTTGAAGGGCTATGAGATCATTGCCGGTGAACGCCGCTTCAGAGCTTCCCAGTATTGTGGTAAAGCAACGATTCCAGCTGTAGTTCGAGCCTTCAGTGATCAGCAGGTTATGGAGATTGCTCTGATTGAGAATCTTCAACGGGAGAACCTGAATGCAATGGAGGTTGCGGTAGCGTATCAGGGATTGATGGAGCAGTTCTCCTTAACGCAAGAGGAGCTGTCCCTTAAGGTGGGTAAATCTCGCTCTCACATCGCCAACTTTCTAAGGCTGCTATCTCTGCCCGATGAAGTGAAGGAATATGTTTCACGTGGAACACTGTCTATGGGACATGCTCGCGCTATTGTTGGCTTGAAGGAGCCCGCGCTAGTGAATCAATTGGCAAAGCAATGTGTACAGCAGGAGTGGAGCGTCAGAGAGCTGGAGGAAGCGGTTCAGAATGTAGACCGTAAAGCTTCCGAGAAGGAAAAAGCGCTCAAGACCAAGAAGCGGGACCCCTTCATCGATCATATGGAAGAGAACCTGAGGGAGCATTTTAAGACAACGGTGAAGATTAAGCACAACAAGGACAAGGGCAAAATCGAAATTAACTATTACAGCAAACAGGATCTGGAACGATTGCTGGAGCTGTTAGGAAATTAACAACGAAAGCGGAATATCACATCTGGATGGAGAAAGGCATGTCGGTGTTCCTGAAATGCAGAGGAGCCGAGATGTCTTTTTCTCTGGAATGAAGAGGAGGTGGATGGGCTTCGTGATTTATCTAGATCATGCAGCGACCTCATGGCCGAAGCCACCGGCGGTAATCCAAGCGATGAAGAAAGCGATGGATGAGGCTGGAGCAAATCCAGGGCGGGGCAGTCATAAAATGGCCGTTCAAGCCTCACGCGTGCTGTTTGGGACCCGCCAGAGTCTGGCAAGCCTGTTTGCAGTGAACAATCCCAATGACATCATCCTGACCTCCAACACAACCTCTGCGCTAAACCTGGCTATAAAGGGATATGTGAAGCCGGGAGATCATGTCATTGCTACAATGGTGGAGCATAATTCGGTGCGGCGGCCGCTGGAGTATTTAAAGCGTACGGCAGGTGTTGAAGTGGACTATGTTACGCTCAGTCCAGAGGGTGAACTGGAATTATCGGCTCTAGAGCGAGCCTTCCGCAGTAACACCTCACTGGTCGTCTGCAGCCACAGCTCCAATCTGCTGGGTTCCATTCTTCCGGTTGCGGAGATGGGTGCCTTGGCTGAGAAGCATGGGGCTGTGCTGCTGGTGGATGCCGCTCAAAGTGCTGGCATGCTGGACATTGATGTGAAGCAAATGAACATCGGGATGCTGGCTTTCCCCGGGCATAAAGGGCTAATGGGACCGCAAGGAACCGGCGGGCTGTATCTCTCTCCGGAGATCGAGCTAGAGCCTCAATGGCATGGAGGCACAGGAGGGCAGTCAGAGGCCCCGGAGCAGCCCGATGTGAGGCCTGACCGTTACGAGGCAGGGACCCCGAATACTGCTGGCTTTGCCGGCCTGCAGGCGGGTATAGAGCAGGTGCGGGCGTGGACGATCGAGAAGGTCTACCGGCACGAGTGGGAGCTGTCACAGCTAATGCTGGAGGGGCTGGGCTCGATCCCGGGCGTAGAGCTGCTGGGACCGGGCGCAGGCAAGCCACGGACAGGCATTGTATCCTTTGTGACGGAAAGAATGGACCCGGCGATGCTGGCCTTTCGATTAGATCGGGAATATGAGATTGCCGTCAGATCCGGGCTGCATTGCACCCCGCTGGGACATCAGGCAGCCGGAACGGAGCGCAGCGGGGCAGTGCGGGCAAGTGTAGGCATGGGGACGAGCAGGCAGGATGTCCAGACGTTAATCCGAGCTGTGAAAGAAATTTTGGCATAGACCGCAGATTTTGATGGGAGAAGGAATGAACAAGCATGTCTGAATGGAATGAATGGATTCTTGAACAGCTTCACTGGGTCGCAGCGGGAGCCGTTCTGGTCATCCTGCTGCTATGGATCATCGTGTTGGTACAAGGCTTAAAAATACGCCGCATGTCTAAAAAATATAATGCCATGATGTCCGGCAGCGGCGTAGAGGACCTGGAGTCACTGCTCCTCAATCTCAAGATTCAATTGGATGCTGTCGAGGAAGAGCAGGGGCAGCATCGTGAACAGTTGGCAAGCGTTGGGACTGCGCTGCTCGGGATCAAGACCCGAACCGGTATTGTTCGTTACAATGCGTTCGGTGAACGCGGGAACGATCTGAGCTTCTCCCTTGCGCTGCTGAGCAAGAAGGGAGACGGTTTGGTGCTGACAGGGTTATATAATCGGGACAATTCCTTTGTATATGCCAAGCCGGTCAAGAACAGCGAGTCGTCACATACTCTTTCCCCGGAGGAGAAAGAGGCTATCCGTCTTGCGCTGCAAGAAGATTAGAGCGATGCCAGTCTTTCATTGCACAGAACAAGCAGCTCGCGATAATATCGGATAAACGCATAACGAGACTCAATCTTGTATTTTGCAGAACAAAATACTCCATAAAGCCGCCGACGTTCACGATACCTGTAATATGGATATCGCCAACCGGCGGCAATTCTTTATTTACGCCGGCTCCCGGCTTCAGGGGACCATCGCTGATCTGGATGGAACCGACACTTGCAGTTTGGCCTAAACATGCGTCTACACCGATAATATAGGGGTTATCGTACGTACTGTAGATCATGCTCAGTGTATCCTGCAGGTTCATGGCATGCACAGGATCATCCAAGGTTCCATACAGATGAAACATGCTGCTGTGATAGCGGGCCAGGGCGGTGCCGACGAGCGGTCCGAGACAGTCCCCTGTCGAGCGATCCGTTCCGATACATACAACCACCAGGGGACGGCAGCCCACCCCGGCTGATAAATGATAGAGCAGACGATGAATCAGAGCAGGGTGGATTTCAGGGTCGCTATGTGATAATTTCAAGCTAGGTGTAGTCGGAAGGGACGGGCTGTTTACGGGACGTTTCATGGAATCTTCCTTTCGTCTGCAAATGGTAGTATCAGTATATGGATGGCAGCTTGTTTTTATACTTGGTATAGGGGTAAAAAAAGAAAGATTGCAATATTCAATAGAGGGGTATATTGGGATAGAGAAGGGATGCAGGATGGAAGGATTATTAATTATTGCGTTTGATTCTACACAGCAGGCGCTGCGTACAGAAATGCTGCTGGAGTATAAGGACATTGATATGGACATATTTCCAACGCCCAAAGAAATAACAGCGGGCTGTGCGCTCTCGATCCAGTTTCCGGAGACGGAGCTGGAGGAAGTGCAGTCCATCATCGTTTCTGAACAGGTTGAGATCAGGGGAATCTTCAAGCCTCTTTCTAATGGAGGCTATTCAAGCATCTAAGACTTCAAAGTCAGAGGGGTAGATAGCCAATGGTGCAGTCTTCAATGTTGACCATTCAGCAGAAAGCAGAGAAAACGGTGGATGAGGCTCTCAGTATAGGCGAGCGATTCTGGAACAAAATGAGTGATCCGGATTTATGGCTGGCCATTGCTTTTGGAGCCATACGGATTCTGGTCATTATCCTTCTTACGCGTCTTATTATCGGGGTCATCAACCGGCTGATTCAGCGGTTTCTGGAGAATCAGCAGAAGAGTCGGATTAGTGTGAATCCAAGGCGCTTTGTCACCGTGGGAGAGCTGCTGCGGAATGTTACGTCCGTCGTGTGCAACTTTGTAATGATTCTGCTGATTTTGTCAGAGTTTAACTTCGATCTGGGGCCGCTGCTTGCCGGTGCGGGAGTGCTGGGACTTGCAATCGGCTTCGGGGCGCAAAGCCTGGTTAAAGATGTGATTACGGGATTCTTTATTATTTTTGAAGATCAGTTTGCGGTCGGCGATGTGATCAAGAGCGGAGAGTTCCGGGGCACTGTAGAAATGATTGGTCTTCGTACAACACGGATTAAGGGCTTAGGCGGAGAAACCTATATGATCCCGAATGGGTTGATTACAAGCCTGACGAACTACTCCTTGTCCAACTCCCTCGCGGTAGTGGATCTGCCGGTCAAGAATGAGAAAAGTGTGCAGGATACACTGGCTTTAATTAAACTGGCACTCACAGGTCTTGAAGAGCAGGTGGAGGCGATCAGAAGTCAGCCTGAGGTGCTGGGTGTTCAATCTCTTACGACAGCTGAATATGTCGTTCGGATTGCAGCGGAGTGCCGGCCTAATGGTAAGGAAGAAGTGGAGCGGGCTATGCTGCAGGCCATCAAGGAAGCGATTGAAGTGAGAGAGCTAAAGTCGATGGAGGGTTAAGACGGACAGGGCGTGGCATAGTGCGTTTTAAAGATAACAGCAAGTGAAGGGGTTTAAGAAAAAGGGGGATCTGGAGATGGAGCGGAAGGTGTTCCAGCTGGGAGATATCGTACAAATGAAGAAGCCGCATCCCTGCGGCAATAATGAGATGGAAGTTATACGGATGGGGATGGATATCCGCATCAAATGTACAAAGTGTCAGCATAGCGTAATGGTGCCAAGACTGAAGTTTGAGAAAAATATGAAAAAGGTGCTGCGCTCCAAGGAACAGACTGCTGACGAGGGAACGCTGTAGGTTAGCGGGATCGGCGGCGCCGTGCTGGCGCCGCCGCCAAGGTGGCCGATCCACCAACCAACCCTTTGACAAGCTAAGCATTCCATGATACAATAAATCTTGCTGTGGAAAGGTACCCAAGAGGTCCAAGGGGGCTGACTCGAAATCAGTTAGGCGTCGCAAGGCGTGCGTGGGTTCGAATCCCACCCTTTCCGCCACTTATGTTACAGCCCGCTGTTATGCGGTTTACAGTACGGTATGTGAGGCGTAAGCTGATCGATTTACATACGATAAGGCGCTAGCTGATTGCGAAGAACGCCTTAATAATTCCGGAATACTCTCAACGTGATTATCGCGTAGGGGGTATTTTTGCGTTATAGACAAAAAAACGGACGTAAGACGGTAAATATGCGCAATCCAATAATTAACGTTGGTCCTCCGTCATATATGCTTGCAGAGGCGGTCGACTTCGTCATTAAAGTTAAATTAAAGTTAAGCGCGCCAATAACTTAAAGGAGCGTACGATACGCGGCTATATTCAGAATATGGACCGCTCTAAGAATGTTCGAGTGAACAAAGAAAAGGCCGCAGAAGCATTCTTTAATGATATGTACCTTAACTTTGGAGTAACTGACGATCCTATAGGCCAAGGCACAAAAGCAGTTTCCCATGGATATTGGAAACGTCCACATAATCCGATAAAAAAGTATAGGTAAATGGCGCCCCTAGTTTTTACAAATAAAATGAAAATAGAAGAACAGGCACAGGCGATCCTTAGACCTAATCAAACTAAATTTTAGTTGAGGAGAAGATGAAAGATGAAAAAGGTTTTGCTCTCGGCATTAGCAGCGGTCACGCTTTTAACGAGTAGTTATACGTCAGCACCACCTAAAGTGGAAGCAGGGGTAGTGGATACCGCAAAGGACATTATTACTGCCGTTACTGCGAAGTTTAAAGATGTGAAGGGTCATTGGGCTGAAAGTATTATCGCCAAGGCATATGATCTGGAGTTGATTTCTGGGTATAAGGATGGTTCGTTTAAGCCGAATGGCCAAATCACTCGTGCAGAGTTTGCAGCCATCCTCAGTCGTACCACGAAATTACCTTCGGTAACAAATAGCGAACCGTTCACTGACCTGAAGGATCATTGGGCCGGATTTGCCGTCAATCAACTTGTCGCGCAAGGTTTTATTAACCCCAGTGATTATCCAAACGGATTTAATCCGAACACAAAGTTGACTCGCTACGAAATGATGAAATGGATTTCTAATGGGCTTATGAATTCGAATGACTCATTTAAACAGGCTTTTCAAGACACGATAAACACGTTCCTTCCTACACCAGAGGCGATTCGCAGGGAGATTAGTGCTGATAAGGTTCCGTACATTGCATTGGTCCGTGGCACGGGAATCGTAGGTGGATTTGAAGACGGAACTTTGAAACCGCAAAACACTACAACCAGGGCGGAGGTATCTGCAATCCTTCTCCGTTATATGGACGTAGAAGGAAAAAATGCATCTGCTTACCCTGAACTAAATGAACTGAGAGAGGTTGGGACAACTGGCACCAATGTTATCAGTCTCACAGGCTACAGGTACACAAAAGGAAACTTTGCCGAAATAATAAACACCCCTGTTACGTTAGAAAACAATTCAGCTCAGTACAAGCTTAAAAAATTAATCGTTATTGACGCTCGATCTGCAGATCTGAAAGGTGTCTATTCCACGCTCTTCTATCCTAAGATTGAGAATTATCAAAAAGGAAGGTACATAACCCATTCGGAACTGGATTTCACTTCTTTAATTGATAAACCAAGTACATTGACTTATAGCCAAGGATTGAGATCAACACTTCTTACTTTCTACAGAATCTCAGATAAAGAATATATTAATTCTGTAGGCATTGAGACTTGGCCGCAAATTACGACAGGGTACTTCAAAAAAAATGAAACCAAGACAATTTGGATAACCGGCACTGTAGGAGTCAAAGGAAAATACTCTATTGAAAATGACAAAGGCCAAATTGTGGCTTTTCAAAAAGATTAAGACAGATAGCAGGTGAGAGAATGCCCAAAAATAAGAGATGGACATCATATAGTTACTTTAGCATATTTATGTCGTTGGCAGTTCTTACAGGGAGTACTATAGGTACCAATATCAGCAACACTGCACATGCAGCTGATCCCTATGCACCCAAAAGTCAAACGATAAGCGAAACAGTTCAAGCTGAACCTGTATTAGCGAACCACGGAACATACTGGTATCAATTGGACAGTGGAAGGTTTAAGGCTGATTACGGTGAAGGGTCGGTAACAGTTTCAAATGCGGGAAATCGTAATGACCCGTTTCATGCGAATGAACAAGTAATACCAGATAGTGTTTATCTTTCAAACTATCCTGCAACTCCATGGGACGCACAACGTTTGTGCACAGGTATTTTTGCATGTAGTCACATTAAGCATAACAAAGAGAGGCCCTTTCAGGCCTCTCATGCTGGTTAGACGGTGCATGTGATGTTGTCGAATCAGAACTAACACATGCTGCGATACTTCGGTGAAGAGCATTTCACTTGTCCAGTGGTCAAGCTTTCAGCTAATTCCCTCCGCATGCTTTAAGTTCAGAGCTGGATCCTATGCGTAATTCGGCTGAATCATCCAACGGAACCACACCTCTCTCATTGCACCGCCTGATAATATTGTGACCCGTTTGACGCAGATTATACGTGCCTCAGCGCAATTATTTGGGCTGGACGTGACGTTTGTTTTTCCATACCCGATCTTCATTGGATACATCCGGGAAGGTGTCTCCTGCCTTCATCGTGATCTGATGGGGGTCCTGGATCCCCATGATATGGTCATTCTCTCCGACCTCAATATAGATACCATTGTTAGGCGCTTTGTCACCGCCACGAAATTTGCTGCGTTCACCCATCATGCATCGCCTCCTAATCAGGATATGAATATTACCGCTTTAGGATTTCCCGGAAAGGGCAGCCTGATAGCAGGAAAGAAGAGGCAGTCCCTGAAAAGATCTTATGTAAAAAGGGAATATGACCGAGAGAAGGAGCAGAGGCTTCAGAAATAATCATGCTAAAATGGCAATTATCCTTGCTTTTCGATCATCCGTTCTGGTATTATATTATGGTGCGAGTTTACGCTCGCTCCTTGCTCCCAACCTGGATTGGGGGCCGAAGTCCATAAGGAGGTGAAGTTATGCGCAAATACGAAGTGATGTACATTATTCGTCCTGACATTGAGCAAGAAGCTGTTCAAGCTGCAGTCGAAAAATTCCAAGGCATCATCTCCAACGGCGGAGAAATTACGAAGCATGATGTAATGGGTAAGCGCCGTCTTGCGTATGAGATCAAGAAATTCCGTGATGGTGTTTATGTTCTGGTTAACTTTACTGCAGAGCCTGCAGTCGTTACCGAGCTTGAGCGTATCATGAAAATTTCTGACGAAGTAATTCGTTATCTCATCACAAACGACGTAGCCTAAGACGTGGGTTTGTAATTGAATTCGTTCTAAGGAGGGGATTGGATTGTTGAACCGTGTCATTTTGATCGGCCGGCTAACCCGGGATCCTGAGCTGCGTTATACACCAGCAGGGGTTGCGGTCACTCAGTTTACGCTTGCCGTAGACCGTCCGTTTACTGGACAAGGCGGGGAACGCGAAGCGGATTTCATCCCGGTAGTAACCTGGAGACAGCTCGCGGAAACCTGTGCGAACTATCTGCGTAAAGGCCGTCTGACGGCTGTAGAAGGACGCATTCAAGTACGGAATTACGAGAATAACGAAGGTAAGCGTGTATACGTGACTGAAGTTATTGCAGATAATGTCCGTTTCTTGGAATCGAACCGTGACAGCGGCGGAGGCAGCGGACAACGTGAGGAATCCACGTACAACGGAGGAAGCAGCAATAGCGGCGGAAACCGGGGGAACAGTGGAGGTTACTCGCGCAACAATCAGGATCCTTTTTCCGATGAAGGAAAACCGATCGATATTTCGGATGATGATTTGCCATTTTAATAAGGAAGGACTGACTACACATGGCTTTCAAGCAAAGAGAAGGCGGAGACAACGACAAAAGACCGGCACGCCGTGGCGGCCGCAACAAGCGTCGTAAAGTATGTTTCTTCACTGTGAACAAGATCACTCACATTGACTATAAAGATATCGATCTCCTCAAGAAGTTCATCAGCGAGCGCGGCAAAATTTTGCCACGTCGTGTGACTGGAACTAGCGCGAAATACCAGCGTGCACTGACGATTGCGGTTAAACGCTCCCGTCAAATCGCATTGCTTCCATACACTACAGAGTAATAGACTCTGCAGAACGAAACAGTCTGCCATTGCGGCAGGCTGTTTTTTTATTTCTTTTTGTAGACGCCCATCCGGGTTCCATTCCTCTCTTGTCTATCCCAAGTAGACAACCGGACATGCCATGTCACGCTGGAGCAATACCTTATACATAGCCGCAACTCATGGCATCCCTGACAGACGCTTAGCGAACGTTAACAAAGGATAAGGATGAGTAGACATTCGAGGAGCAAGATCCGCTCCATTAAAGGAAGAATGGGGATTCCTAAAGATGAAATAGGAGTACCGTCAAAAATTTTCCTTCATTATATATGCCCTCAAACTAACCTCAATCTGAATGCTGGGATTCACCCCATAAACATGGTCTATAACCCACACCTTCCATTGTATCATCAGTGTCCACTCAGGAAGGACATTCACAGCACATGCATAGAATTCCTCATTTATCCAAATGCTATGGAAAAAAAGGAGGACAACATCATGTGCAGACGCTTTTCTATGTCCGCGTCGCTGGACGAGATTCAGAATCATTTTGACATTAGACGGGTCATTTACCCTTACAAGAGCCGGTACAATATTAGCCCGATGCAGAGCATGCCGGTGATGATGCTGGATCACTTGGGTAATCTGGTGCTTGATGAGTATCGCTGGGGACTGGTGCCCTATTGGGGGAAGGATGCGGTTAATGCGGACCTTCAGACGGTCTATGCCAACCCCACCTATAGCAAGAAGACGGTAGAGCAGCGCCGCTGCGTCATCGCTTGTAACGGACTGTACTACTGGAGAACGGTAGGCAAGCGAAGATATGCGGTGCGCGTTGTGACTGAGAATCACGAGCCCTTTGGTGTAGCCGGCTTGTACGAGGTATGGAGAAACGCGAAGGGCGAGGAGACCCGCACCTCCACCATGCTGATGACAGATGCGAATGTGGCGATCCGCGAGTTTGAGCCGCGTATGCCGGCGATTCTGTCAAGCGAAGGCATCGCGGCCTGGCTGCAGCCGGAGAACGCCAGCATTCAGCGGCTGCAGCGCCAGCTCAGAACCTACGAGGCACCGATGAGCATGTATCCGGTAACTCCATTGATCGCCAATGATTTGCATGACCATCAGCAGTGCATTGAGGAGATGGACCTAAAGGCAGCATGGGTGAAATCGGTGTAGGACTCAGCTTCAGATGAGGGGGAGCTCCAGCGGCATTGGGGCTCTTTTTTCAGAATAATGAATTAAACGTTACACCGACAGATACAAAAGAGAACCTTTACCGCGTAAACGATGAAAATCCACATCTGAATTTTACGCAACATTTAATCTTTCTTTACATCATCAAAATAATATGCAATTTACCAGCCAGTTTATGTTATATTAGTTAACACAGAAGTTCAAAAAAACTCAAATTGAAATGAAAGGGAGATGTATTTGCGGATAATAAGCTGCCGTTTCTGAAAACACGGAGGATCTTCATCCAGATTTATGCTCATAGAAAGAGTCTTAAAGTCGCGCTGGGAAACATTTTTTATATCAAATTTCAAAAAAGTGATTGACGTCATCTAATTTTACACGTATCATAACATTAATTTTACAGAATAGAAGATATGTGAATGTCTTTGCAACTAATTGACCATTGGTATATTTTCTGAACTGTAAGGGGAGTCATGATTTCACCGTCGTCAAGCTTTCGCTTTGTCATTATGTATGGATAATTTCTAAATTATCCTGAGAAATGATAAGCACCATTATTTTGAAGGAGGATTAAGCATGAAGAAAAGAATGTCGCTGCTGCTGGTAATGCTGTTGATGGCTGTTTCTGTATTGGCTGCATGCTCCGGCGGCAACAGTGCTGAAGAGTCAGGGGACACTGGAACACAGCAAGAGGCGCCTGCTAACAACGAAGGGGAAAACACAGAGGAACCTTCCGAAGGCGAAGAAGAAAGCTATGGTTATTTCGAAGCAGAAGATCCATCCAAGAACCCGACTACCGCTACAGATCGTACAGATACGCTGATCATCGGTATGACTTCTCCAAAAGGGGTATTCAACCCTTACTTCTGGCAAACGGCGTATGACAAGTACGTTGTAAACACCATCTTTGACACTTTCCTGGAAGTTTCCGGTGACGGTACTTACACAGAGAGCCTGGCAGAGAGCGTGGACGTTTCCGAGGACGGCCTGAAGTACACCTTCAAGCTGAAGCCAGGTGTAACGTACACTGATGGCACGCCAATGACCGTAAACGACTATGTATTCGCAATGAAGATTATGCTTGATCCAGCTTACGATGGTGAGTCCGACATGATGTCTATGAAAATTGTGGGCTCCAAGGAATATAAAGAAGGAGATGCTACTGAAATCTCCGGTATTAAAGTCATTGACGATCTGACTGTAGAAGTTACTGTAGAAGAAGCTACAGCGTTGACTCGTGACTACCTGGGTGATGTTGCCCTGATTCCTCAGCACTACTATGGCAAGGACTTCAAAAAAGGCGACATGGATTCCCTGAAAACTCTGCATGACAAGCCACTGGGCAGCGGTCCTTACATTATGACCAAGTTCTCCCCAGGACAAGAGGTTGTATTCGAAGCGAACGAGAACTACTTCAAAGGCGCTCCGAAGATCAAGAACCTGGTTTACAAAACAACAACAGATGAAACTATGCTTCCAATGCTGCAGTCCGGTGAAATCGACATGGACATGATCACAGTAAGTGAAGATAACGTAGAAGAAGTGAAGACCATGGGCTTCCTGGATCTGAACATCTTCCCTACGAACGGTTACGGCTATGTAGCATTTAACCACAATGTAGAGAAGTTCCAAGACCAAAAGGTTCGTCAAGCTCTGATGTACGGTCTAAACCGTGCAGAGATCGTTGAAAGCATCTACGGCATTTATGCCAACCCGCTGAACATTCCGGAATCCAGCGTCTCTTGGGCTTTCACTGATGAGAACGTAGAAACTTATGATTTCGATCCGGAAAAAGCGAAAGAATTGCTTGCAGAAGCAGGCTGGGCTGCAGGTGCAGACGGCGTCCTGGAGAAAGACGGACAGAAATTCACCATCGACTTCTCTGCAACAGCAGACAACCCGGTTGTAGAAGCACTGCTTCCAATCATGACTGCAAACTATCAAGACCTGGGCATCGAAATCAAAGCAGAAACGCTGGACTTCAATGCCATCATGGATAAGAAAGACCAAGGTAACTTTGAAATGTTCTTCGCAGCATGGGGACTGACTCCAGATCCGGACAACACCGTTTATATTACAGATGGTGCACAGAACGATACTGGATACTCCAATGCTACAGTGGATGAGCTGATGCAAAAAGGTAAAATGGAGCTTGGCGGTCCTGAAGCACGCGCTGAGATCTACAAGCAAATGTACCAAGAAATGAACAAGGATCTTCCGAACCTGTTCCTGTATCAAAGACGTGATGGCTGGGCGATCAATAGCCGTGTAAACGGTCTGGACATTACCGCCTATAAGGATTTCCCTTACAGCCTGTATCAAGCAACACTTGAATAATAACATCTAGGAAGGATATGCTCAGTCCGCGAGGACTGAGCATATCCACTTATATGCCGGGAGGAAAGATTATGAAGCAGTATATCATCCGGAGGCTGCTGCAGATGATCCCGACACTGATCGGGATTTCCATACTTGTCTTCGCCATATCCGCTATGGTGCCAGGCGACTATATTACTGCAAAGAACAGTCCGAGTATGACGGCTGAGAAAAAAGCCGAGCTTCGGGCTATTTATGGTTTGGATAAGCCGCCGGTTGAGCGTTATTTCACCTGGGCCGGAAACATGGCAACAGGAAACTTTGGAGACTCACTCCAGCACAAACAGCCTGTAACAAAAGTCATTGATAACTATGTATGGAACTCATTCATTATTGCATTTGCCAGCTTGGTGTTAAGCTGGATCTTGGCTATATTTGCCGGGGTGTTCTCGGCTAGATTTCAGTACTCCTTTTTTGATAAAGTTGTAACGCTGCTAGTCTTCTTATTTATGTCTCTACCATCCTTCTTTATCGGTCTTCTGCTCATTAAGGTGTTCTCGCTGGAACTGGGCTGGTTCCCTGTCGGCGGAATGACAACGGCCGGCTCCAAAGCGACGGGCTTCGGGTATATTTGGGACGTTGTTGAGCATGCCTTCCTGCCGGTTCTGGTATTGACGATGCTTAGTACAGGAAGCTTGACCCGGTATTTCCGGACAAGCATGCTGGAGGTTATTCGTCAGGACTACATCCGTACCGCGCGCGCGAAAGGCTTAAAGGAACGGACAGTGATATTCAAGCATGCGCTGCGTAATGCCATGCTGCCTGCAATTACGCTGATGGGCTTCGAGCTGCCTGCATTGTTTGGCGGTGCGATTATTCTGGAGAGAGTCTTCGTATGGCCGGGTATTGGCCAGGTTTATCTGGAATCTATCAACGTGCGTGACTATCCGTTCATGCTGGGCTTCACCATCTTTTTGGCCGTGCTGACATTGATCGGAAACCTGATTTCCGATGTATTGTATGGCGCCGCAGACCCAAGAATCCGTTTAAAGTAGGAGGAGATTATTTTGTCCCTGGAGGCTGCACCTCTTGATACGAAAACCCAAGTCCCTGTAAAGCAGCCGGATTCTCCGTGGAGAATTGCGTTTCGCCGTTTTGCGCGCAATCGTTTGGCTGTGATTGGACTTTTGATATTAGTGTTTATGTTTCTGTTCAGCTTCGTGGGACCGTGGTTCTCACCCTATGAGCTGAATGATTATAACGTCAAGAACAAGAACCTGGCACCTAATGCCGAGCACTGGCTCGGTACAGACAAGCTGGGCCGGGATATCCTGCTGCGCCTGATGCTGGCAGGCAGAATCTCTCTGACCGTAGGCTTGGTAGCGACGGGGATCTCCATCCTCATCGGCGCTACACTGGGCGCACTGGCTGGCTTCTATCGCAAGCTGGCGGACACCGTGATCATGCGTCTTGCGGATATTTTTATGGCGCTTCCATCGCTCCCGATCCTGATTATCCTGGGTGCGATTCTGTCTGACCTGAAGGTAGACCCGGCTGACCGGATCTACTTCCTGATGCTGATTCTCGGTATTCTGGGCTGGACGACGATTGCCCGCCTCGTGCGCGGACAAATTTTGACCCTGCGGGAGCAGGAATTCATGCAGGCGACAGAAGCGCTCGGTCTGCGGGACCGCCGGAAGATCTTCCGTCATTTGATGCCGAATACAATTCCGATTATTATCGTTACAGCTACACTGGGTGTCGCGGGGGCCATTATTTCCGAATCGGCGCTCAGCTTCCTGGGTATTGGCGTGGTACCTCCGACGCCGTCATGGGGAAATATGATCTCGGCTGCCAACAGCCTGATTGATTTCCGCAAAAGACCTTGGCTTTGGATTCCGCCCGGTATGTGTATCCTCATTACCGTGGTGGCGATCAACCTGATCGGTGACGGTCTCCGTGACGCTCTGGATCCAAAAATGAAGAAGTAGGAGATGCGCTCATGGCAAAAGATTTAGTAGAATTTCGCAATTTAAAAACGCATTTTCATACATCTGCGGGCACTGTCAAAGCCGTTGACGATGTCAGCTTCAAGATACGAGAAGGCGAAACCGTATGTGTGGTCGGTGAATCCGGCTGCGGCAAAAGTGTAACGGCCATGTCACTGATGCGGCTGATTGATACACCGCCAACGGGTGGAGAAATCCTGTTCGAAGGCAAAGACCTTCTGAAATTAAATAAAAGTGATATGAGCCAGATTCGCGGGAACGAGATTGCGATGATCTTTCAGGAGCCGATGACGTCCCTGAATCCCGTGCTTACGATCGGGGAGCAGATCATTGAACCGATCATGCTGCATGAGCTGGTGAGCAAGAAAGAAGCTCGCACTCGTGCCATCGAGCTTATCAACCTGGTCGGCATTCCGCGTCCGGAGAAGATCTATGAGTCCTATCCGCATGAGCTGAGCGGCGGTATGAGACAGCGGATCATGATCGCGATTGCGCTGAGCTGTAATCCGAAGCTTCTCATCGCGGATGAGCCGACAACGGCTCTTGACGTGACGATTCAAGCTCAGATTTTGGATCTGATGCGTGATATCAAGAAGAAATTCAACACATCCATTATGCTGATTACGCATGACCTGGGTGTTGTGGCCGAAATGGCAGACTACGTGGTAGTTATGTATGCCGGCAAGGTCATTGAGCAGGCACCGGTGATCGAGCTGTTCCAGAATCCGAAGCATCCGTACACCAAGGGTCTTCTGAAGGCTAAGCCGATAATTAACCAGCGCCAGGAGCGCTTGTACTCCATTCCGGGCTCCGTACCGAATCCGGTCGATCTTGGCAACAACTGCCACTTCCATGACCGCTGCGAGTTCTGCATGAATATTTGCGTGGAGAAGGAGCCGCCGCTCGGTACAGACCCTAATGGTCATAAAGTCGCCTGCTGGCTGTATGAAGAGGAGGGGAAAGCACAATGAGTGAAGTACTGCTCGAGGTCGATCATCTTAAAAAATACTTCCCCATCCACGGCGGCGTGTTTCAGCGTAAAGTCGGTGACGTAAAAGCCGTTGATGACGTCAGCTTCTCGATTCGCAAGGGCGAATCCTTCGGCCTGGTTGGCGAATCCGGCTGCGGCAAGAGCACCATCGGGCGGACGATTCTTCGCCTGCTGGAGAAGACGGAAGGCAAGGTCATTTTTGACGGCAAAGATCTGCACAGCCTGTCGAAGGAACAAATGCGCGAGATGCGTACGAAGATGCAGATCGTATTTCAGGATCCGTTCAGTTCCCTTAACCCGAGAATCAAGGTCGGGGAAGCGATTGGCGAGGCGCTGCTGGACCACAAGCTGGTTAGCCGCAAGGACCTGAAGGCGAAGGTCATTGAGACCCTGCAAATTTGCGGACTGGCCGATTATCACTACGACCGGTTCCCGCATGAATTCTCCGGTGGTCAGCGTCAGCGGATCGGGATTGCCCGTGCGCTTATTATGAACCCGGAATTTATCGTAGCGGACGAGCCGGTATCTGCGCTGGACGTATCCATCCAGGCACAGATTATTAACCTGCTCAGTGATCTGCAGCGCGATAAGCAGCTCACGTATCTGTTTATCTCTCACGATCTCAGCGTGGTAGAGCATCTGTGTGACCGGATCGGCGTTATGTATTTGGGCTCTATGGTGGAAATGGCGAGCAAGGATGAGCTGTTCCGCAATCCGCTGCACCCGTACACCAAAGCGCTGCTGTCAGCGATTCCGGTGCCGGATCCCACTTTGAAGCGGGAACGCATCGTGCTGAAAGGCGATATCCCGAGCCCGGCGAACCCGCCGTCCGGCTGCAAGTTCCACACCCGCTGTCCGCTGGCGTCGGACATTTGCAAACAGCAGGTGCCGGAATACCGGAACATGGGCGACGATCACTTTGTAGCCTGCCATTTTGCATAAATATATTCATAGGTTTTGAGAGCAGCGGCGAATCCTCGCCGCTGTTTTTTGTGTTCTGGCAGCGCCCATGCTCCTGCTGTCCAAAAAAACTTTAAAAAAATGTGAAAAAAAGAAGACCAAAACCGCTTTTCAACCGTCTATATAGTATGGAGGGTTACGCGATGAGGAAAAAGTGGTTTTGGGTTGTGATGATGATGTTGATTGCTTTCCCGGCAGGCTCACTGATGCTCGCCGGTGCCGATTCCGGCAAACGGCCACAGACGCAGGCTAAGGCCGTCGTACTGCTGGATCTGCAGAGCGGCCGGATATTGTATAGCCATAATCAGAATGCTCCACTGCCTTCAGCGAGCATGCCGAAGCTGATGACACAGCTGCTCGTGCTCGATGGCGTCCGTTCAGGTGTTATTCACTGGGAGGACAAGGTAAAGGTCAGCCTGGCAGCGAGTCAGTCCCAGGGCAACCGCCTGCGGCTTCAAGCCGGTGAGGTCGTGACGGTGCAGGAGCTGTTTCAAGGCGTCGCGTTCTACTCTGCCGAGGATGCAGCAATGGCTCTGGCGGAGCATATGTCTGGCACGGAGAAGGATTTTGTTCACCTAATGAATCAGCGCTCCCGGGAGCTGGGATTATCGCCGCAAACGGTATTTTATCCATCCGCACAGGCACAGCAGAAGCACCCCGGCAAGGACGGAAGTAAGCCGGCTGCAAGCAGCACCCGAATGACTGCGGCAGATACAGCCCTTTTGGCGGCTCATCTCATTACGCAGTACCCCGAAATTCTGGACACCTCAAGCCAGACCCAGATCATGATCGCGGGCAAGGACTTATATTTAAGCAGCAACAACTGGATGCTTCCATCCATGGCCGGTCCCTATGCCTATGAAGGAACAGACGGACTGAAGGCCGGCTACTCAGAGCAGGCGGGGTATTGCTTTACAGGCACAGCCCAGAGAGGCGGCACCCGCCTGATCGCTGTCGTGCTCGGTACGGGCAGCAGGGAGCAGCGGTTTGAAGAGACGCGGAGGCTGTTTGATTATGGCTTCAGCAAGAATATGACACTGCAAGAGCGGCTGAACGACTGGCTCCATCCGGAGAAGGCGACGGTTGCTCTTTTTTAATCTATGGCAGGTACGTAATTGTGGATGAATTATGGAAGTTTTACCGATCCCTTCACAGGAAGACTCAACATCGTTTACAATAAAAGTGATGCCCCGGCGGATGGTCTTGCAGCCTGCAATGAACACGCCGGTCATGATGCGTCATCAGGGCGCATATTCGTTTAATGAATGAAAGGAGGCGGCGAAAGAGTAGCTTCCGCAAACATGGAAATCAGTCAGCCCCAAGCTATTATTTTATAAAAAAAGAAGGAATATAACTCATGAAGAGGAAAATGATATATATCACCCTGGCCGCAGTTATGCTGCTCGGCGGGCTGGCGTTTCTGTTTCGCTCCCAACTGACCGTGCTGGCTTTTGACCTGTTCATGGCTGATAAGGTGGAGAACTCGCTGCAGCACTCATACAAGCCGCTGCAGAGCGAGCAGGCCCCGGAGCCGGCGGTGCTGCAAAGCGAGCCGTTCAGCGTCATGCTGCTGGGAAGCGATCAGCGGGAGGATGAGCCGGCACGCTCCGACACGATGATTATGGCGGTGGTACGTCCGAAGGAATCGAATATATTGCTGATCTCGGTCCCGCGGGATACGTATGTGGAAATGGTCGGCCGCGGACATAAAGACAAGATCACGCATGCCTTTGCCTTTGGCGGCCATCAGATGGCGCTGGACACGATGGAAGCATTTCTGGATGAGGACATTAATTATTATGCATCGATTAACTTTCAGGGCTTGAAGGACGTCATTGACGCTATGGGCGGCGTGGAGCTGCCGATTGGCAAGGACATTGTGAACAAAGGCTGGAATCACGACAAGTTCACGATCAAGGCGAATCAGCCTGTCTATTACGGAGAGGATGCGCTCAATTACGTGCGCTACCGTGAGGATAGTGATTACAACCGGACGAAGCGGCAGCAGGTATTCCTCGATGCCGTAGCCAAGCGGCTGAAGGAGCTGGATCAGATCAGCAGAGTGCCGGAGTATATCGAGGTTATGGGAGAGAACTTCCAGACGGATATGCAGCCTAAATTTATGGTGGACCTGGCGAAGCAGCTCATGGCTGGCGGCAAGCCGGAAATGACGACAATGACGATTATGGGTGAAGGTGTGCGCTATGGCGGCGTTTTTTATAATGAAGCTTATGAAGAGGATGTTCAGCTTGCCAAGGATATGATCGACAACTGGATGAACCCGGACACGCCGGAGTCCCAGCTCATGAAGCCGGAAGCAGAAGTCGAGGAACAGTCTCAGCAGCAGAACACTGTAGAAGCGGAAGAATAATGAAGCAGGCCGGATCATACGGACTGATATAGTGCAGGATGAGTTAAATCAGCAGTCCGGATTGTCTGGCTGCTGATTTTGTGTCCTGTAAGCCGATATGTGTTGGAGAAGGATTTCAATAATAAAGCGCTTGCAAATTCACGCCATACGGTGGCGTACGGTCGCATAGATTGAAAAAAGAGCGACGGCGGACATCTGAACAAGAGCGTCCGTGTTTAGAAGGAGGATTCAGGAATTATGAATATCGCGTTTTTTTTGCTGCCGAAGCAGGAGGTTGTCTGCCTGACTTGGGATTCCACGCTGCGGCAAACGCTGGAGCGGATGGAGTACCACCGATATACGGCGGTGCCGATTCTGGATAAGGACGGACAGTATGCGGGGACAGTGACGGAGGGAGATCTGCTGTGGTACATGAAAAACTCGGATGGCCAGATCACGTTTGAGAATTCCTCCCGATTCTCGCTGCGAGACGTTCCACTGCGGATGGAGATCAAGCCGGTCTCGATCGAGGCGAATATGGAGGATCTGATCAACCTGGCGAAGGTGCAGAACTTTGTACCGGTAGTGGATGATATGAACCGCTTTATCGGCATCGTCCGCCGCAGCCAGGTCATTGAATATTGTGAAAAATTCGTTTCAAGGGAGCCTGCCGCTGAATCCAGCGGGGCCTCGTCCTGAAGACCATGAGCCAAGAATCGGGCCTGCGACCGCACTTTGAAATTCAAGCGGCGCAGGCTCGTGCTGTATGTTCGAGACTGCTGCTCCCCGCTCGCTTGGTGTGGGGAAGGCGCTTTTATGCTATAATCAGCAATAAAGCTTTTTCACGGGAGAGATGAGGCTTGCCAAAGGATTTGGATGTTGCCAAGAGAGCCAAGGTCATTGAGTGGCTGAAGACGGAGGTCGTTGACAATGTGTCCCGGCTGTTCAAGGCCTTGTGGGAAGGAAGCACCGGTAAGGTTGGGGATAGTCTGGCCAGCCTCATGATGAGCTCTTACATACTGGGGCGCAGACTGGGAATGTCCTACAAGGATTTGGATGGGCTCCTACTTGAAAAGCTAAAAAAACACCAGCAGGAAGGCCATCAGCTGGAGGACTGGTATCAGGATATTTCAGCACTCCAAGAACATTTGCGTAAGAGGTGAACCTATTGAAACAGCGCTTTGCGCCTGCAGTCTGGAGCATCATTTATTTACTCTTGCTGCTGTCGTTACTTACACCGTTTTCCATGGTAACTGCATTTCTGCTCGTTGTGCCGGTTGCCGTTCTATTCGCTGCACTGCCTCTAAAATTATTCGTGCTCCACATCGTGCCGGTCTGGCTCGCAGTGGCTTTGATTCACCCGATTTTTCTAGTTATGGCTGCGTTCTTCCTGGTTCCGGGCGTCATTATGGGACAGCTGTACCGTAAGCAGGAGCCGGCGATGAAGGTGCTTCGCTACGGCCTTGCGGCGCTGCTGCTGGAGCTGGTGCTGCTGTTAGTAGTCGGAACGGCGTTTTTCCAGCTGGATGTGAACCAGTATGTAGATGAGATCGTCACCATGACCACGCAGCCTCTGGAGGATATGGGCAGCAGCGGCGCTTTGACTGGAGGCCTGACTTGGACCGCCGAGCAGAGCGAAGCCATCAGCCGCATGACCCAGATGATGCTGCCGTTTGCCATGATTCTCAGCTCGCTTCTGATTGTTGCTATTACGCATGCGATCGCTCGCCCGGTGCTGAACCGGATGGGGGTTTCGGTACCGGCGCTGAAGCGTGCCAAGGACTGGAGACTGCCGCGCTCGCTGATCTGGTATTACCTTCTGGTCGTCATTCTGGATTTTGCGAGTCAGGATTCGGACAGCCGGTTCCTGGAGGTCATTGTCGTTAACGCCACGCCGCTGCTGCAGCTGTGCTTTATGATTCAGGCGCTGGGCTTCTTCTTCTTTCTGGCCGATAACCGGAAATGGCATCCGATCCTGCCGATCCTGTCAGCCATTCCGATTGTTCTGTTCCCGCCGATGCAGATTATCGGCATTCTGGATCTGGTGTTTCCGCTGCGCCAGGCATTTAGTAAAAACAAAAGATAGGGTGATCAGTCATGCCTAAATTTCTACAGAAACGCTGGCACGGCTATTATACCGTCTGGGCGTTTGCTCTGGTCCTTTTGCTCGTGATTTTCATATCGGCTTATAATACCTGGCTGGGCTTGATCGGCCTGTTCCTTTCCCTGGCCAGCGGCTACGGCATGCTGAAGGCGGAGATGAAGGCGCGGCGGGATCTGGTGGAATACATCGGAGATTTATCCTTTCGCATCCGCAGGGTGGAAGGGGAGGCTGTAAGCTCCCTTCCCTTTGGCATTATCCTTTATAGTGAGGACAAGACGGTAGAATGGAGCAATCAGTTCGTCGGGGGGATGTTTCCGCACCGCAATCTGGTCGGAATGCCGCTTGCAGAGCTGTTTCCGGAGCTGGTGGATACGCTGCGCGAGAAAAAGGAATCCAAGGAAGGCCTGCCCAAGGAGGTTCGGCTGGAGCTGTCGCATGATGAGGAATACTATGGCGCTACTGTCATACCGGACGAGCGGCTGATTTACCTGGATGAAATTACGGAGCTTGTGAATCTGCGTCAGACCTATGAAGAGGAACGGCTCGCCATCGGGATTATGATGATGGATAACGTGGATGAGGCCAGTCAGGGCATGGATGATCAGCAGCGGACCGCGCTGCTCGCCAGAGTTAGCAGTCAGGTCACGGATTGGGCGCGTGAGTTCAATGTGTATCTCCGGCGGCTCTCCTCCGAGCGGTTTCTCATGATGCTGAACAAGCGGTCTTTGGATGCGCTGGAGAACAGCCGGTTCGTGATCCTGGATGAGGTGCGGGAAATGACCGCGGATCTGAAGGTGCCGCTGACGCTGAGCGTCGGGCTGGCTTTTGGCGCCGATGATGTCACAGAGCTGGGTCAGCTGGCGCAGTCCAGTCTGGATATGGCGCTGGGGCGCGGCGGCGATCAGGCCGCGGTAAAAGCAGGTCAGCGCCTGTCCTTCTACGGCGGCAAATCGAACGCCGTGGAGAAGCGGACCCGGGTGCGCGCCCGAGTCATCTCACACGCGCTTCGCGATTTGATGCAGGAGAGCGACCGCGTCATTATTATGGGCCACAAGCTGCCGGATATGGACGTGATCGGAGCGTCCATCGGGGTGCTGAAGGCGGCGCAGCTGTACAATGTGGAGGCGCATATCGTGCTGGAGGGTCTGAATCCTGCCGTGCAGCGCATTATGAACGAGGTGCGCAAGGAGGAGAAGCTCTCCGGACGCTTTATTTCTCCGGAGCAGGCGCTGCAGCTGCTGACGCCGCACTCCCTGCTGGTGGTGGTAGACACTCATAAAGCGTCCATGACGATGGAGCCGCGCCTTGTGAAGCAGGCGAGCCGGGTCGTTGTCATCGACCATCACCGGCGGGGCGAGGAATTTATAAACGATGCCGTACTGGTCTACCTTGAGCCTTACGCCTCCTCGGCCTGTGAGCTCGTGACCGAGGTGCTGCAGTATATTCATGAGCGGGTGTCCCTGACGCCGCTGGAGGCGACCGTGCTGCTGGCCGGCATTACCGTGGATACGAAGCATTATTCGCTGCATACAGGCTCGCGGACCTTTGAGGCCGCCGGGTTCCTGCGGCGCCACGGAGCGGACACCGCTTTGATTCAACGGGTGTTAAAAGAAGATTTGACAGAATTTATCGCTAAGGCAGAGATCATCAAACATGCTAGAATGGTATATGGACATATCGCGCTCGCCGTGACGCATTCCGGGCAGCAGATTTCACAGCTGCTTATTGCCCAGGCCGCCGATATGCTGCTGAATATGACCGATGTCCAGGCTTCCTTTGTCATTAGCGAGCGGACCGACGGACGGATTGGCATCAGCGCCCGGTCGATGGGACGCATGAACGTACAGATGGTGATGGAGCGGCTGGGCGGCGGCGGCCATCTCACCAATGCAGCGGTACAGCTGGATACAACGCTGGAGCAGGCAGAGGTGCAGTTGATGGACGTGCTGGCTGATATTGAAGCGAAAGAGGGGTTATTTGAATGAAGGTTATTTTTATAAAAGATATGAAGGGCCAAGGCAAGAAAGGCGAAGTGAAGGAAGTATCTGAAGGGTATGCAACGAATTTCCTGTTTCCACGCGGTGTGGCGCGTCCGGCGACGGACGGCAACATGAAGACGCTAGAGCAGCAGAACCTGTCCGAGGAGAAGCGCAAGCAGCAGGAGAAGGACGAGGCGGCAGCACTCGGCAAGAAGCTGGAGGATATGACGATTGTGCTGAAGGCGAAATCCGGGGAAGGCGGCCGCTTGTTCGGCGCAATTACGAGCAAGCAGATTGCAGAGGCGCTGGCAGCCCAGAAGCTGAAAATTGACAAGCGCAAGATTGAGCTAAGCGATCCCATCCGGACATTGGGCGTTACCCAGGTACCGGTGAAGCTTCACCCTGAGGTGAAGGCGACCCTCAAAGTACAGATTACGGAGGAATAATGAGCGGAGAAGCTTATTTCGATCGGGTGCCTCCCCAGAATCTGGAAGCAGAGCAGGCGGTGCTCGGCGCGGTGCTGCTGCAAAGTGAAGCGCTCATCACCGCGATGGAGCGGGTTCAGAGTGAGGACTTCTACGACAAGTCGCACCAGATGATCTATGAGGTCATGGTGCAGCTGGGCGAGGAAGGCCAGCCGATCGACCTGGTGACCCTCACCTCCAGGCTGCAGGATAAAGGGCAGCTGGAGGAGATCGGCGGCGTCAGCTATTTGGCGAAGCTGGCACACGGGGTACCCACCGCTGCGAACGTAGATTACTACGCCCAGATGATTGAGGAGAAGTCGATGCTGCGGCGGTTGATCCGCACGGCGACTCAGATCGTCAGCGAGGGCTATACCGGCGGGGAAGATGTGTCGGGCATGCTGAGCGAGGCGGAGCGCCGCATTCTCGAAATTTCCAACCGCAAGTCGGGCAGCGGCTTTATTGCCATCCGGGATGTGCTGATGGAAGTGTTCGAGAAGGTAGAGACGCTTCACCAGAATCGCGGGAATACGACCGGCATTCCATCCGGGTTCGTGGATCTGGACAAGATGACGAGCGGCTTTCAGCGAAACGACCTTATTATCGTCGCTGCGCGGCCGTCCGTCGGCAAGACTGCCTTTGCGCTGAACATTGCGCAGAATGTCGCCATTCGTGCCAAAGAGACCGTCGCCATCTTTAGTCTGGAGATGTCTGCACCGCAGCTGGTGCAGCGGATGATCTGCGCCGAGGCGAACCTGGATGCGGGCGTCATGCGGAATGGAGATTTCAAGGGCGATGAGGACTGGTCGAAGCTGACGATGGGCATTGCAGCCTTGTCGGAGGCGGAGATTTATATCGATGATACACCAGGGGTAACGGTGGCGGATATCCGCGCCAAGTGCCGCCGCCTGAAGAAGGAAAAAGGGCTAGGCATGATTCTGATCGACTACCTGCAGCTGATTCACGGCCGCGGCAAGGCCGGAGAGAACCGCCAGCAGGAGGTATCTGAAATTTCCCGTACACTGAAGCAGATTGCGCGGGAGCTGGAGGTTCCGGTCATTGCCCTCTCCCAGCTCAGCCGGGGTGTCGAGCAGCGGCAGGACAAGCGTCCGATGATGAGTGATCTGCGGGAATCCGGCTCCATCGAGCAGGATGCCGACATTGTCGCCTTCCTGTACCGGGATGATTACTACAATCAGGAGACCGAGAAAAAGAACATTATCGAGATTATTATCGCCAAGCAGCGTAACGGCCCGGTCGGCACGGTCGAGCTCGTGTTCCTCAAAAATTTCAACAAGTTCGTCAATTATGAGCGCACGCATGCCGACGCCTTTGCAGCCGGATAGCGGCCTGTCCCAATTCCGAACAATCGTACATGTAAATGTGCGATTGTTCGTTTTTGATTTGACATAAAAAAAAGAGGCTGTTACACTGGTATTGCTGCCCAAGGGCGGCAGATCTGCGGCAGGTTGAATACGGTCCAAAGAGACCGGCTGCTGCGGCTACGTTCAGATTTTTATGTAGATGTGTATATGATATGAAATAATAAATAATATATGGTGAACATCACCGGGCGGAGGAATGAATATGTCAACGGTAGTCGTTGTGGGAACACAATGGGGAGATGAAGGAAAAGGGAAGATCACGGATTATCTGGCGGAAAGCGCTGACGTGGTGGCCCGCTACCAGGGCGGTAATAACGCCGGCCATACCATTCTGATTAATGATAAGAAATTCAAGCTGAGCCTGATCCCATCCGGGGTATTTTATACGGATAAGATTTGCGTCATTGGCAACGGCATGGTAATTAACCCGGCAGCGCTGCTGGAGGAAATTCAGTACATTCACGAGAACGGCTTCAGCACAGACAATCTGGTGATCAGCGACCGCGCGCATGTTATTATGCCGTACCATATGGTGCTGGATGCGCTGGAAGAGGACCGTAAGGGACCGAACAAGATCGGAACGACCCGTAAAGGGATCGGCCCGTGCTATATGGATAAGGCGGCTCGTAACGGCATTCGGATTGCAGATCTGATGGATGCGAAGGAATTCGAGCTGAAGCTCCGCCATCTGATGAACGAGAAGAATCAGGTGATTACCCAGGTGTACGGCGGTCAGGCGCTGGACGTGGAAGAGGTACTAACAACCTACCTGCAATATGCCGAGCAGATTCGCCGCTATGTCAAGGACACCTCTGTTGTCCTGAACGATGCGATTGACGATGACAAGAAGGTGCTGTTCGAGGGCGCTCAAGGCGTTATGCTCGATATTGACCAGGGTACATACCCGTATGTGACGTCTTCCAACCCGTCGGCTGGCGGCGTATGCATCGGCTCGGGGGTAGGCCCGTCCAAGATTCAGCAGGTGATCGGGGTTGCGAAATCCTACACGACGCGTGTGGGCGATGGACCTTTCCCGACAGAGCTGAACAACGAGATCGGTGACTTTATCCGGGAAAAAGGACATGAGTACGGCACCGTGACCGGCCGTGCCCGCCGCGTCGGCTGGTTCGACAGCGTAGTCGTCCGCCATGCCCGCCGCGTCAGCGGCATCACCGGACTGTCGCTGAACTCTCTCGACGTCCTGAGCGGACTGGAAACAGTGAAAATCTGTATCGCGTACAAATACCGCGGTGAAGAGATCACGCATTATCCGGCAAGCCTGAACATGCTCGCTGAGTGTGAAGCGGTATATGAGGAGCTGCCAGGCTGGAGCGAGGACATTACCGGTGCGAAGACGATGGATGACCTTCCGGAGAACACTCGCCGCTATGTTGAGCGTGTCGCCGAGCTGACCGGTATTCCGATTGCTATTTTCTCCGTTGGCCGTAACCGGGAGCAGACGAACCAGATTGCACCAATCTACGTATAATGACGGTAACACTGCCGTGGACGTGAGCTTCTAGGGTCATGGCAGCATCAATCAAGATCTAAATGTAAAAGGCCTGCTTCGGATGCTTATGCTTCCGGCGGGTCTTTTTTTCGGCCGTCGATTGCGCATAAAAAATGGTTCCCCTAGACAACTTAAGAGGTTGAACTTTCAGTCGTCCGTCCATACTGAGTAGAGAGGAAGGACGAGCCGTGTACAAGAAGTACACAGGAAGGAGGGGAGTTATCTATGCGCATGCTGCGATGGCTGATCAAAATCAGCGTGGCTGCGGTACTCATCAGCAGTCTGACGATCCTGACGACAGGATGGATCGTCAGCACGTATCTTCAAGCCGTGCTGACCAGCTTCAATATCGAGCTGGAAGGACAGCCGCTGGGCTTCGGAGGAATTGTCAGCTCGATGTTCGGCTCCGAGAGTGACAGAGACCATCAAGAGCAGGGTGGCAGCGGAGCCGAGGCCGAAGCTCCTGCCGACAGCGTACCTGACGCCCCGGCAACAGATGGGGAACCGGCGGAACCTGGTGGCGGGCCGGGAGCAGATGTTCCTGCCGGCAGCGGCAGTGAGGCGGGGGATCATGATGAGGCACCGGAAGGCTCGCTGCCCGTCATGGGCGGCGTGGAGAAGGAGCCGGGCACACTGGAGGATCAGGAAATTGTCATGAGCCCGGATGATTTAGGAGAGAAGAAGAGCAGCCTGACGCCGGACGAGAAGGAAGAGATCTTCACGCTGCTGATGACCAAGCTGCCCCAGTCCGAGATGCAGCGGATTTCTGCCGCGATGGAGAATGGATTAACGGCTTCGGAGCTGGAGGAGATCGAGAAGGGCATCTCGGCGTATTTGAGCCCAGAGGAATTCAAGAGATTGATGGATATGCTGAAATAGCCTGATGAAGAAGGAAGCCTGCTGAAAACGCAGGCTTTTTGTCGTTTTTTGCAGACTTGCTTCGAAACTTCGTGCTGTGGTACAGTTAACGAGGCAGCAAAAAGTTAAAATTTTGACACCTTTAAAGCAATCGTTGCAGAGACGCAGCTTAATGATAGAATATAACGGTTTCTTACATGGGATGTACAAGGAATAAAGGAGAACAGTATGAAGCGTTTCCAGATATTCAAGTGGGTTCAGCGTCTTCAGGACCGTTTGAAGACGTCATCCGCTCCATCAGAGGGGCTGCAGGAGCAGCATGGGCCACCCGTATCAAAGGCGAAGCCTGACAACAGCGCGGCTACTCCGGCTTCAAGCTCAAAGCGCCGGACGCTAAAGGTTATTTATATTACAGCTGGGATTCTGCTGGCCGCAGGCGGAGCGTTTCTGGGGGGCCGGGAGTATGTCAATGCGAATACGGTTCCCTTTTATCAGGTCTACGTTCATGGAGATCTGGTGGGTGCCATCAACAGCGATGACGAGCTGGAGAAGCTGCTGGGGCTGAAGCAGCAATATTATGATGAGAAATACCCCGGGGTAGATATGGTGCTGCATACGGATGCCATAACGACCCGGATGGAACGGGATTACAAGCCGGAGATCCACGCCGAGGAGACGCTGGCGAAGCTGGACGGGATGCTGAAGGCATACGCCCGCGGCGTGGAGCTGAAGCTGGATGGGCAGACGGTCGCTATTGTGAAGGATCAGGCTGCCGCACAGGCTGTGCTGGAGGCAGCGAAGGCCAAATATGCGCCTGCAGCTAACGCTGCTAAAGAGAAGGCCGGCAGCTCTGCCAAGGCGGCGCTGCCGCTGCAGAAGACGAGCGCCGGCTCCAGCGCTGCTAACGCCTCTGTCTCTATTATGGAGGAGTTCTCGATATCCGGCGTCAAGGCGGACCCTAACAAGGTGCTGGATGTCGAAGCGGCTGTTGCTGCATTGACGACAGCGAAGGAGCAGCCGATCACGTACACGGTGCGGGAGGGAGATACCGTTTCCTCCATCGCCCAGGCGCACAGCATGAGCAGCCAGGAGGTATTCCAGCTGAATCCCGGCCTCGAAGAGAAATATGTGGGGATCGGTATGGAGCTGAAGCTGACCTCGCCGAAGGCACCGCTCACCGTCCGCACGGTAGAGACCGTGACAGAGGACATGCCGAGCAAGCCGGAGACGATTGTGCGTACCAGTGACGAGCTGCCGCTTGGCAAGCGGAAGGTCGTGCGTCCCGGACGGGATGGCGTCAAGGAAGTGAGCTATATCGTCACGAAGGAGAATGGCGAAGTTGTTTCCAAGCAGTGGGTGAGCCAGGAGGTGACGGAGCCGGCTCTGCCGGAGGTCGTATATAAAGGCACCAAGGTCGAGAAGAAGACCGTGGCCGCAGCTTCTGCGTCTTCAAGCAAGATGTTCGCCTGGCCGGTGAGCGGTGCGCGCATTACGAGCGCTTACGGCCCGAGATGGGGAAGCAAGCACGAGGGCATTGATTTGGTAGGCGGCAGCACGATTATGGCCTCGGCGCCGGGTAAGGTTATTTTTGCAGGGACCCAAGGCAGCTACGGCAAGGCCGTTTTGATCGACCATGGCAATGGCTATCAGACTCTGTATGGACATCTGAGCAGCATCTCCGTTTCGGTCGGCCAATCTGTAAGACAGGGCGGCAAGGTCGGCATAATGGGCAGTACAGGGCGCTCCACCGGCGTACATTTGCACTTCGAAATTCGCAAGAACGGAAATCAACTAAACCCTATGCAGTACCTATAACTTGTGATATACTGACACTACCAAGCACGACATAAGCCATTTTTGGTTTTATATATCATAACTTAACCAGAGACAACCGCTCCCGCCAGGGGCGGTTTTCTCATTGTAAGGAAGCTTTCTGAGTGACTGCGCTCTGAGCAGAAGGGATCCCCGCCCTCCCTGATGTCAGGGACAAGCAGGTATGGTAAAATAGGGTCAACTACGGCTCAAGTGAAGGGTTGGGGTGAACAAGCACATGCAGGGAACGATTCTGGTGGTGGATGATGAGCAGCCCATCGCTGATATTTTAAAGTTTAATCTGGAAAAAGAAGGCTATGACGTCATCTGCGCGTTTGATGGCATCAGTGCTGTGGAGCTGGCGCTGTCCCGTCATCCGGATCTGATGCTGCTGGATCTGATGCTGCCGGGCAAGGATGGCATGGACGTATGCCGCGAGATACGGGCTGCCGGCCTGCAGACACCGATCATTATGCTCACCGCGAAGGACGGGGAGATTGATAAGGTGCTGGGGCTGGAGCTGGGTGCGGACGACTATGTGACCAAGCCGTTCAGCACGAGAGAGCTGCTGGCCCGGGTGAAGGCCCAGATGCGGCGGCAGCACAAGAGCCCCTCGACAGAGCAGAACGGCACGGCACCGGGCGGAGAAGAGCAGGGGCTGCGGCTGCTGGAGCTGTTCATTGATACCGACATGTATATGGTCTACAAGAGCGGGGAAGCGCTGGATCTGACCCACCGCGAGTATGAGCTGGTCTATTACCTGGCGAAGAACGCCGGCAAGGTGATGACACGAGAGCATCTGCTGCAGGCGGTATGGGGCTTTGAGTATTTCGGCGATGTCCGTACCGTGGATGTCAGCATCCGCCGTCTGCGGGAGAAAATCGAAGAGAATCCGAGCAAGCCGGAGTATATTTTGACCAGGCGGGGGCTGGGCTACGTGATGCGCAGTCCCAAGAAGTGAGCCTGTCCATGAAGTGGCTCTCCTTCTTCCGCACGATTCAGGCGAAGGTCATTATTATTTATGTGCTGCTCATTCTGATTGCGATGCAGCTGATCGGTGTGTATTTTGTCAGCGCGATGAAAAATTCACTGACGAGCAATTTTACGACGGATTTGCAGGAGCGGGCGGAGCTGATGTCTGTCCTGGCCGCGAAGACGCTGGCCGGCGGAACCGATGGTGAGGAGGATCCCGTAGAGAGCCTGCAAATTATGGTCAACAACCTGTTTAATCTCGATGGCGCTGAAATTCAGGTGCTGGATGCGACGGGGCGCGTGCTTACGACTTCCCTCTCCTCCCAGGCGGAGTATGTCGGGAACAAGAACACCCAGACGGTGGTCAGCCGCGCGCTGCAGGGGATTCGCGATAATGAAGAGAACATTCTGGATGATGACGGTATCCGCAAGAAGGTTGTGGCGAAGCCGGTCATTTACAATGGCAAGATCGTTGGAGCCATCTATATTGTAGCGAGTATGAACGAGCTGTATGAGACGATGCAGTGGATTAATAATATTTTTATATCCGGGATCTTGCTGGCATTGGGACTGACGGCGGTGCTCGGTGTCATTCTGTCGCATACGATCACCCACCCGATCAAAGAGCTGACAAAGCATGCACGGGCAGTGGCGGAAGGACGCTTTACCGAGAAAACACCGGTGTTCGGCAGCGACGAAATCGGACAGCTTAGCCAGGCCTTCAACTATATGACGAGCCGCCTGCGGGAGGCGCTCTCCCAGAACGAGGAGGAGAAGGAGAAGCTGGCGTCCATTCTGACCAACATGAGCGATGGCGTGATTGCAACCGATGAGGCTGGGCGCGTCATTCTGATGAATCGGCGGGCGGGGCAAATGCTCGGCGTCGAGGGCGAAGAGCTTGCCGGACAGGAAATATCAGCCCTGCTGGGTCTTGCCCAGCCGGAGGGAGATGCGCTCTCCCGGGGAGAAGGGCTCGATTCCCGGCTGCTGGAGATTGCGCCGCGCGAAGGGGACCCGGCGCTGACGATGCGGGTGACTTTTACACCCATTCACCGGCGCGACACCGGCATTACCGGTACGATTGCGGTGCTGCAGGATGTTACGGAGCAGGAGCAGCTGGAGTCCTCCCGCCGGGAATTCGTAGCGAATGTATCGCATGAGCTGCGCACACCGCTGACGACGATCAAGAGCTACACGGAAGCGCTGGGAGACGGCGCGCTGGAGGATACCCAGCTGGCGTCCCGGTTCGTGAACGTTATTCAGAACGAGACGGGGCGGATGATCCGGCTCGTCACGGATCTTCTGCATCTATCCCGCCTGGATTCCAAAGAAGCCGCGCTGCGCAAGCAAAAGGTGGACATTGTGGAAATGCTGGAGGATGTAGAGGACCGGTTCTCGTTTCAAATGCAGCAGAAGGACATTACAGCCGTTATTGATGTGAAGGAGGGTATCTCTCACGCCATGCTGGACCGCGATGGCATTGACCAGGTGCTCGACAACCTCATTTCCAATGCGCTGAAATATACCCCGGACGGGGGCAAGATTACGATGGAAGCGGCTTTAACAGGACAGGGTATGCTGTCCCTGTCAGTCAGCGATACCGGGATCGGGATTCCGAAGAAGGATTTGGAGCGGATTTTTGAACGCTTTTACCGGGTGGATAAAGCCCGTACCCGCAATATGGGCGGAACGGGTCTGGGTCTCTCCATTGCCCGGGAAATTGTACGGGCCCACGGGGGCCATATTACGCTTCACTCCGAGCTGGAGCAGGGCACCAAGGTAACCTTTACGCTGCCGCTGGTGGTGGAAGGAGGCAAGAGCGCATGATGGAGCGCGTGAAGACGGCATTTTTGGCTTTTTTGGTGCTGTGTAGTCTGATCCAGAGCTATTTCCTCATCTACCGCCTGCCAGGCAGTGAATCGGTCGTGCAATCGGGAAGCTCCTACATCGAGACAGACGAGATGGGACCGGAGGAGCGGACTGAGAATCTGATCTATCCGAAAAATATGGTCGTTCACCTCGGGGAGGACAAGCATACGGTGTTCTATCCCGGCCAAATGTTCTATGACCTGATCTATAACCGGATTAAGGGACGCACGTTTGACAGCTTTCAGCGGCGGAGTGTCAGCAATATGGACTGGTCTGCCCTTCGCCGTGCGACACAGGGAATTGAGCTGAACTTCGGCTCCGGCATGCCGGTTACGCTGCTGCAGCGGGTCATGCAGATTACGCCGGACTCCTTGTTCGAGGGAGAAAGCATCCACAAAATGTGGCTGTACAGCGTAGAAGGCGAGCCGAAGGTGCATGTGCTCTTTTTCAGTACGGAAGGAAATGTTGTGTATGAAGCGGCCCAGGCCGATTTAACAGCGCAGGATATCGGTCAGCTCGTGGATTTCGGGCAGGATTGGGTGCCGTATACGCTAAGCGAGGATGCTGCCTACTATATTCCGGAGGAGCCGCTGCCGATCGTCTCGCTGGAGCTGACGATGAACAGCTATACGGTAGAGCAGATGCAGCGAAGCCTGTTCTTTGACCCTGGCATTACGCGGAACATTCGGGAGCGGGACGGCTCGGAAATCTACACAGACGGCAAACGGAGCCTCCAGGTGGATGAAAGCCAATACCGGATTAACTATACAGATCCCGCCGCGCCGCCTACCGGCGAGAACAATCCCGGACGGGACGTACTGACGGCGATCAGCTTCGTTAATCAGCACGGAGGCTGGAGCGGCAGCTATCGGCTGAGCCGGACGCAAGACGTTCAGGACAGCCGCCGGGTCGAGTTTCAGCGGTACGATCTCGGTCTTCCCGTACTGGACACCCCGGGACTGAACTACGGTCTTATGACGCTGGAGCTGCAGCAGGGGACGGTGACCTCTTATGAGCGTTCACTCCTGTATGCAGAGCCGGTAGAGAAGGAGAAGCGGCTGGATCATCTGCCTGGCGGCGAGGATTTAAGGCAGGTGCTGTCACAGCTGCCGGACAATGTGTCCATTGCCGGCCTGCAGCCCGCCTACCGGCCTGCCTTGACCGGGAACACCCTCGTGCTGACGCCCGTCTGGGCCGTTGTACAGCCCGATGGCAGCTTGACGGATCTTAGTGGACTGTAACGGCAGCGGTCAGAACCCTGCTGCGCAGCAGCCTTGAACACACCTAGCGAGAAGGAGGACGGAGGATGGATTGGGGACGGGCCAAAAACGTATTGATTTACGCCTTTCTGCTGCTCAATCTGGTGCTGGGCTACCAGCTCTGGATGGATATGCGCGATCGGGCGGGCGCGAGTCCGGACTTCACCTCCTTGTCCGGGGCGACCCAGCGCATGATGGAGGAGAACCGGATTCAGGTGCTCAGTCCCATCCCGGCTGAAACGCCGCAGCTGCCCAAAATATCATATACCTACCGTCCCGACGCACAGGGTGATCCGGTGCCGCTGGAGCAGCCGGTGGATACCCGGCTCATCTACGGAGAGCCGAAGGAGCTGCAGAGTGCGATCGGGAATCAGATTGCGGATCTGGAGCAATACCGCCATGATCCGCAGTCAGACCGGGAGAGTACATTCGTCTACCGGCCGCTCGTACATGGCCAGTGGCCGCTGTTTAATGTAGAGCTGGAGCTGTTTCACGAGAGCCAGAAGATTGAATTCTACCGTGAGCCGGTGCTGGAGATCGAGCCGACAGGAGATGTGGAGGAGCAGAAGGTGCTCTCGGCCTCCAAGGCGCTCAGTACGCTGATCGAGCGGAATGTGATCCCGCCGCGTTCGTCCGTGAAGGACATCCAGCTGGGGTACTACGGGCAGATGTTCGATACGGAAGTGGAGCTGGCAGCTCCTGCATGGCGGTTTACGCTGGATAACGGGGAAATGATTTACGTTCAGGGCATCAGCGGGGACGTGTTTACACCGAAGAAGCCATAAAGCAAACATAAAGGGAGTGGAAGAAATGGCGATATCTTTTTCCGTACTGTCGAGCGGCTCTACAGGCAATGCGACGATCGTCCGGAACGAGGATACGACACTGCTTATTGATGCCGGTCTCAGTGCCCGTCGCATTGATGAGCTGCTGAAGGAGCGGGAGATGTCCGGGGAGGAGATCGACGGCATTCTGGTCACGCATGAGCATTCTGATCATATTAAGGGTCTCGGCGCAGTCGCGCGGAAATACAATCTGCCGATCTATGCCAATGAGAAGACCTGGGAGGCCATGAACCGCTCGATTGGCAACATTGCGGAGGAGAACCGGATTGTGCTGCAGAGCGATGAGGTGAAGGATTTCGGCACCCTGCGGGTAGAGCCGTTCGAGATTTCCCATGATGCGGCCGAGCCCGTAGGCTACTGCTTCTATGACGGTGATCAGAAGCTGGGGGTCGCTACCGATCTCGGCTATGTCAGTGACAAGGTGATGCGGGCGATTGAGGGCTCGGATGTGCTCGTGATGGAATCGAACCACGATATCGAGCTGCTGCGCATGGGCCGCTATCCGTGGAACACGAAGCGCCGCATTCTCGGCGATCTGGGGCATCTGTCCAATGAATCCGCGGGCGAAGCGCTCAGCGAGCTGCTGACCGGCGATACCAAGCGGGCCTATCTTGCCCATCTGAGCCGGGATCACAACATGATGGACCTCGCCAAAATGACCGTGCGGGACACGATGGAGGACCGCGGCTGCTTTTTCAAGGACAGCGAGTTCAAGCTGTGCGATACGTACTATGACCGCTCTACCCCATGGGATGAGCTGAAGAAATAAGTATTATAATTCATAGCATGAATGACAGGACATCACCCTTTCCAGGACGATGGCAATGGTAGTGGCAATGGCAATGGTAGTGGCAATGGCGGACACCCCTTTATGTTCGGAGTAGGAGCTCTTACTGCGGATGGAAAGGGGTGTTTATTCAGGTGAAGCAGGAACCTCAGGAATGCGACTGGAGGATGACGCGAGATCACTATAAACTGGATGTAATTTACATAAAATATTACACTCGCTTGACACAGAAATCACGGTCAAAGACCTGGTGTTGTGGTACAATGAACGAAGTACCGGAAGGTTGAAGAATACCGGGAAGAAATGACCACCGGGCAAGGAAGCATGCCGATTGAGGGCTTGTTTCTTTTTTCGTCCCTGGACTGGTAAAACTATGGTTGAAATGCAAGGAATTGATAGATGCTTCTGCAGGGCTGAACGGTGGTAAAGAATAGGTAAGAAGTACGCTTTTTGAAGTGGCAGCTATGAACAGTGCAACTTTTTGGCGGATGTAACAGTTATATAATAAGTACATATATTTTCGGACGGGACCAAAGGGGGAGCGGCCATATGGGGTTGTTTGATGATGATTTTTACTCAACGAGAGTATCCGGACGGGAGAGCAGGGAACTGAAGAAGGCCCCGGCCCCGGCAAAATGGCGCGTCAGCCGCCGCCGTAAACCGCTGTCTACGCTTCAAATTTCCGCGATCAGCTCGGTATGCAGTGCCCTGATTGCGGTGCTGCTGTTCAGTCTGCTGACCGGACATTCCACCGGCTCATCCCCGGCTGCAGGCCTGAGCGGCCATGAGCTTACCCCCACGAACGGCGATCCTTACGAGCGCCTGGTGAATGCAGCTGCCAAGGTAAGGCCCTCGGTCGTCAGTGTTGTCACCCATAAGGACCCGGAACCGGTGCTTCCGGAGGAGCAGGAGCTGGCTCCAGATGAGGCCTCCCCGGAGGATGAGTCGTGGCTGGAGGAGCTGCCGGAGGATTTTGATTTTGGAGAGAATTTCGATTTCGGTGAAGAGTTTGCTCCAGACGGCGGGATGGAGGAGAACTCGCTGGGGTCGGGTGTGATTTTTAAGAAGATAGAGAACAAAGCATATATCGTGACGAATAACCATGTGGTGGAGGGCGCTGACCGGCTGGAGGTCGTGACGGTGACCGGCGAGAGCAAGGATGCGGTGCTGATCGGCACCGATAAGGTGAGTGATCTCGCCGTGCTGTCCATTGACAGCAAGGGTATCGGTGAGGTTGCCGAGCTGGGAGACTCCTCCAAGCTGCGCCTCGGCGAAACGGTGTTTGCGATCGGCAATCCGCTGGGACTGGGCGATTCGCTGACGTCCGGCATTATCAGCTACACGAACCGGGTCATCCCGGTCTCCTTGAATCAGGACGGCGTGTATGACTGGGAGGCAGAGGTCATCCAGACGGATGCCGCCATCAATGAAGGCAACAGCGGCGGCGCGCTTGTGGATCTGAACGGCCGCGTGATCGGAATTAACACGATGAAGATTGCGGAATCCGGCGTGGAGGGACTGGGCTTTGCGATTCCGGTCAATGACGTGACAGAGATTGTGAAGGAAATTATGATGACCGGCAAGGTGGCGCGCTCATACCTCGGTGTCTACACCGTAGACCTGGGCAATCCGTACGCCCCTCTGAGCAAAAAGGATCTGGAAGAGCTGAAGCTGCCGAAGGATGTGCAGGAAGGCGTTGTCGTCCTGGATGTGCTGGGACCGGCCGAAAAGGCAGGACTGAAGCTGAATGATGTGATCACTCAGTTCAACGGCAAGCCGATTACGACCACCTTGGAGCTGCGCAAGTTTCTGTACCACGAGACGAAGGTCGGCGACAGCCTGAACGTGACGCTTTACCGCGAGGGCAAGCAGCAGGATCTGAAGGTGAAGCTGGAGGAGAAGCCCGGGGAGTAGGGAATAGCGGAGCTGTTCCTGCATATGCGCGGGGCGAGCCTCGAATTCCCTCCCCGCACGAGACCGGCACCGGGTGCTGTTGACAGCGCGGTGCAGGGGGATGCCTGAGAATACGGGTTTCTTTTTAAGGCGACGTGTGTTAGAACTGAAGAGTGGCCATACTGTGAACAACAGGGATGACAGATCGGAATACATGCGACTTGGGATGGACAGAAAGGGATGCTTACCATGTACGTTGTGTGCAAAGAGCACGTAGAATTGGCAATTGAGAATTTTGTAGACGAGTTTGAGGACGCTCCGGACATTGTGGATCTGAAAGAGACCGAGTTCTCCGATTGGGATCCTCCCGTCAAGTGCGTGGAGTGCGAGCGGCATGCGGAGTTTCTGGTAGTGTAGCTTTGCAAGGCCTCTGGGCTTCAGGACGCGAAAGAGAGCGTCAGGCGTGTAAGCCAAGTCATAGAATAGATGAGGGGAGAGCGTGCTTGGGCGCTCTTTTTTGTTTTGGGGATTGGAATGGGAAGAGTGGGGTTGTGCAGGTGCGTTGGAGAGGTAGAGTATGGAGCGGGGTACAGCGTCAGTGTGAGATTGAGAACGAGTGAGCCAATGGCTGCGGCAGCAAGGTGTTGGTTGGGTTGGAGAAGGAATGTGTGTGATTGAGAGAGGGAGAGGGACGAACGAGAAAGAAAACGGCTGTGGCCGCCAGAAGTGGCTGGGTTAGAGAAGGATCCTATGAGTGTGGCTGTGATTGAAAAGGAGATGTGTACATATGCTGATTCAGATTATCGGTGTGGGCAAGCTGAAGGAGAAGTATCTGGTGCAAGGCATTCAGGAGTACGCGAAGCGCCTGACGCCGTATGTGAAGTTTGAGGTGCTTGAGGTGCCTGACGAAAAAGCACCGGATTCCCTGAGCGAGGCTGAGGTCGCTCAGGTGAAAGGGCGCGAGGGGGAACGCATCCTCGCGCTGATCCGGGAGAGCGCGCATGTGATCGCGCTCGACATTGGCGGCAAGCTCTGGAGCTCGGAAGAGCTTGCCGCTGAGCTTGACCAGCTCGGCACGTATGGGACGAGCCATGTCGTGTTTGTCATCGGCGGGAGCCACGGGCTCGCCGATGGGGTATTGCGCCGCGCGCAGCGGCGCTTGAGCTTCGGGCGCATGACGCTGCCCCATCAGCTCATGCGCCTGGTGCTGGCGGAGCAGGTGTACCGGGCGGTGAAGATTAATCGGGGGGAGCCTTATCACAAGTAGGGCGAAATTTTTGATCTAAACTACGTACGGGGCGCAGAAAGTCATCCCGAAGCGTCATGTAGCTGATAGGTAAGTTCATGGAAATGGGCATTAAACAATACAAATTAAGCCGCGACAACTACTTAGGGTCAAGCCCCGTAGTCGAAGGGGTTATTTTTGTTTTACACACTTTTTATTCTTTGTTTATTTTTTTAAGGCAATGTTTATATTGAAAAAGGTAGACGGCCATGATATTATAATTCTAGACATTACGTATTATCATTACCTTATTTGGAGGGACCGAGAAATGATCAACGAGCAGATGAAGATTTTGAATCAGATTAAAATTGCACAAGGTGAATGGTTGCGGGCGCATACAGAGGAGGCGAGAGCACATGCGGAGGTCGAACGATTACTCCAGTTATTTATGGCAAGTAAGGATTTAAATCACCAGCCTGAACCCACAAGCGATAAGCAAAACTTGAACGCAGAGTTGTTCCTGGGGGTTACGGATGTGTACTTCGCTGAAGAGGGTGAGCGGTTAAGATTAGGTAATGCAAGAAAGTCGGGGCGACGGGTGAATGTAGAAATAACCAATATGCTCAGCGACTTTTTTAACCGGCATCTTGGGGAGGGTTATACTGCGGATCGAGAAACTGATGGTTCCGTATACGTGTGGAAAGATGGCAGGCCGATAAGTGCGATTCGATTCATTACCGACATGGGATTTATTCGTGGAGAAGCTTGGTACGAAATTGCAGACGGGTTGGTATCCAAGGTAAGACATGGATTGAAGAAGCATCAGATATTTTTTATTGTTGGGTCACTTCGAAACGGTCTGGATCTTGGCCAAGTAGAAAGTTATTTGGGGAAAAAGGTCGTATCGGGCTGGCAGTTCATGCATGATCGTGAAGCTGTAAAGGAGTACGTTGCGAAAGTTCAGGCGCGTACGACGTGCTTAGCGGATCCAGAAAAGCAGCTTATCTTTTTGGCAACCGGAGCTCATCCAAATGTACTTGCAGATGACATGTATAAGCTTCCCGCCGATTTGCGGGACGAAAAGCGAGTCGAAGTACGCAATTACGAGTGGATTCACAACATTGATACTCTTATCGATCAAATCAAACTATTAGGCGACTGTACAAACGTAGGCTTGTAGAAACGAATCAAGCTGCTCAGATGATTAAGCAATTATCCATCCAAGGGTAATTTACCTAACAGATACACCTTAAAGAAGGGATGATTTTATATGCCAGTCAATCACTATTTGCATTGGACTGCTTCAGATTTACAGATGATCAAGAATATTGCTTCCTCACTACTAACGAAGCAGGATATGTATAATCAGGCTTCTGCTATTGCTAATTCATTTGGGCGAACTGAGGCAAGTGTTTGTAAAAAGATTGAACAATTAAATGGTTGGTTCTGGGCATAAGGGTGATTCTTTAGATTATAATGTTTAACTTATGACTAAGTGTTGGGGCTTTCCAATCATATGATATGCTCCCCTTACGGTAGACAGGTGAAATAATAAAACCTGTTTTCGTGAGGGGAGCATTTTTTGTGTCCAGAAAAATAGAGCGGAGTGCCTCAGAGAAATTTGCCATTATTCAAGAAATCAGGCTGGGACATATCGGAGTTAAAGCTGCAGTGAAAAAATACGGTATTTCTAAATCAACTCTTGCTAAATGGAGACGTCGTTATGAGGTTCACGGATATGAAGGCCTAGAAGTACGGACCCATTATCGAAGTTACTCTGCGGAGCTTAAACTCCAAGCAGTACTAAATTATTTGAATAGTGGACTATCAAAGTACCAGATTATCGACAAGTATAACATTGCGAGCCGAAACCAACTCACTAGATGGATCGACAAGTATAATAGTCATAGCAGCCTAAAAACCTATACAGGGGGAACCAAAGCTATGACGAAGGGTCGATCTACAACGTGGCAGGAACGGATAGAAATCGTTCTGTACTGCCTTGCAAATCAACACGATTACCACAAGACAGCAGAACAACATAAAGTCTCCTACCAACAAGTGTACCAATGGGTAAAAAAGTTTGAAGATGGGGGTGAAGATGCACTAAAGGATAGGCGAGGCAAGAAGAAAACGCCCGAGGAACTGACAGAGGCTGATCTTCAAAGACTCGAAATGAAGAAAATGAACCGTTATCAGCTTTATCACGTCCTCTTTCCGTATAGAATGTTATCGTACCACAATCCCCCTCATTCGTCTCTTACAGAATAGTCTGCGCTAGGTCTTGGAAAAATAAGCAGCACCCATGCAGTCATACATGAAAGCAGCATGCATAACCCTTCTCAAACCCGCAGTCTCAAGCATTGAATTTAGCAGCAAACAGTGTTAATCTGAGGTGCGGCAGACCCCCACAGTGGAGAGGCTGCAGCACTTCTAATCAACTCCATTTCAGCTACCAGGAAAGGTAAGACCATGATTAAAGTTGAACATTTATCCTTCTCGTTCCCGCAAAAGGAACTGTATACCGACATTTCGTTCACGCTCGAGGAAGGGCAGCATTGCGCCTTTATCGGAACCAGCGGCAGCGGCAAAAGCACCCTGATCGAAATTCTGATGGACCCGGACAAGCATGTGTTTGACGGCAAGCTGGAGATCGATCCCAGCTGTCGAATCGGGTACGTTAGTCAGTTCTCGCAGGTGGACCCGGCAACGGACATGACCGTTTTTGAATATATGAGTGAAGCATTTACAAGGCTCCAGGAGCAGCTTAACGCAATTTATGCTGAAATGGCGACCACTCATGATATGGATTCCCTGATGGAGAGATACCAGCTCACGCTGGACGCGCTGGAATCCATGGGCGGGGACGATGCGGAGAGCCGGATTCATAAGAAGCTGAATCTGGCCAATCTGGCGAAGCTCAAAGACGTTAGCGTAACCTCGATAAGTGGCGGAGAGTTCAAGCTGATCCAGGTCATGAAGGAGATGCTCACGAACCCGGACCTGATGATTATGGACGAGCCTGATGTGTTCTTGGACTTCGAAAATCTGAATGCGCTCAAAAAATTAATCAACTCCCACAAAGGCATGCTGCTCGTCGTTACGCATAACCGCTATCTTTTAAATCATTGCTTCAACAAAATCATTCACCTGGAGAATACAGAAATTCAAGAGTTCGACGGAAGCTATATCGAATACCATTTCTCGCTGCTTCAGACCAAAATCGAGCTGCAGGAGATCGCCGCCGCTGAAGCCGAAGAGATCGAGCGATATGATCACATCATTGACAACCTCAGAGCGATCGCGACTTACAATTCAGAAGCATCCCGAGGCCGGGCGTTAAAGGCCCGAGTGAGGTTCCAGGAAAGGCTGGAAGCGCGCAGGATCAAAGCGCCGTTCGTCGAGATCAAGCAGCGTGATATCCACTTCGGGCTGGAGCATGAAATGGAAGACGATGTACTCGTAAAAGTAGATCATTATAGTGTGGCCTTTGACGAGCTGCTGCTGGATAACGTACACTTCGAGATCAAATCCACGGATAAGGTCGCGATCATCGGTCCAAACGGGACCGGGAAGACGACGTTGCTGCGGGATATATTCCGGAACCAGCATCCGTCGATTCAAGTCCACAAGGATGCCAAAGTGGCGTACTTATCTCAGCTTCAAGGCGAAACACTGGAAGATGCCAACACGATCCTGCATGAATTCATCGACGCCGGATTCAACACGTATGACGAGGTCAGAGCGTATTTAGCGAGCTACGGCTTTGAGGGAGAGATTCTTGAGCAAAAGATCGAATCGCTGTCCGGCGGAGAAAAAAATATACTCCAGTTGGCTAAGGTCGCGGCCAGTCAAGCCAATCTGCTGCTGCTTGATGAACCCACAAGCCATCTGGACGTCTACACACAGATCGCGCTCGAAAAAGCCATCCTTAACTATAAAGGTGCGATTCTAATGGTCTCGCATGATTTCTATTCCGTCGTCAACGGGATGGACTATGTGCTGATCGTGGAGCATCAGACCATCCGTAAAATGAGTATGCGAAAATTCAGACAGATGATTTACGCGAGTCATTTTAATAAAGACTACCTAGAAACGGAGCAGAAGAAAAAGTCCGTCGAAATGCAAATCGAATCGGCCTTGAAAGAAATGGATTTTGAGCTAGCCAAGGGATTGGTTGACGAGCTGGAGGGATGGATCAAGCGGCTGTCTGCGCTCTAATCGCTCTCGCTCTAGTGTGCGCCACAAGCTTGGGACATTCCGGCAAGAATCATCGAATATTGGACAAGAGGAGCTCCGCTAAAAGCGAAGCTCCTCTTGTTAAGCTTACTCGAACAACGGAACGTTTGGCTCGAGCTTAAGGTTATGAACGATCATGGAATGCAGCTGCCCCCGGTGATGAAACAGGTGTGCCTGAGTATCCAGCAGCCATTCGTAGCGCGAATGAACCACTCCAAAGTACGAAGTTCTTTCCTGAAGCAGCTCTTCTTCGCTTAACTTGGCTATGCCTTCTTTTAGATAAGCATAATTGTGAAGCAAGGCCTCAGTGATGGCTTTCCGATTGACTTCGGGCTCAGCTTCTTCGTAGAATTGATCCATCTCCTCCTCTGAAGCTCCTGCACCGATCAGGAAATCAGCTTTACATATTACCGACATATGCGAGAGTAACTCACCCATCGACCATTTTCCTTCCGTCGGCCTAAAGTTCAGGTCTTCTTCGCTGAGCATGTCGATCAATTTGACGATAGAGTGTATTGCCAAATCCATCTCTTTCAAAACACCCATACAATAAACGTTCATCTCGTGTGCTCCTTTGGTAACCATGTAGTCCGTTTTTATTTCAAGCCTAACCTACGGTAATATTATGTAATAAAATCCGATAAATAAATAGATGGTCATTGCTATTTGAAGATAGGAGGCTTCGGTTACTGTGAAACAGAATAAATACGATGATTCAGAATTTTTCGAAAAATATAGTCAGCTGCCTCGCTCGCTTGGCGGGCTGGATGCTGCTGGAGAATGGAGCACCTTTCGCGGATTGCTTCCGGAACTGCGTGATCAAAGAGTACTTGATCTTGGCTGCGGCTTTGGCTGGCATTGTCGCTATGTGCGCGAACGTCAGGCCAGGTCCGTCATTGGTGTGGAGATCTCGGAGAACATGTTAGAGCGCGCTAAAGCAATGACCGTCGATCCTCAGATTGAGTATCGGCATCTCGCCATTGAAGACATTGATTTTGCGGAAGAGGAATTCGACGTAGTCATCAGTTCTTTAGCGCTTCATTATGTGGAGTGCTTCGACACGATCTGCCGTAAAGTGTATCACTGCCTTGCACCTGGAGGGACTTTCGTTTTCTCGGTGGAACACCCGATCTTTACCGCGTTAGCTGCCCAAGACTGGTGCTACAGCCCGGATGGTGAGAAAGTTCATTGGCCTGTCGATAACTACCACAAGGAAGGATTACGGCAGTCCAATTTCTTGGAAAAGAATGTAGTCAAATACCACCGTAGTGTTGCCACCCAAGTCAATGCATTAATAGATTCCGGTTTTAGACTGACAAGGCTTTCCGAGCTTCAACCGAGCCAAGAGATGCTGGATAACAATCCTGCCTGGCAAGAAGAATTCCGACGCCCCATGTTCTTATTAATTTCAGCAGTGAAGAGCTAGGATAGAGCGTAGTGTATCCTCCGCATTATTACGCCTTCTTCAATACATCGAAACCAATTCCTTCGTATAGGCATGGCGCTCCTCATGAAATAACTGCTCCCGTGAACATTGATCGATCAGGCGGCCGTCCTTCATCACGAGGATGCGCGGGCACATTTGATAGACGGCCGCGAGATCATGCGAGATGAACAGATACGACAGCCCCAAGCTTTCCTGCAGGGAGGATAGCAGCTTCAGTACAGCACCTTGGGATAAGACATCGAGGCTGGCGGTCGGCTCATCGAGGATCATTAATTCCGGCTCGATGCTGATGGCCCGGGCGATGGTGACCCGCTGGCGTTGACCGCCGCTTAATTCATGCGGGTACCGGCTGCCAAGCGAGGCCGGGAGTTCAACGGCTTCCAGCAGCTGCTGCACATAACGGTCCAGGGACGGTACTGTAAAATGCTTCAGAGCAAGCTCCTGCTTAAACTGTTCATAGGGATCGACTAAGCTGTCCCTGACAGTCAGCTTGGGATTGAGTGCGGCGGCCGGATTCTGCAGCACGATCTGGATATGCCGGCGCAGCGGCCGCAGTTTGCGGCCGTGCAGCTTTTCCATGTGAACGCCGTTCAGCAGGATCTCACCGCGGTCGATGTCCTCTAAACGCAGTAAGCAGCGGGCCAAGGTGCTTTTGCCGCAGCCGCTTTCCCCGACCAGTCCCAGACTTTCCCCGCGCTGCAGTTCAAAGGACATGTTATGCACCGCAGGCTGACCCTGCTGATAAGACTTGGTTAACTGGTTCACTGTTAACAGGCTCATTCCGGATTCACTTCCTTCAGACCGGAAAGAAGGTAGCCCTTCGGGGTCGGTAATGTAGGCGAGCTTTGAATCAGCATTCTCGTATAAGGATGCTTGGGGTGGTCAAGAAGCACATGCTTGCTGCCCGACTCCACGATCTCCCCTGACTTCATGACGGCAATGCGGTCGGCATACCGCTTCACATGACGCCAGTCATGCGTAATGAACAGAATGGTGCAGCCGATTTCCTGCTGCCTGCTGGCCAGTAGCTGCAGGATGGTATGGCCGGATACGCTATCCAGCGCGGTCGTAATCTCATCGGCAATCAGCAGATCCGGTGAGAGCAGAAGGGCCAGCGCAATGGACACCCGCTGCAGCTGCCCTCCGCTTAGCTGAGAGGGATAGCTGCTGTAGAGCTCTTCTCCTAACCCTACAGAGACCAAGGCCTCCAGCGCCTGACGCTTCCGGTCTTCAGGGGAGGCTGTCGTATGCGTCTTCAGCACCTCGTCAAAATGCTGCCCAATCCGGCGAAACGGCGTAAAGGAGCCATGGTAATCCTGGAACACATAAGAGATGGAGCGTCCGCGCAGGGCGCGAATACGCTCTGGGGCCATGCCCAGCAGCTCCTCACCCTTGAACTGAATGCGGCCGCTAGCGGTCAGATTCGGAGGAAGCATCTGTCCGAGAGCCTGTGCAAGCAAGGTTTTGCCGCTGCCGCTTTGTCCCACAAGGGCATACCACGCGCCCTTCGGAATCGAGAGGGAGGCCTGCTGAATGATATTCTGCTGTCCGCTGCGTACGGTGAGCTGGTCTATGGACAGAATCACGGCTGCACCTCCTTTTTAACATCAAAATAATCTCTGAAAAAATCACCAGCGAGGTTCGCCGCCAGCACCACGGTAACTATCGCCAGTCCGGGGTAAAGCATAAGCTCGGGCCTGGATTGAAAATAAGGGCGGGAATCATTCAGCATAGCTCCCCACTCCGGGGATGGCGGCTGAACGCCCAGGCCAATATAGGAGAAGGCGGAGATGAGCAGTATGATTTTGCCCAGATCCAGGCTGGCCATGACGAGAACGTTGCCCATGATATGCGGAAGCAGGTGCTTGTACATGATGCGAACATCCGATAAGCCGTGGCTTCTCGCCATGAGAACATAGTCCTTCTGTGATTCTGTCAGGATGGTGCTGCGCACCAGGCGGGCGTATTTAACCCATTTAATAATGACGACGGCAAGAATCAGGTTATGGATGCTGGCACCAAGCAAACCGGCGAGCAGAATCGCCACCAGGGTATCCGGGAATGACAGAAAAGCATCGGCAATCCTCATGAGGATGCGATCGGTAAGCCCCCGCCGATAGCCGGACAGCAAACCGATGGGAATGCCGATCAGCAGGGAGGCTGCTAACGCGAGCAAACTATAGCCGACAGTCTGCATCCCGCCCAGCAAGAGCCGGGTTAGTACATCCCGTCCCAAGTGATCGGTGCCCAGCGGATGAAACCAATTAGGGGCTGACAGTTTTTGGCTTAAATCGGTCTGATTCGGGTCATGCTGCAGGTACAGGAATGTGTAAAGGGCTGCGGACATCATCGCAAAGATTACAATTCCTAATACAATGAAGCGCCAAGTGTGCTTATGGAAGCTTTTGATCCTGATCATGGTGAAATGTCCTTTGCTTTCAATGTCAGCTTCGATGTCAGTTCCGGATTCAAGAAGCGATACGACAGGTCCACTGCAGTATTCACGATGAACACAACGATCCCCATCACGAGAATATATCCTTGGATCAGCGGGTAATCACGCTGTTTAATCGCGTCTAGAGCCAGCTTGCCGATGCCCGGATAAGCGAATATCACCTCAATGACAACGACGCCGCCAATCAGGCCGCCAAGGCTGACACCAAATACAGTAATGACCGGAGGCAGGCTATGGCGCAGTGCATGAACGACAAACACGCGGGAAGGAGACAGCCCGCGCGACCTTGCTGCAGTGATGAATTCCCGGCTTAACGAATCCAGCAGACTGGAGCGCAGCAGCCGGACGTAGACGCCGGACATGGCGATGCCCAGCGTGAAGGAGGGCAGCAGCAGTGAGGTGAAGCCATCTCTCCCCATCGTGGGCAGCCACCCGAGCCGGACACCAAACAGATCGACGAGCAGCAGGCCGAGCCAGAAGCTGGGGATCGCTGCTCCTAGAATGGACAAAGCTCTGCTTGCATGATCCAGCCAGCTGTTCCGGTATAACGCAGCCAGTGACCCCAGCGGAATAGACAGAAGCAGCATGACGAGCAGCGAGCTGAAGGTTAATTCCAGCGTGGCGGGCAGCCCTGTAAGGATCATCTCCATGACCGGCTGCCCAGTAGCATAGGATTCCCCGAAATCCAGCCTGATGAAGTTCAGCAGCCACTGGCCGTATTGAACGAGCAGCGGTTCATTGAACCCCATGTCCTCGCGAAGCGCCTCCAGCTGCTCCTGGCTTACGGCCAGCTCATCCACCTTCAATAGCTGAAGGACCGGATCGCCCGGAGCAAGGCGAAGGATTAGAAAGCTGATGAAGGTAATGAAGAGGAGCAGCATCAGCATTTCTGAGAATTTACGAAAAAGCAAAGAAATCATAGATTCACATCCAGCTTGTTCGTGATCATGTAGTATTCACTTTTGGACGTCACCCAGTTCATAACTTTGTCTTCGTTATAAGCTACAATGGTGGCCGGATGGAGGACAAATGCGTTGTACACCTGATCCCGGACATAATTAGCGGCCGCTTCAGCTAGTTCAGCCCGCTTCTCTGTATCCACGGTAACGTTCAGCTCATCAATCAAGGCAGTCAGCGCCGGATCTTCAGTCCCGCTGAAGTTCAGCGCTCCCGTAGGATGATAGGTGGCATTCAAATAATAGCCCGCATCTCCGCGGGGAGCTGTCAGGTTACTGTATGTGGCAATGTCCCAATCCCGATTGGAAGCCATATACTCTTCAGGGGTATCAATCTGGCGAATATTCACCTGAATGCCGATCTCTTTAGCATCGGATTGGAATACCTGAGCAATCAGCGGCAGATCCGCTCTAGCAGAATACGTCAGCAGGGTGAGCTCGAGAGGCTGGCCCTCTTTTTGCATACTGCCGTTCTGAAGCGTATAGCCTGCCTGGCTCAAATAGTGTACCGCGGCGTCTTTACCTGATTCCAGGCTGTTGCTGCTATAGGACGGCGCGAACGGAAGTGAAGGCAGGAACGGGCCCACGGCGGTCTCGCCGTAACCCAGCAGGATCGACGCTACAATCTCCTCCCGGTTAATCAAAGCATCAACGGCGCGCCGGACATCAATATCCTGCATGGTGCTGCGTTCCAGGTTCATAGTCATCTGGTGCACCCGGAAGGTAGCTGTGGAATGTACCGCAATGCCTTTTGCTTGATCCAGCATCTCCAGTCCATTGACCTCAGGACGATAGACAATATCGACTTGTCCCGACTGCAGTGCCAGCGAGCGGGCATTGGCATCTTCATTGAACATAAAATCGACAGTATCCAGCGGAGATGCGCCGTCCCAATACTGATCATAGCGGACGAGCTCCAGCTTGCTTCCGGGGGAGAAGGATTTCAGCTGGAAGGGTCCTGTACCTACGGGACGATTCACGAAGTCGGTTTCTGTTACATCTATAATAGAAGTGTTCGGGTGGACCAGCTCGGATATAAATTCAGGAAAAGGCTGCACCGTCTTGATGCTCAGCTTCTGTCCGTCCGCTTCAATGGTATCAATCTTCAGGGCATTCTTGATCGCCACACTTTCCTTCAGCGCCCGATCCAGCGAAGCTTTGACGGCTTCTGCCGTCATCGGTTTACCGTTCTGGAAGGTGACGTCCGGGCGCAGCTCAATGCTCCAATGCTGTCCGTCCTCGCTGTCCCAAGACTGAGCGAGCCACGGCGCTACCGTAAGCTGCTCCTCGTCCAGCTGGACCAGAGTTTCCGTGATGCCTGCGTTGAGCGGGACATAGCTGGAGCCGAGGTGGGGGTCTAACGAACTTGTAGAGAAATTATAAAGGAAGCGAATATGCTTCTTATCTTCTGAAGAACCGGGCTCAGAGGTACGGGCTTGTCCGCATGCGCTTAGCAACGAAAGGGAAAGCGTAAAGATAAGGGTGAGTAAAATCTTACGGGGGTTCTTCATGTTCAAGATGTTCAAGATTGTTGCCTCCTAGAAGTAATGGTTACGATTAGGATTTGATTATAATGTAATCATTACGATTAATCAATGTAATTCATAGGATGAGAAGGTTCAGTAAATATGATTTAAGCAGGGGCGCCGAGCCGTTTCCTTCTGGGAGCGTCTCGGATTTCACGTCATGACAGAGGAGCATCATGAATGGCAGCTTATGCATATGGGGCAGCACTTGCGTAAGTACGCATGGCCTTCATCAGAGGGATAAGGAAAAAGAATATGGAAGCAGCTGAAACTATTGTTCATCCTTCCATATAGTGCTACACTACCATATAGTGGTACATTAGTACCTAATACTTGGTAAAGTGAGGAAGTACATGAAGAAGCTATTGCTGTTACTACTGTCGGTTTCCTTCTTATTCGTTTCGATGCCTGCATCTGCAGCCAGCCCGATTCGAGTGAAGGTGAACGGAGCCCTGCAATCCTATGACCAGCCGCCGGAGATGATTAATGGAAGTGTCCTGGTTCCCTTGAGAGGGATATTTGAGTCCCTTGGCGCAAGCTTGAGTGTAACCGGTAAAAATATTAAAGCCGTTCATAAGGACACCGTCGTCCATCTGACCATCGGCTCCGCTGCGGCCACGATCAATGGTGCAGGGGTCAAGCTGGCGCAAAAAGCAGTCGTGATGAACGGTCGAACCCTCGTCCCGATCCGCTTCGTCAGCGAAGCGCTCGGTGCAGAGGTGAAGTGGAGCAGTGCCGACCGTATGGTATCTGTATCCAGCCGCGGAGCTGCGCAAGCAACCCCGGAGCCTGTACCACCGGCTGCCGTTCCAATCGAAGACATGAGCAAAATTGATCCATTGAATGAAAAGCTGTACAAAGGCCAAGCCCTGGTTACGTTTTCATACGATGACGGTTTTCTGAGTTCGTATAACAATGCACTGCCATTGCACTCGAAGTATAACATGGCGGGGACGTTTAATATTATCGGGGGTAAGGTTTACTCCGGCGAACAGAGATTTATGAACAGCTCCCAAATCTGGGCCGCGCATGATCTCGGGATTGAGATTGCATCACATACACAGACCCATCCGTTTTTGACGAGCAGCACGGAAGCGGAGATCCGCGAAGAGTTTAAGACCAGCAAATTTATATTAGAAGATTTAGTTGGAGAGGTGTCCACCATTGCGATCCCGAACTCTGACTATAATGATGCGGTGAGAGCCATCGCGGTAGAATACTTTGATGGTGTTCGTGTCTATAACAGGGATACCAACCGCGCGGACAACTACGATCCGCACTGGCTGAAATCCTTTGCTGTTGTGAATACGACAGAGTTCTCCACGATTCAGGGCTGGATCGATCGGGCGATTGAAGAGAAATCCTGGGTCATTATTATGCTGCACGGTATTACAGAAGAGCGTTTAGGGGAATATGAGACGACTCCGCAAATTCTGGGGCAAGTGATGCAGTATATTAACGATCAAGGAAAAGACAAGATTATGCCGGTAAGCACCCGGGATGGCGTACGATTGATGAATAAGGAATTCAAATAATACGGAGATCAAGTAACACGGAGCTTATGCAATATCAGCCATGATATGAACGACATGGCCTGGGCTAGAAATCAATAGCGCCCTGTGCGCTCCCATGAGAATAAAGGGGATGCTTCTCCCAAGTGCGAGTCTGATGAGACCAGCAAGCACTTGGGGAGCATCCCCTTTTTTACGGCGTCAAGATTTATTGATAGGCTCCTGAAGAGTAGGTTACCTCATAGCTGTGGCTGTAGACCTCGAAGATAATCCCGAAGGGATCCTCCACATAACACATTCTGTACGGCTTCTCATTCGGATAATATTCTCGGATAGGCATTCTTTGCTTGCCGCCATGGTCCACGATCTTTTGTACCAGCCCTTCAATATCTGGATCCTGAACACAGAAATGGAATACGCCCGACTTCCAGTACTGAAAGTTATGGTCCGGCTTCTCGTGATTCGGAAATTGGAATATCTCGATTCCAATCCCATCGGAGGTCACCATATGTGCAATACGGAATGACCCCCAGCCCTTGCCGAATACGTCGGAGCACATGATTCCGATCGCGGTATCGTTGTCCTCCACAATGTCTGACGGCGGCATAACGACATACCAGCCCATCACGTCACGATAAAAGGTGACGGCTTGCTCTACATCGCTCACGGATAAACCGATGTGTGAAAATGCTCTTGGATAAGTCATGGTTCATCTCCTTTATCTTTAGCGGTTGTTGATTGGCCTAAACCTCCATAGTATATACGCTCGGGCTTGCCGTCAAACGGCGGCGGTGGAATAATTCCTATGACCTGTTTACGGTGTCCACTCATCATGCACGATCCCGACGAGGGAGCGGTCCATATCGTTCTTCTCGAACACAAGGCGAAGGCTGCGCCAGTCGATACCCTCGTATTGGGGATCAACCCCATCAATATAGAACTCTACATAATCATGCGTTTCTTCAGGGTACACCTCGTTCAGATTGTTCACGGTCGTCCCCTTGCCGATGGACTGGTTGACATGGACCTCCGCATCCTCCAGGAAGCGGGCATCATACACAAATTGTTTGTGGTATTCCGCGTAGGGCAGCTCAATGACATGTCCGCTTCCCGCGAAATGCCCCCACACCCGGGCTGTATCTCTGGACAGGGCCTCAGTCAGCTCCTCCCGGCTCAGCGTCTGGTCGTTCTCGAGATCGACGTGCGCATAAGGAGAGAAGCGCACGCCCTTCTCCGGGTGAGCCCAGGCCGCCACAGCTTCCATATCGCCTGACTTCAAGGCTCGCATTACGGTGACAGCAGCCTCTTTGGCTGTCGGGGGCATGCCCTCGTCAGGTGCTTTTTCCTCATCCGGTTTCTCAGCCGATGGCTGATCGGACTCCTGATCCCGCTCTTCCTCCGCGGCGACTTCCTCATCCGGCACTGCGTCGGGGCTTTCCGCCGGCGGGTCGGATGGACTTTCTTGCTGCGGGGGAGGCGGCGCTCCTTGGGGGCTTTGCGCTTCACTGCAGCCACTGAGCAGCAGTGCCCCGGCAAACACAGCCATATATCCGTATCTGTTCATGCTTCTCATCCCCTTTCTTCTATTATAAGCTGTAACTAGACGCGGGTTTGTTCCTTTTTACCTTCACCGAGTGTTGCCTTGTGCATCATTAACCACTCCCCAGATCGTATAAGCACCGCCCAAAGGGGCTTAGAGTCCCTTCATCTTACCCCGCACCAGCGAGAACAACGGTTGCCGCTAGGGCACGAATATGATATATGTAACACAAACTGACAACATTCGCGTTTTGTAGAGGGAGATGGGTTGGGTTGCTGTCGTTAATCAATGATCTGTTTATCAATCTTTGTGTTCTTATTGCGTTGATCTTTATTTACTTACAAATCAGATGGAGGTTTGTTCCGCTGGGGCAGCATTTTCAACTCTACCCGGCTGTTGTCGATGGGGTCGCGGGAGGGGTTCTCGGGTACGTGTTGATGAGCTTTTCCATCCAAGTCACGGCAGAAACGATCGTTGATCTGCGGTTTATCCCACCGATGCTGCTCATTTTGTTCGGAGGCGTGATGTCAGCGGTGGTCAGCGCCGTCCTCATCATCGCGGGTCGATTTGAATTCGGATTTACAACCTCGGCGGTAGCGGCGATGGTTCTGATGGCTATTCTGGTGATCGGATTTATATGGGTTCAGCAAGTACATCGAAAAAAATATCCCGACCTGAATCAATACAAGCAAGGCTTGCTGATGATTATTTTTTCCAACGTCGTATTTAGTGTAATTATTACTTATTTGGTGCAGGATGCCACAATTCTGGCCTCTTTAATTCCTACCTACTGGGTTATTTCGATGATCGGCGGCCTGACCTCGGTGTTTTTTGTGGAGTATATTCTGAAAACCCAATACCTGCTCCTGAAATATGAAAAAGAATCCACGACCGATTTCTTGACGGGTCTCAATAATGTGCGTCAATTCGATGCAATCTGGAATGAGCTGATGCACCAGGCGATGGATAAGAAGGAGCGGCTGTCGCTGTTTATCATCGATATTGATCATTTCAAGCATGTGAACGATACATACGGCCATCCGATCGGCGATAAGATTTTGGTCGAGCTGGGAAAAATCCTGAAGAGCACCACGCGCTCCTTCGATGTCGTCTCCCGAAACGGCGGCGAGGAATTTTCGGTCATTCTGCCGGACTGTCCTCATCCACAAGCCTTAGACATTGCAGAGCGGGTTCGGCAGACGGTAGAGGCTCACCCTTTTCCAGTCTCATCCAAAGAAAGGATCAACATCACCATCTCCATCGGCGTGGCCACCTACCCGGAAACCGTGGGCGATCCCAACCAGATGGTGGACAGCGCGGACGAGTGCTTGTATGAAGCCAAGCGCGCAGGGCGCAACCGGGTGTGCGGAAATTATGAGGGGAAATAATTGCGAAACCAGAAGTATGTAGAAAAAGAAATGGCAACAGGAGGTCTGCACAACGATGAATGAAATTGTGGATATGACCCTGAGAGATTTCATGGACCAGCATGTGAAGGTCATGGAGCCTACCCTCTTTTTTTCAATGGCACTGCAGATGGCGGACCTCATCCATGAGCGGCACCAGTGGTCTGCAGGCCCTTGCGGGATTGACCCCGAACAGATCGGCTTGCAAAGGGACTTGAGCGAAGCGAAGCTCTATTGGCTAAATTCACCGCCGGAGATCTCGGAGCGGAGGTATGCTTATATGTCTCCAGAGCAGACCGGACGCATGTTCAGGGAGCCGGACCATCGGAGCGATCTGTACGGGCTCGGCGTTCTGTTCTACGAGTGGCTGACCGGAGAGACGCCATTTCAGGCCGCCACGATGCATGAATGGACCCATGCTCATATGGCGATGCTGCCCGTTCCGGTGGTGTCCAGGCAGAGACAGGTCCCGAAGATGCTGAATGATCTCGTAATGAAGCTGCTCGCCAAGTCGCCGGAGGAGCGGTATCAGAGCGCGCGCGGGCTCCAAGATGATCTCCGGATCTGTGCTGATGCCTGGGTTACAGAGGGAACGATTGCTTCTTTTTCACTGGGGGCTCTTGATGATCGGAGTGTGCTGCGTCTGCCTTCCAAGCTCTATGGCCGGGATTCGGAATGGCAGGCGTGGCAAGAGATATACGGCCGCTCCATTCGCGGCGCCAAGGAATTGCTGCTCATCGGCGGCCATACAGGAAGCGGCAAATCTGCACTTCTGAGAGCGTTTCAGAACGATGCATCGCAACAGGGGGGCTACAGCGCGTCAGGCAAGTGTGAGCCGCTGCTGGAATCGAAGCCCTATGCTCCGTTTATAGCGGCCGTGACGAAGCTGATTCGGCAGAGGATGGCTGCAGGTGAAGCGCAGCGGGAGCCATGGAGAAGAAGGCTTCTGGACGCCGTAGGAAAAAGCGGAAGCGTTCTGGTTCAGGTCATTCCTGAGCTATCCTGGCTGCTGGGAAAGCATCAGCCCCTGGAGCCCTTGTCTCCCCTGGAGGCGACGAACCGTTTCCGAAGTCTGTTCGGCAAGGTGATTCAGGCATTTGCGGATGAGAAGCACCCGCTGGTGCTGGGGCTGGATGATCTGCAGTGGGCGGACTCCGGCACTCTTCATCTGCTGTCCGAGCTGTGGCAGCACTCTTCCCTGAAGCATGTTGTCATCATCGGTACGTATCGGGAACACGAGGTAAGTCAGGGGCACAAGCTCCAGGAGCTGCTCTTGAAGACCTCGGAAGCAGACGCAGCCGGGGTCTCGGTCATGAACGTTCACGGCCTCACCTATCACGAGGTTCTGCACTACCTCTCCGACTTGCTCCAGGAAGAGGGCGATGCACTCCAGCCGTTTGCGGATGTACTGTACCGGCAGACGGCTGGTAACCCGCTGTATATCCACAAGATGGTAGAGACCTGTCATGAGAAGCAGTGGCTGTGGTTCCATGCGGATGAGATGTGCTGGAAATGGGACCTTCAGGCGATGACTGAAATGGCCGGCTATGGACAGGTAGCGGATCTGATCCGCAGCCGGGTGCATGATCTTCCCGCACCTACTCGCAAGGTTTTGCGTGTAGCGGGTTGCCTGGGCGCTTCGTTCGAGCTGGATAAGCTCGCGCTCGTGACAAAAGACAGTCCGGAGCAGCTGATCCAGGCTCTGTCGCCCGCGGTAAGCGAGGGATGGCTTATGCCGGAGCCGGGCCGAATGAGATTTCTCCATGATCAGGTGCAGATGGCGGCCTATGAGCTGAATCCGGAAGAGCTGAAGGCGCAGGCTCATCTGGACATCGGCCGCTCACTGCGGGAATCACTTCACGCCGAAAGGGATGAGGAGCGGCTGTTTGAGGTCGTGCATCATATGAACCTGGGCCGGGAGCATATTGCAGAGCAGGCAGAAGCGGAGCAGCTGGCGGTCCTAAATCTGAGATCCGGGATAGCTGCTAAAGCTGCAGCTGCCTATGGACAAGCGCTGGAGCTCTTGACAGCAGGGGTGCAGCTGGCAGAGGCAGGAGGCTTGGCAGAGCCGGACTGGCTGTATGTTCAGCTTCTGCTGGAGCGCAGTGAATGCCTGTATTTCTGCGGACAATGGAAGCAGGCTGAAGAGGATCTGCATCAGCTGCTTCTACATACTGAGGCTGTAGAGGTACGAGCACGGATTTACACGATTATGATTATGATGTATGCCTTCCATCGGAGCCTGGAGAAGGCGGCAGACACCGCGCTCCAAGCCATGCAGGAATTCGGCTTCTCCATCCCCTCCTCCACATCCCGCGCCTCCATTCTCCTGGAAGTCGCCCGCACCCAGCTCGCGCTTGCGCATAAACGCATGGAGCTGAGCACCCTGCCGAGCCATGATGATGCCGCGCATCAAGCGCTGTCTGATATTGTGATGGTCTCGAGCACTGTGATTTATGTCGTGAACCCGGAGCTCGCAGTCGTCATGTTCGCCAAATACGTACGGCGTTCCTTGCAGCAGGGTCTTGGGGATGCATTCGCTATTGCACTGGGCTCCTATGCTATTGCGCTGGCCTTCGGCCTTAGAAATGACAAGCAGGCGCTGCATCTTGCCGAGACCGCCTGGCATTATGCCAAGCAGTCGGACAGCCTGCTGCTGAAGGGCAAGATTCGGCTGATTACTGCGCTGGTAAAGCAGCATGCCCAGGCCGAGCAGATTGCACCTCTTTTTGAGCAGGCTGTACAGCTGAGCCTCGAATGCGGAGATCTCGTGAGTGCGGGCCATGCAATGTCTTGTCACGTGATGGTTTGTGATGGGGAGCTCAAGCACCTAGACCGTCTCGTGCATGCCTATGAGGAGCAGTACGGACAAGTGCTGGATCAAATCACATTACGAGTGCTGTATATCTCTAAACGCTACGTCGAGCTGCTGCAGCATGGCAGTGAAGGACAGGCGCTGCAATTCCGTATCCCTTATATGGTGGAGGAGAAGCTTCACCCCGGAGCAGAGGTCGGCCGTCAAGAGAAGGGCAATTGGTTCTATTATTATACATGCAGGCTGGAGGTCGCCTTTATTTACTCCCGGTATCCCGAGGCGGTGACTCTGGCCGAAAAGGCCGGGCGCTTCAAGAGAGAAATCATGGTGACGATTCATCAAAAATATAGCTTTTATCATGCCCTTGCCCTCATGGCCGAAGCTGCGCCATTATCCAGACTGCAGCCGGATCAGCGAACGACCCTGCGCCGATTGATGAACCGGATGCGAGCATGGAGCAAGTCCTCGCCAGACACGACACTGGCCAAATACCGGATCATGCAGGCCGAGTACGCGAGAGTGAGCCGCAAGAACGAGAAGGCATTACGCCTTTACGACCTGGCGATCGAGCATGCCCGGCAGGCCGGCGATGCTCGGGAAGCAGCCATTGCGGCGGAATTGGCTGCAGGCCTTTGTCGGCGAATGGGAGATCTAACCTTGGAAGCAGCCTATCTGCAAAAAGCTTGCGAGGCCTATGCGGCCTGGGGCGCAGCGGGAAAGGTGAGGCTGCTGCAGGCTTCACACCCTGCGCTGACGGTTCAAGCATCCGGCGAAGCGGAGCAAGGCGAAGCCCCGGACTTACAGCCAAGCCTGAAGCTCGCTTTGGCATCAGCAGCTCTTCATAGTGCTAATCTCGGCAGGGAGCTCGATTTGGAGCTGCTGCGGCAGATGGCGGGTCTTTCGCATCACGATCACTCCGAGCGGCGCCTGCCGGAGAAATTCCTGCAGCTGGCGCTGCATACTACCGGCGCCGAGCGGGGAGTAGTCTTGTTATGCGAGTCCGGGAGGATGACGGTTGAAGCGAGACTGGAGCTGAACGGAGGAGGGCATGGCTGCGAGATCCAGGACTGCTACGCATCCAGTGTGGTTCAGTTCGTTCAGCAGACAAAAGAACCGGTCGTCGTGGGCGATGCCGGGAGCAGCATATTTGCGAAGGATGACTACATTGTGCAGCAGAAGCCGCGCTCCATGCTGTGCATGGCGATTCGGGATGCTAACCATCAGGAAGGCATTCTGTATCTGGAGAACAATTTAACGGCGGGTGCTTTTACCAATGAGCGGGTGGATATGCTGGAGCTTGTATTTTCGCGAATGGTGTACGGAGAGCTGAAGCAGCTGGGGCGTCTGGAACGTGACGTTCAGAAGCCGCAGGCCATGAAGGCACAGACGTCTGAGCCAGCCGTATTGGTCGATCCGTTGACCCGCCGGGAGATGGAGATTGTTCAGCTGCTTGCAGAGGGCTTATCCAACAAGCAGGTCGCGGCCTCTCTCCATATCACGGAAGGCACGGTAAAATCCCATGTGAACCGAATCTATGGCAAGCTGCAGGTGAACAGGCGTGTGCAAGCCATTCAAAAAGCAAGAGAGCTTCAGCTCATAGAATAAATGCATAGGGTCATGCAAGCAGGTGTTTTTTTGTCGAAACTATAACTTTCGGTAGATGCGGTAAACCCTCTCGAACTCTACGATGTAGGCAGGAACAGAAGCAGGCAGCCTACAATATCGTCTAGCGGGAGGATTCAATTTGAAAACATGGTATACGCGCTATATTAGTCTATTATTGCTCATTTGCATGACGCTATCGCTGCTGCCGGCCGAGGCAATGTCCGCCTCCATAGGTACGGTGAATTCATCCGGCTCAGCACAGGGGGAGCCGGAGCCGCACATCAACTGGCATGATGTCTCTTTGGCTCCTTCGAGTTTGAGCTCAGAGATCAAGACATCGTTTCAGGATGTGAAGGCGGCAGACTGGTATTACCCTGCCGTTCAGTATGTGCAGCAGCACGGTATTTTCAGCGGGACAGGCAACGGGAACTTCACCCCTCAAGGCACAATGACAAGGGCCATGTACATCACCGTGCTGGGGCGGATTGCTGGGGTTGATATCAGCGGCTATACGGCTCCGGTGTTTGAGGATGTACCGCCGGACTCCTGGTATGGACCTTATGTGGCCTGGGCCGTGGAGAAAGAAATAACGACCGGGACAGGCGGCGGCAGGTTTTCCCCGGAGGGGATCGTGTCCAGGGAACAGATTGCTGTGTTGACGCTGCGGTATTTTGAAACAGTCAACGTGCATTATGAGAAAAACGGCAGGATCGAGACGAAGCCGAAGGATATCGCTGCGATTTCTCCATGGGCCGTCGATGCTGTCATCAAGCTTTGGCAGGCTGGCGTGCTTAAGGGCGATACCCAAGGCCGATTCAATCCCAAAGCCAAAGCAACCAGAGCAGAAGCTGCGGTTCTCAGCATGACGAGCCATGAGGTGATTCTGGCCTTCAAAGAGCAGGAGGAAGCTGCAGCGCCGCCCGCAGTACCGGAAGCTCCAGCTATTCCTGCGGCGCCATCGCCAATCGTTGAAAGCCCGGGCAATCCCGGTGGCGGCAGCCCTTCGGCATCGACATACATCATTTCATTTGAAACGAATGGAGGCACTGCAATCCAGAGCCTGTCCTATGCAGCAGGTGCACCGGTAAGTCAGCTTCCGGTTCCTGTGAAGGCCGGGGCTATTTTTCAAGGCTGGTTCAAAGATGCCGCGCTGACTCAGCTGCTCCGGGATGGAGAGCCGGTGACAGGCAGTATGATGCTGTATGCCAAGTATATCGACAGCGTTCATGAAGCGGTGCAGAGTATTCCAAGTGTCACGGTGCTGGATCAGTCCCCCCGTTTCACGCTGGGGATCCAGGAAGCTACCGGGTCCCTGACGGCCGAGCAGGTGAGGGCAGGCATGACGTTTGAAGCCCCGGCGAATCCAGGCTTTGCCGGTATTCAGGTGACCGGCTCGCAGGGCACATTTACGGCAGCGGCCCAGGAAGGGGCTTTTGAAGAAGGGAATACATATCAGGTTACGCTAACGGACGACAAGCTTTCTTTTACCGGACAGGATCCCTCGACGCGGGTTTATGTCTTTAGCATTAGCAAGCAGGCGGTTGCGCAGCTGCCTCTGAATCCTGAGCTGATCTATGTCCCGGCCTCCGAAGTGCAAGGCATGTCCCGGGAGGGGACACCCATGTCATTACATTCGGTACCGGTGATGCGCGCCAGCGTGACGAACGGTGGGACGGCGCTGTCAGCGGCAGATGTTACGAACGGGACGTTTAACTATGCCGGCAGCATGAGCATTGACGTGGGAGATACAGTGTCCATTTACGAAGGGACTCGGCCCGATCAGCGTACGGTTAACACGACCGAGGCCGATAACGGTGAAGTCGCGTATGTAGAAATTACAGCAAAGAATGGAACGACCTACACATACACCAGCGCTGATGCGGAGGAGGTGCTGCTTAAACCGGATGTGCTGCCTGTCAGCAGTGCTTCGGATATAGACGGCGATCCTGACAATAACTCTATTACGGTAGATCACGCTGCGCTCAATTTTCAGGACAGCAAGTATGCACCGCTGGGACTCAGTGAGCTGACTACCGTACAAGAAGGGGATTACATCGCCTTTTACGAGGGAGAATTCGGAAGTCAGTCCAGCTCTGCGGGCTACGCCAGAATTACCTCTGTCACCTCAGCAGGTTCAGAGGATATTATTACCTATACTGAAGTGACCTCTGAGGACATTGCGAGTGCGCTGGATTTCTATCAGAAGCAGCGTATAGATGGCGATGAGCTGTTAGAGGATGCCCAGGAGGAGAGGCTTGAGGCGCAGATCAAGCAGCAAGCGATCGAAAGCGGATTTGTACAGGAGGCCGCTGATTATCTGTCAACCATGGCTCTGCAGACCGACGGGTTCAAGCAGCGGTATGATGAGCGCAGCATCGCGGCATCCAAAGGCTCAGATATTGAGGTTAGTGTGGAGAATCTGACCGTTGTGCCTTCCATCGGCACGAAGCTGAAGCACTTCCCCGGACATACCGGTGCTAGTGTAACACTTCAGGTACAATGCGATATTATCATTGATACCGATGAGGGCAATGATGACAGCTTTATCATCCACATGACGAGCACATTTGAAGAAGAGATCCGCTTTGAGCTCGGGATCAACGGCGATACTCAGGTGAAATGGTACTGGTTCATTCCGATCATTCAAGACTACACCATTACCGCCAATCTGGATGCTTATACGTATACGGGCATCAATATCACAGCAGAGATGGGCACCATCGAAAAAGATAAAGGCCCGGACTGGTCACAGGCCAGCGACATCACGAACATAGCGCAGCAAATGCAGGCGCTGATGGATGGCGTGCAGATGAAGGAGACATTAAACGCGTCAACCCTGAAGCAGATGTATCAGGAGCTGCTCCAGAACGAGACCGAGTGGGTGCCGCTCTTGAGCCAGGAGCTTCTGCAGCAGAAAAAGAGAATCTGCTATGGCGTGATCGAAATCGAGTTCACGGTCAATTTCGTCATCAGTCTGAATCCCAATATTACGCTCGGCAGCGATTTCGGCTATAAAAGTGCGAAGCGATATTCTGTTACTGTACGTGTACTGAGCAGAACGGGTGCCAGCAACACGGTCAGCTTGTCCGGAGATGGCGAATATCATATCAAGCTGTATGTACTGGGAACGCTGGGGCTGCGGGCAGGCATCCAGATGCAGCTGAAGGCTGGCCTGTTCAGCGTCGATTTGAACAGCGTCGGGTTTGAAGTGGAAGCAGGGCCTTATTTGAAGCTTATGGGGTATTTTTACTATCAGCTGGTGTATACAGCGGCAGCCGGGACACAGACCCAATCCGCGGGAGCCATGTATATGGAGATCGGGATTTACCTGGAGTCTATTTTTGCAGCTCAGCTCGGAAATGGAGCTCTTTCAGCGCAGGTTCCGCTCTATTCCAATGAGTGGCCGCTCTACTCTGCAGGATCGCAGCTGAGTGTGGATGATTTTGTATATGTGCAGGAGGATACGCCTGTGATCCAAATGGTCAAGCGGCTGGAAAGTGAGAGCCTGCCATCCCGGCTGTTTACCATGAGTGCGATGGATTTGAAGTCGGGAGAGGTGATCGAGAAGGTCTATGATGCATCCCAGTTCACCATCGAGATGACAAACCCTGAATTTAAGTATGATGCGGCCAAAAATGTAATTACGGTGACGACGAACAAAGGGGCTACGCATGGAGAAATGGTGCTCACCTGGAAGCAGGCGCCGTTAGCGTTCACCTCCGCGCCCATCAAGCGGGTCGTTGAATTGAGCTGGATTAACAATGATTATACGAAGTTTCTGCAATTTTACCCGGGGAATGGAGATTCTTCGCTCCTGCTGAGAGGTCAGTATAATGAGAAGATTGTGCCTCCGGCGCCTCCGGTGAGGGCTGGTTATACGTTCAAGGGCTGGTACACAGAGGATGGCAAAGAGTATATTGTCCCTGACCGGATGCCCGAAAATCCGGAGTGGCTGTACGCCAAGTGGGAGCCGAGAACCGATACACCGTATAAGGTCGAGCATTATTTGATCGATTCCAATACGAATGAAGCTTCCCTTGCAGCTACAGAGAATTTGAAGGGGACCTCAGGGACGGAGCTCCGCATTTCCTCCAATAAATATCAAAGTGAAGGGTTTTTGTCCGGATATGTTGGAGGTGTATACATCAAGGGAGACGGCTCGACGGTAGCCAAAATCTATTATGAGCGCCATTATGCAACGCTTACCTTCAGCCTGGGCTACCGGGATTCCCGCGGCAATGAGCTGTTCACAAGGTCGATCACCGCGAGAAACGGGAAGAACATTTCGACGCAAATCCCGGGGGCGTTCAGAGCGGGATACACATTTACAGGCTGGTCGTCAGCAGTGCCAGCGGTGATGCCGACGAAAGACATGACGTTCACGGCGACCTGGCGAGAGAATGAGGATACCCCTTATAAGGTGGTGCATCTGCTTCAGGATCTGCCAATTCTTAGTGCTAATGCTGCGGGTCAGGTAAGCTATACCGATGCTCTGACTTACAGCGTCGCGGAATCCAATTCGTTTAAGGGGACGACGAATGCGGCCATTCAGGCAGCCCCGAAAAGCTTCGATGGCTTCACTTATGACAGCAGTGCCCCGAACACCTTGACTGCAAGTACAATTAACGGGGACGGCAGCAGTGTGTTAAGGCTGTATTACAAACGGAACCGATATCAGGTTACATTCGATGGGAACGGCGGTGCCCTGTCCAGCTATCCATCCATGATTCCACATGGAGCCAGTATACGGACCCCGTCGGCTTACCGCCAGTATGCGCAGTTCGAAGGCTGGTCGCCGGAGATTCCGGCTGTCATGCCGATGAGAGATATGACCTTCCAGGCGGTATGGACATTTGCCGACGGACTTTACCTCGCCTATCACTCGAAGGAGACGCTGCAAGGCGGGGCGTATGAGCCGCTGGACAATCCGGAGAAGCTGTACGCTCAGGCAGGCTCAACCGTAACGGCAGCGCCAAAAGAGTACGTGGGCTTCACCTATGACACCAGCGTGCCGGAAAGTGTGTCCAGCGGCACGGTCAATCTGGACAGCACCAACCCGCTTCGCTTGAAGCTCTATTACAAGCGGAACAGCTACAATCTGACCTTTGATGCGAACGGAGGGACAGGCGGCACGGTCATCCCGGTGAAATACGGAGCGTCGATCCTTGCATCAGACATTCCAAGGCCTGTGGTTACCCGGGAAGGGTATTTGTTCCGGGGCTGGATTCATCCTGATCCGCCAGCGATTATGCCGGCTCAGGATGTCACATTCATCGCCGATTGGAGTCTGGCTGCTCAGGTCGCTACGGCCGATATCAACAATACGGCTCCGGCAATTGGAGATACCCTTGCGGTTACGGTTCGTATGAGTGACAGCAGCTCGCCAGACGGTCAGGTGATCTATCAATGGCAGGTGGAGACGGCTGTCGGCAGCGGAGTGTATCAGAATGCTGTTGGTTCTGGCAGCACAGCGGCAAGCTACATCGTCACCGCCGCAGAGTCACACAAGAGGCTGCGCGTCGTTGTGACCGGTGTCGGTCAGGCTGTGGGAGAACAGATTAGTGCCGCGACCGAGCCCGTACTTGTTCTCGTTATCGGTGTTACGACAGATCACGTACAGCCTGCCGCCGGGGAGGCTGTGACCGCCCTTGTTACGATGAATGACGGTCAGCCTGCGGGCGGGCGTGTCAGCTATCAGTGGCAGGTGGAGACGACTGCAGGAAGCGGGAGCTATATCGCAGCTGCCGGGACGGGGAACGAGAGTCCGGTTTACACGGCAGCGGCTGACGATGTAGGAAAGAAACTGCGGGTAGTCGTGTCGGGAGTGAGTCCCGTGGCGGGATCACACACAAGTCCAGCAACCCAGGCAGTAGCCGCAAAGGTATCCCGGGTTACGATTGATAATACGACCCCATCACTTGGGGACATCCTAACGGCTGATGTCGTGATGAGCGACAGCAGCATCGCAGGCAGCCAGGTGTCTTACCAGTGGGAGGTTGAAACGACAGCAGGCAGTAGCATCTATCAGCAAGCGCACGGGGCAGGCAGCAATACGGCAAGCTATACAGTGGCTGCCGCTGATTCGGGCAAGAGGCTTCAAGTGACTGTTCGAGGTGTAGATCCGGCAATCGGCACGGAGACTGCCGTCACGAGCGCGGTTACGGTACGTGTACTAGGTGCAGTCATTCAACCCTCAGATCCATGGGTGGGCACCACCATTCATGCCGATGTGACCATGGCAGACGGACTTCCGGCAGGCAGCCGGGCTGCCTATCAGTGGCAGGTGGAAACGGCCCCTGGAAGTGGAGTCTATCAGGATGCATCCGGTCAGGGAAGCAGTACGTCAGCCTACATGGTTGCCGCAGCAGATGGCGGTAAGAGGTTGCAGGTTGTCGTAACAGGCATCCATCCCGGAGTCGGTACGGTCATTAGCGCTGCGACGAATGCAGCTACGACGTCCCCAGCGGATGAGTTTATTTCGAATGCGAAGGCAGCAGGGCTTACCAGCATCACCAAGCTGTCCAGCACTGAAACGGTTGTTGCCGGCGACCATAGCTTGAGTGCCAGTCTGCGGGTGCCTGCAGGCATTACGATGAACGTCAACGGTAATCTGCGAGTGCTTGCCGGTACTACCCTTGCCATTGATGGAACGGTTCACGTTTACGGCAATTTGGGCGAGCTTAGAAATTCAGGCACGGTTCTCGTCGAAAGCAGCGGTACAGTCGTCATCAATTCTGGCGTCAGCAATAGCGGGACCTGGACCAACAACGGCACGATTCAAATTCCAGCGGGACAGGGCGGGACCATGCGGTCGGAATACAGCTCCACGCTGAATGGATCAGGCCGCATGGATGTGTCCGGCAGATTAGAGTTTGACTTTGCCAATGTTAATCTGACGGGCCCGGTGGAGTTTACCTCATCTGCGCTGCATGTCGTAAACGGCTTTTCTGTCATCAGCAAAGATCCTTCTTATCTGACGCTGTCTACAGGTGCAGGTGTGACCTTAACGTATGTAAACGGTGTAGCCGAGTATACGTTGAACGGCAATGCGACCGTAATGGTTAACTTTAGCATAAAGCCTGACCAAAAATACGTGATCGCAAGCACTTCAGCCCTTCGGATTGTGAGCGGCCGCACGCTGACCATTGATGCGGGCGCCCTTATGGTTAACCAGGGGACACTGACGAACGATGGCACCATCACGAATCATGGAACACTGAATTCAACCCAGGGTACGATCGTCAACAATGGCTCTATAAACGGCAATACACCAGAGACATAGGCTTCACCCCAACACAACCAGGATGTCCTCCTGCCGCTAATGCGGTCGGAGACATCCTGTTTTTGTGCGGGTTGCCTCGCTGTATCTGTGATATTGTGGAAGAAACGTTCAAATGGAGAGAAAGTAAACCGAACCTTTTTCCGGCATCCGGCCAATATAAGGTGAAGTTCAGTATATAGGGAGGGCCCCCCGTGAAGGAAGTGAAGATCCAAGAGTTGTTAACGCGGATGCTGCAAGAGGAAGACTCTGCGTTCGAGGAGTTATACAGGGAAACCCGAGAGGATGTCTACCGGATGGTGGCATGCTTGATTCCGAACCGTCAGGATGCGGTGGAAGTTGCCAATGAGGTATATGTCCAATTATGGAGGTCTTATCGTGACTATGATCACACTCGGCCGTTTCGCTTCTGGCTCCACGGCATTGTGATTCGAGTGAGTAATCAACACCGGAGAAGCCTGTGGCGCAGCTTTCGCCGATATGATGTGCTGAAGCGGGCGTTGTCCACAGCCCCGGCACAGGACGAACCCATAAGCCGTCTGGAGACGAAGGATGAGCTGCTGGAGCATGTTATGAAGCTGTCAAGTAAACTGCGCACCGTAGTAGTGCTGCGCTGCTATCACGATTACAGTCTGGAGGAGACGGCCTCGCTGCTGCAGGTTCCGGTCGGGACCGTCAAATCGCGTTACCACGCTGCAATTATGAAGCTGCGTAAAGAGTGGAATCACATTTCAGATGAAAAGGTGGAGAGTACACATGACTATCGAGCAACACATTCGTAAATCCCTTGGGCATTATGCACACAGCATCGACGTTCCATCAGAGCTCGATGCAGCCGTTGCCAGGCATCTTAACAAAAGATATAGAGGCCGAAGAACCACACCCTTCCGGCGTGCGGTCCTTGTGGCGCTGATCAGTGTTTTTGCAGTGACGGCCACAGCCTTTGCGGCCAGCCCAGAGCTGGCTGATCGGATTTATGGTTCATTTGCAGAGCTGAAGAAGACGGTCGTGACGGTGACCATGCAGGAGTACCAGAAGCTGGGTATGAAGCTCGGCGGCGCGAAAAAAACACTGGGTGAGGATTACCCTGCCTTCGAGCAGCAGTTAAAGCAAGTGGTCGCTGCCAAGGTGGAGTATGCCAACAAGCATTATCAGATCGACTTTCTGGCTCTGCCGCCCGAGACCTATGCAGAATTAAAGATGCTGTATGCAGAAATACAGCCCTATTTTGACCAGCTGAATGGCCAGCCGATTGCTCAAGAGGTGCTTAGTGCTGAACAGTATGATCGCTACATGGAAGCACAGCTGCAGAGGGAATCAATCCTGGCTCAGTCGGGGGTCAATCCGAGCGATGGACCGGTGGAGCTCGGTGAGCTGCCGGTCGAGCTGCAGCCTGCGTATAAGGAGGCTCAGCAGACGATTTTCGAGCTGGAAGAGAGCATGAACAAGGGAAAATAAAAGCTATCATTCAGGAAAGAGGCACTCTCAACAGAGTGCCTCTTTCCACTTCACATATGAATCTATTATGATAAAGATACTACATAGATCAATCTCCATACCATCCAATGTATAGGAGGAAATGATGAACGATACGACAGCAGAGCTGGAATATTTTCAAGAGGTCAAGCAGGAGCTCACTTACTACTGCTACAGAATGCTCGGATCCATGGAGGATGCCGACGATGCCGTGCAGGAGACGCATATTCGGGTGTGGCAGCACCGGAGCTCATTTCGAGGGGAAGCCTCCTTCAAGACCTGGGTTTACCGGATCGCCTCTAACCTGTGCCTGGATAAGCTCAGGCAGGCGAAGCGCCGGATTCGTCCCGTAGATCATTTCGATCCCGCTGCCGACATTGTAGAGCCCCGCGATACGCTGCCGCCTTCCCAGTGGGTATGGCCAGCCCCGGATTTCGCGGAGAATCCGGAGGACCGGATGATTCGAAAGGATACGCTGCAGATCTGCTTTATTGCGCTGCTGCAGGTCCTGCCTCCCCGTCAGCGGGCAGTATGGATCTTCAAGGACGTCTTTGAGTGGCCCACCAAGCACATTGCTGAGGCTCTGGACATGTCTCCCGCTGCGGTAAACAGCGCACTTCAGCGAGCAAGAGCGGCGCTGGATCAGGAGCAGCTCCGCTCGGATGAATATGCCAGGACCGGCATGGAGCCGGATCAAGAGCTGCTTAACAGATATGTAGACGCATTTGAGCAGTTTGATATGGATACCCTGGTGGCGTTATTCCATGAAGAAGGCCGCATGTCGATGCCGCCGTTCAATATGTGGATCAAGGGCAGAGAAGATCTGCGTCAATTTTTCTCCCTTACGCGATGGCATTGTGAAGGGTCCCGGTTTATCCGGACCACGGCCAATGGTGGCGTTCCTGTATTGGCGCAGTATGTACCCGGCCGTACCCCAGACGTTCTCGTTCCCTGGGGCATTCATATGCTGGAGGTGCGGGAGGGGCATATTGATCATGTTCAGAATTTTATTCATACGCCTTTATTTAGAATATTTGGTCTTCCACTCGAAATACAGCGATGAATTTTCGCCACACCATACGTCTATAGGAGTGAGAGCTGTATAAACCAACAATTTGATGAAAGAGGTGTTGATCCATGAACAATCCATCTGCTCCTAAAGTAACGGTAGAAGCGACGGTTCAGGCTCCGATTGAGAAGGTATGGACGTATTGGACCGAGCCGGTCCACATTATGAAATGGAGCTATGCGACGGAAGAGTGGCATGTGCCGAAAGCGGAGAATGACCTGCGGGAAGGCGGGGCTTTCCTCAATCGGATGGAGGCGAAGGACGGCAGCATGGGCTTCGATTTTGATGGTGTATACGACACTGTGAAGCCTCATCAGGAGATCACCTACACGCTGGGAGACGGCAGAAAGGTTGAAATTCTCTTTGAGGATCAAGGTGGCGTGACGAAGGTCGTTCAGACCTTTGAAGCAGAAGCCACGCACGCTGTGGAGATGCAGCAGCAGGGCTGGCAGGCGATCATGAACCATTTCAAGCAATATACGGAGCAGGCATGAAGATGAAGCTGGTTCCATACATCACATTAGAGGGCCGAGCGAAGGAAGCGATCCAGTTCTACAAAGAGGTATTTCACGCCGAGGTGCTCTCCAGCACCACGTACGGTGAAATGCCGGGCATGTCTAATACATTTACAGAAGAACTAAAGGATCTGGTGGCGCATGCCAAATTAAAAATCGGTGATACGGAGCTTATGCTTTCTGATGCGCCAGCCGGATCACTGTCACTTGGAACTGGAAACCGGGTTACTATTTGTATTACGACGCACGCTGTCGAGCATGCTAGGGATATTTATGAAGCTCTGCGCCAAGGCGGGCAAGTCAATATGCCTTTCAGCGAAGAAGCTTTCAGTCCTGGGTTCGGTGATGTCACAGATCCATTCGGCGTAACTTTCCAGATTTATACGGAAATTGAAACCTTCTAAATAAGTTCTGGAGTCGGCCTGCTTAGGGCTCGACTCCTTTCTTTTTGCTTGAGTAAATCATGGTATAATCAATGAACGGAGCGCTCCAAGCCGGTAATGCTAAGCTATGAAAAACGTTGTCTACACAAAGAGGTGTGTTTATGAATGAACGAAGTTTTCAGGATTACCAATTAAGCGAGGATATTCTCCGCGCCTTGGATAATTTGGGATATCAAATGCCGACAGAGGTTCAAAGCAGTGTGATTCCCTCTGCGCTTAAGCAGAAGGATATGACCGTGAAATCCCGCACAGGAAGTGGGAAAACGGCAGCTTACGGCATTCCAATCTGCCAAATGGTAGAGTGGGATCAGAATCGGCCGCAGGCCTTGATTTTGACGCCGACGCGAGAGCTTGCCGATCAGGTTAAGCAGGATATGATGAATATCGGGAAATACAAACGAATCAAAGCAATTGCGATTTACGGCAAGCAGCCATTTGCTAGACAGAAGACGCAACTGACATACAGAAATCATGTGGTTGTGGGCACGCCAGGACGGATTATGGACCATATCGAGAAGCAAACGATCGATCTGGAGCAAGTGAGATTTCTCGTGATTGACGAAGCCGACGAGATGCTAAACATGGGATTTATTGAGCAGGTGGAGAAAATCATTCGCGAGCTGCCCAAGAATCGGTTGACTATGCTGTTCTCCGCCACACTGCCAAAGGATGTCGAGAATTTATGCCACCGATATATGAACCATCCGTTGGATATTGAGGTGAAGGCAGGCTCGGAAGCGACAAATCAGATTGAGCATTCGTTATATATGGTAAAGGATGAGGACAAGCTTCAGTTACTCCGGGCAATCACCGTGATCGAGAATCCGGATCGTTGTATTATTTTTTGCCGAACGCAGACTAGAGTCGAGGTCGTTTATAAAGAGTTGGAAAAACAGGGATATCCCTGTAACAGAATCCATGGAGGCATGGAGCAGGACGAACGCACTCAAGTGATGAACAAGTTTAAGCTAGGACACTTCCGCTATCTGATTGCTACGGATGTAGCCGCAAGAGGGATTGATATCGAGAACATCAGTCACGTCATGAACTATGATCTTCCATTGGAGAACGAGAGCTACGTACACCGCACAGGTCGAACGGGAAGAGCCGGGCAATCCGGGAAAGCGATCTCCTTTGCCAAGCCGAATGAAGAGAAATTCATTCTGAATATTGAAGCCTATATCGGGTTTGACATCCCTAGGAAATCAAATCCATCCGCAGAAGCAGTGACACGGGGAAAGGCGGCTTTTGAAGCGAAGTCAGGGAAGCAGCTATCGGTTACAAAAGGCCGCGGCTCTCGCCTGGGGCAGGATGTAATGAAATTGTATTTTAATGGCGGAAAGAAAAAGAAGATCAGAGCTGTGGACTTTGTAGGTACTATAGCCAAAATCGAAGGTGTGTCGGCAGCGGACATTGGGATTATTACCATAGAAGATCATGCTTCCTATGTGGATATTCTTAATGGCAAAGGCCGAATAGTGCTTCATATGATGAAGGATACGACCGTTAAAGGGAAGCTTCTCAAGGTGCAGGAAGCGAACAGAAGCTAACATTTAAATGAGGCAGCAAGAGAAGGTCCCGGGAGCGATGACAACTCTCCGGGACCTTTATAGTTTCTCTATCCAAACCACAGTACAGGTAATGTGATAAAAAAAAGAGGTTGCTATTATTTTGGATCCTGCTATACTTTAAAAAGAAATTGTCATTGATAATAATTATCATTATCATTATCACTGATAACCGGGACATCGCGATGAGTTTCGAAAGTATACATACAAAGGAGAGGGAAAGAGAAATGAAAAAGTTCAAATTTAGTATTGTAATGCTGGTGTTCGTACTGGTGCTGGCGGCATGCTCCACCGGGAACGATACGACAGGCAGTACAGAAAGCAACAGCGCCAGTGAGAATACAAGCACCACCACGACCACCGAAACGACGCCAGCCGCCACAGAGCCGGTTCAGCCAACGACCGTTGAAATTACCGATGCTCATGGCAAGGTTACCGTGCCTGTAAATCCCGAGAACGTTGTCGCGCTGGACAACCGGACGTTTGAAACGCTTGCGAACTGGGAGATCGAGCTGGCTGCGGTTCCTAAAGGCGTTATGCCTGCGGACTCCCCCTATGTAGCAGATGAGGGTGTTCAGGACATTGGCAATCACAGTGAGCCTAACCTGGAGATTCTGGCGGCTGCCAATCCGGAGTTAGTCATTGTAGGGCAGCGGTTTGCTGATTACTATGAAGACATCAAGAAGCTGGTGCCGAATGCAGTCGTCATCGATCTGAACTTCGACATCTCTGCCGAATCCGGCGCCCCGGGTGACAACCTGGTCAACGGACTGAAGGATGCGACGCTGAAGCTGGGACAGATTTTTGATAAAAATGCAGAGGCAGAGCAGCTGAATGCTGAATTCGATCAAGCTATCGCAGATGCAAAAGCAGCCTACCAGGATACCGAAACGGTAATGAGCGTCATTGTTTCCGGCGGCAACATCGGCTTCTCGGCTCCGGTCTCTGGACGCGTCTGGGGCCCGATGTACGAAATCTTCGGATGGACATCGTCCCTGGACATCGACAACACCTCGTCGGATCACCAAGGGGATGAAATTTCTGTAGAAGCGATCGCGCAGAGCAATCCGGATTGGATTTTTGTCCTGGACCGTGATGCTGCTATTAATTCAACCGATCCGAAGGTCCCGGCTCAGGATGTTATTGATAACGCCCCGGCGCTTCAAAATACAACCGCGGTCACTGAAGGAAATATCGTCTATGCACCGAATGATACGTACACGAATGAGTCCATTCAAACGTACATCGAGCTGTTCAACAATCTTGCTAATAAGCTAGCCGAGTAGTATAAAGGAGCACGCTATCGTGTCTAACCATATCGTCATGGGGGCTGAGAGAACATCTCAGCCCCATCTTTCTAACCATAATAAAATATGGAGCACGCCTTTTGTCCTGGCGGTCATTACGGTCCTCATCCTGGGCGTAATCTCTCTATTTACGGGCGTCTACGATATTTGGGGTCAGGAGGACGGCTGGGAAATGTTCTGGATTACCCGGGTTCCGCGGACGATTGCGCTCATGCTGACCGGTGCCGCCATGGCGATGTCCGGGCTGGTCATGCAGCTGGTGACTCAGAATCGCCTGGTAGAGCCCACAACAACCGGAACGATCGAATGGGCGGGTCTGGGCCTTCTGGTCGTATATGTGCTGATTCCTGCGCCAACCTTGGTTGAGCGGATGACCGGTGCCATTTTGTTCTCCTTCGTCGGCACGATGGTTTTCTTTCTATTCTTGAGGCGGGTGCGGCTGCGTTCGTCCTTGATTGTGCCTATTATCGGGCTTATGCTGGGCGCCGTCATCTCGGCGGTCTCTACGTTTATGGGTCTGTTTTTTCAGATGCTGCAGGTCATTGAAGGATGGTTCGTCGGCTCTTTCGCAGCGGTACAGGCGGGAAGATATGAGTATCTATGGATTATTGTCATCATTACGATCCTGATCTTTATCTTTGCTAACCGGCTGACGCTGGCAGGCTTGGGAGAGGATGTGGCGACGAGTCTCGGGCTGAATTATAACCGGCTTATTATACTAGCGAATGCGTTGATTGCGGCGGCGGTGGGCATTGTGGCTGCGGTGATCGGTAATCTGCCCTTCCTGGGATTAATTGTGCCGAACATCGTCTCGATGTTCCGGGGGGATGATCTCAGAAGCAATCTGCCGTGGGTATGTGTGCTGGGCATGGGCACCATTATGCTGTGTGACATTATTTCGCGCACGATTATCATGCCGTTCGAGGTACCGGTGTCCTTAATTCTGGGAACATTAGGTGCGGTTGTATTTATTGCGATTTTACTGCGGCGCCGCAAACCGAGGAGGAGGCCACGATGAACACCCATGTAAATACTTCGGCCTCTCGCAGCGTCAAGGCTGCCCGATCCGTGAGCGCCTTTCGCTCCCGCAAGGAACAAAAGCGCTACTGGCTGCTGCTTACCAGCCTGATGATGCTAGGTCTGCTGTCCACTTACGGACTTCTCGTATATAACAATCCGGTGCCGGTAGACTCGCCATCGTTCATTCCGGTCGTCGAGAGAAGAATTGTCGCTGTCGTGGCGATGCTGATCGCGGCCGTATGCCAAGGGCTATCGACAGTAGCTTTTCAGTCCATTACGAACAATCGGATTATTACGCCTTCGCTGCTTGGCTTCGAAACCCTGTACTCTACGATTCAGACGAGCACGATCTTCTTATTTGGCGCGGGAACCCTGGTCAGCTTTACCGGTACCGGTCCGTTTCTGCTTCAGGTGGTCATCATGGTCTTGATGAGCTTGATCCTGTACGGGTGGCTGCTCTCCGGTAAATACGGCAACCTGCAGCTTATGCTTCTGGTCGGGATTATCATCGGGGTGGGTCTCAGATCTGTCTCCACGTTCATGAGAAGAGTGCTGACGCCATCGGAATTCGATGTGCTGCAGGCAAGGCTGTTCGGCTCGGTCAACCATGCGGATGCTGCATATTTCTCTATAGTCATTCCAATGGTTCTTCTCATTGCCGTGCTGCTGTTTGTCAGTGCAAAAAAGCTGAATGTGTTATCGCTCGGGAAGGATGCCGCCGTTTCTGTGGGCGTCAAATATCAGCCGAGCATCATCTATATTCTGATCCTGGTCGCTATTCTGATGTCCATCTCTACGGCGCTGATCGGCCCCTTGACCTTTTACGGCTTTCTGGTGGCCATGCTAAGCTATCAAGCGGCGCCGACGTATGATCACCGATATATTTTTCCGATGGCGCTGGCGGTAGGCTTCTTCGTCCTGACAACCGCATATTTCTTGATGTATCATGTGTTTGATTCGCAGGCTGTCGTCTCGGTCATTATCGAGCTGTTCGGCGGCATACTATTCTTAATCGTACTTTTAAGGAAGAGGGCGCTATGATCCAAATCAATCAGGTTAAAAAATCATACACCGATCAGGTCCACATTGGTCCTTTGAACCTTGAGATTCCCAAGGCAGGCCTGACCTCTTTAATCGGTCCTAACGGTGCCGGAAAGTCAACCACGCTGCTGATGATCGGCCGGCTTCTGAATATGGATGAAGGCCAGATCCAGGTGGCCAATATGGATGTGTCCACATCCAAATCCAAGGACCTGGCGAAGATCATTACAATTTTGCGGCAGGAAAATCACTTTGTGACGCGGCTTACCGTAAGGCAGCTTGCCGGCTTCGGACGCTTCCCGTACTCCAACGGGCGGCTCACGAAGGAGGATGAGCGGATCATCTCCAAATATATTGATTTTCTGGACCTGACCGAGCTGGAGGACCGCTATCTGGATGAGCTCTCAGGCGGTCAACGGCAGCGGGCCTATGTCGCCATGGTGCTGTGTCAGGAAACGGAATACGTGCTGCTGGACGAGCCGCTGAACAATCTGGACATTGCCCGGTCCGTGCAGATGATGCAGTATTTAAGGCATGTAGCGGACGAATTCGGCCGAACCATACTGACCGTAATGCACGATATTAATTTTGCGGCTAAATATTCCGATAGCATCTGTGCGATGAAGCATGGGCAGATTGCGGCGTTTGGTACGGTAGCGGAGATCATGAAGCCGGAGCTGCTGACGGATATTTTTGAGACGAGGATTGAGATTATTCAAGGTCCGTACGGGCCGATCGCGGTGTACTGAATGTACAGCGAGGCTCTCCACAGCCATCCCTTGAGAGGGGTGGCCTGACCCCGGAGAGGTGAGCCTCTGAAGCTTCAAAAGCGTTAAGTCCACGCCCATAAAAATCCATCACGATCCCAGGCGATGCGGCCGCCATGAAGCTTGCGAAAAGCCTTTTTGACCTCCTTGGACAGTGAGGCATTGCCGTTCTCATTGACAAAGACAAAGCTTTCCCCGAAATGCGCCTTCACATAGGCAATGGCATCGCTTTGATGCAGCTGCCCCGTAGATCTGATCTCCTGCACCATCCATGCTGCGACCTCTTGAGCGGTTGCTTCCATGCTGCTGCTCCTTTCTGGTAGAGTGGTTTTTAGTTATTCTACAGCTTCATTATATATGAAGTGCTGCAAGCAGGAACATAGATCTTTGCGAAGACAAGCACATATACGATGTTCTCAAAGACTAGAACTAGTAAAAAAGACTTATTAATACTAGATAATCAGGAAAATAAAGGTGAAATAAAGTCAAAAGTCGCAGATTTTCTTCATATTTTCGACATTTCTCTTCCATTATTCGACAATGATTGATATGATCATGGTAACTTATGCTCAATCAACCCGAAGGAGAGAAGATTTGAAATGATGCTAAAGACACAAGCACAAAAGATGAAAGCGTTATTATCCCTGTTGCTCAGTGCCATGCTGGTGCTGACCTCACTGACCCCGTTCAGCAGTACAGCACACGCAGATCGGGTGGTTTACCAGCCTCATGAGAATGTAACACCGGGGTATACTGGGCCGTTGACTTGGACGAATTATAGTGTTCCGTTTAGCCTTGAGGTTCCACAGAATGAGATGACGTATCCCTTCTTTATAGATATCGATTCTCAAGATAACGTATACACTACGAAACTGTCAGCCAGTATGACAGATTCGGCAGGAAGACCGAAAGGGAAAATCGAGAAAATTTCTAAGGACACCCTGCAAGTAGAGGATATTTCTTTTGGCCAGACGTTTAATAATCCAGTCGGTATTGCTGTAGATGCTGCTGGCAACATTTATGTGTCCGATAACAGTATTTTTAATGTAGCGTTAAACCACAATGGCAGCATTTCTAATGTAGCAAAAATTTATAAATTGCCTGTTGGCACCGAGGAATGGGAAGACATTACTCACGGGGTTAACATGCAATATGCGATGGGGATTGCGGTAGATGCTGAAGGAAATGTGTACGCTGTTGACAGCCAGTACATAGTCGAAGATGATGAGGTGCCTGTTAACCATATTTGGAAGCTTGAGCCTAACTCCGATACATGGACTACACTTCCAGGATCAGATGCTGTATTAAATAACCCACTTGATATTGCAGTAGATGGAGCAGGAAATGTATTCGTCAGTGATATGCCTGCTAGCGGTTTCATGTCCCAAACGTCTATTTACAAACTGCCGGCCGGACAGGATACCTGGCTGAATGTTACACCTGTATCTAATGGAATGAATGATATGTTTATTACCATGGGTATTCATGTTGATCCTTTTGACAACCTTGTTGTAGTAGACTTCATGAAATCAAGAGTATTAAAACTCCCTTATGAAATGAGTGCTGATCATTGGGAAGAGCTCCCATATGTCACGCGTGAGCAGTCTATGATCATGGATGTGGCTGTAGATCATTCTGGCTATACCTACGGTGTAAATTTGACAGGCTTTAATATTGTGCGTCTAATGGCAGCCATCGTTTATGACAGTAATGGAAGCACAACAGGTATGCCAGTAGTAGATTCCACGGCGTATTTCCCGGGTGAAACAGCCCTTGTGCTCGGAAATACGACGAATATGACAAAAACAGGACACTATTTCTCGGGATGGAACACGATGCCGGACGGTACAGGAACCTCATACTTGCCGGACGATAGCATCACCATGACAGAGAGTGTCACGCTATACGCGGTCTGGTCGCAGCAGCCGACGGTACCGACTCCGACTCCGGTTAACTTGGCCAGCTTGAAGCTGGATGCAGGCAGCTATAGCCTGCCGATCGGTGCTACTCACCAAACGGTGGTCACAGCCGTGTATTCTGATCAAAGCGAGCTGCAGCTCTCTAGTGGAGTAGAATTTTCATCCAGCAATACCAATGTGGCTGAGGTCAACGAATCAGGCCAGGTGCTTGCGCTTGCAAGCGGAACGACGGTGATTACTGCGGTGTATGGTGGGCAGCAAGCGCAAGCAGCCGTAACGGTTCCGGTAATTGCTCCTGTACCTGACCCTGAACCTGTTGTACCTACTCCTACACCTGCTCCTGTGAATGATACTCCAGGCAGCACGAATAACACCACTCCAGTAAACCCGGTCAATACCGGCGTGAAGATTATTGTGGATGGTGTCGAGCAGGAACAGCTGGCGACAGCAAAGAAGGACATCATTAACGGGCAATCCGTAACAAAGATCTTAGTAGATACACAAAAAGTAATGGACAAGCTGGCCCGTGAGAACAATAAGCAGCTGATCATTCCAGTTAGCGGCGACAGCCCGTCTGTGGTTGGACAATTAAGTGGAAACCTGATCCAAGCGATGGAAGACAAAGGTACAGAAATTCAAATGGTCACGGATCGTGGGAGCTATGCATTGCCGGCATCCCAGATTCAAATTAGTAAAGTAGCAGAGCAAATGGGTGTAAGCATCAAGCTTGAGGATATTCAGGTACAGATTGAAATTAAGGAAGCTTCCAAGGAGAACACCGCTCAAGTTGAGGCAGCAGCACAGGCGGGAGGGTTTGCATCCATCGTTCAGCCCATAGATTTTAAAGTATCTGCTTCCTCCGGCGCGGACGTAGTTGAAATCAACCAATTTGAAAGTTATGTTACACGGTCGATCGCCCTGCCGGATGATGTCCGTCAGGACAACATCACGACAGGTGTAGTGCTGACGTCTGACGGCAGCCTGCACCATGTGCCGACAATGGTTATAGAACAAAACGGCAAACGCTATGCGGTCATCAACAGCTTGAGTAACAGCACGTATTCTGTCATTTATAATCCGGATGAAATGCCGGATACTGCAGGCCATTGGGCGAATGCAGCTGTTAATGATATGGCTTCTCGCTTAATTGTTACAGGTGTATCAGAGACGGAATTCCGTCCCAACGCCTCTGTGACACGAGCGGAGTTTGTAGCGATGGTTCTGCGCGGCCTGGGCATTCAAGGTGCTGCCTATACGAATGCATTTACGGACATTACAGCGGATGCATGGTATGCACAAACCGTACAGGCGGGCATGAACTATGGCCTGATTAGCGGGTATGCTGACGGCTCCTTCCAGCCTCAGGCACTAATCAGCCGTCAGGAAGCTACCGTTGTGCTGTCCCGGGCAGCGGCCATTGCGGAGCTGGGCACCGCGATGGATGAGGACAAGGCAGAGCTCCTGCTGTCCACCTTCACGGATGGCAATGAAACTGCAGGCTGGGCGCGGATGAAGCTTGCAGAAGCCATTGACCTGGGACTGATTCAAGGCCGCGGCAGCAGGCTGGATGTCAGTGCCAGCCTGACCCGTGCTGAAGCAGCCGTGCTGGTACGCCGCATGCTGCAAGCAGCAGATTTGATTAACTCCTAGTATTTAGCATGATAAGAAGACCTCTCCTTTCTAGGATGAGGTCTTCTTTTTTTCGGTATAGCTTAACCTGAAATAGAAAAACCCCCGGGTCATTTGACCCCGGGGGAAGCTGGATTATGGCTTTGTAAGCTGGGCGTTTTGGTGGCCGAATTCAATTTCGTTACTGTTTAGATCGAGCACGCCATGTATGCTAAGGTTAATTACGGTATCGCTGGCAAGGTCAGCGTACCATTGTCCAAGGTCAAGGTCGACGGTATTGCTTCCGTGTGCAGATACATTAACAGTTTCAGGATTCCTAGGGAACTGATGTATTTCTTGCGTATCTATGAACTCGTAGTTCACTCTGTTCCCAGCGGATTGAGCATTCACATCCCGATTGAAAGTAATGCGCAGGATATTGTCTTGAACGTGCTCCAAGTTAACTACCTTATGGTTGAGGCGGTGTTACTACATCCAGCCTGACAGGAATAGAGAACTTGCCTGAGCCATTACTTGCAATGAGATAAATGCTGTAAGCTGTACTATACTCTGGCAGATGTCCAGTATAGATGCTAACCTCCTGATTGGCTGAAACCGGATATTGACCTGAAAAAATGGCATTTGTATCGTTATGATTGTTTCCATTTATAATCTGCTGAGGGCTCAGGGGCATCTCTTGATGATCAACGACGACAAAATAAACGGAGCTATCTTTATCGACATTGAGCAGAATGTGAAAGTTCTTGCTGTTTGCAGGTAAGCCTTGTCCCAGACGTGGGTAGCCGGAAGTAAAAGCCGGTGCATCTGGATCCTCGACGACATCCTCCATGACATCCAGGGTATAGACTAACGTCAACATTTCACTATCCTGAGATGGAGATTTGACAGCAATCGCTTTAATGATGACGTCCTCTGTGATCGAGATCGGGGCATCGTACAGCATGCTTTGATTTGTAGGTGTGCTTCCATCCTTAGTGTAGTAAATTGAAGCACCCTCCGTTGCGGATGTCAGGGTTATAAGTGTCTCTTCTGCCACAGTTCCCTCTGGAATATCAGCCGTTGGCATCGCCGCCTGCTCTAGCACCGGCGGTACAGGAGGAGTTACAGGCTCGGTAGGCACTGGAGGCTCAACAGGCACTGGGGGCTCCGTAGACACTGTAGGATTAGTAGGCACTGGAGGCTCAACAGGCACTGGAGGCACTGGTGGCACCGTTACCGGAGGCTCTACAACCGGAGGAGATACAATGACCGGAGGCTGCACGGGTACAGGCTGCACGGTTTTTTCCTCCTGCTGTTTCTTCTCTTCCTCAAGGCGCTGCTTCTCTTCTACCTGCTGTACGTAGACGTTTTTAGCTTCGTAGGAGGAAGTGACCAGCAGATCTCGGACAGCAGGAACAGTGCCGCCAAAATTGCCATCTGCGCCGTTAACCATCAATTTCTTCTCCAAAGCGAGCGCTACATAACTCTTCGCCCAATCGGAGACCGTTTCATCCTTCACGGGAGGCGTAGACAACGCTTCTTCTTTCATGTCCAAGCCCCTCACAAAAAAGGTGGCCAGCTGTTCTTTCGTGACTTCCCCGGCAGGATTGAAGCGGTCCGAGGATACTCCGTCCGTAATCCCGGCTGCTTTGATAGCTTCAATATAAGGCAGTGCATAACCGTTAGCCGGGTCATCCGCCTTTACATCCGAAAAGGAGGATGTCTTCACATTTTTATCGACTGTGAGTCCAAAAATCAAGGCAGCGACTTTTGCGAATTGAGCGCGGTTCATTTCTTCCTTCAAACCGAAAGTGCTCTCGCTAACTCCTTCAAACACACCTGCACTGATCATGGCATCGAACTTGGCTTTGGTGGCAGCATCCAGATCCTTCAGGTCCGTAAAATCTGCAGAGGATTTGGCGGCAACGGAGCCGAGAGGACCCAGGGTGAGACACAGCAGCGAGAGAAGCAGAAAACTTAACCATTTCTTCATTCCAAGCAACACTCCTTTAATGTTCAAGTGATAAGCTACTCATTGTATCGGCTATAACTGGGCCAAAATGTAGGGGGTTTAATGGATATTTACGGGGAGGAGGAGCATGGTTCACTGCTGGTTCACGAATATTTACAAATCGGAGTGTCCATGGCTGAAAGGGGGGTCGGCAGCCGCTGTGCTTTAGTTTCATGAGAAGCTTTCTTTATGATAGTATAGACATAGGCAAGCGTCGATTTTATCAGGAAAGGAACGAAAGGCATGATTTATATATGGATCGTTCTTGCAGCAGTTATTTTGGGAGCGGTGTTGTTTATGAGCCTGCATCCTGTGTTTGGGGGCAGTCCAACTCGGGGACAGGTGGCCCGGTACAGCGAGATGAAGAACTATACCGGTAACCGGTTCAGAAACCTGGAGACGACCCGCATGAGCATGAATGTCTCGGATTTATTGTCCATGACGAGGGATTCAATGATCGGGAGGAAGGAGCGTACGCCCAAGGCTGCCCTGCCCATGGTTAAGACGGATTGGAGCCGTATAGATCGTGCAGAGGATCATGTGACATGGTTTGGGCACTCCGCTTTTTTACTTCAGATGGATTCCAAGCATATTCTCGTTGACCCCATGCTCGGTATGATGGCTTCGCCGGTCTCCTTCGCAGGAAGTAAGCGGTACAGTCAGGATGTGCTGCAGATGATACACGAGCTTCCGCCGATTGATGCGGTTCTGATTACGCATGACCATTACGATCATCTGGACTATCCGTCGATCTCCAAGCTGCGGCATAAGGTCCGTCATTTCTTCGTGCCTTGTGGTGTCAGCGCACACCTAATCCGCTGGGGGGTTCCGGAGGATGCCATTACGGAATTGAACTGGTGGGAGGAGCGGGAGTTTGAGGGCCTGCGCCTTGTGCTGACACCGTCGAAGCATTTCTCGGGCAGGGGATTGCTGAATAAGGACACGACTCTTTGGGGAGGCTGGGTCATCCTGGGACAACGGACGCGCGTATTCACGAGCGGGGATGGCGGATACGGGGCTCACTTTAAAAAGATCGGGGAGACATACGGCCCCTTTGACCTGGCGCTGGTCGAAGGCGGTCAATATGATCATCGCTGGTCTTGGGTTCACATGACTCCCGAGGAGGCCGTGCAGGCAGCAAGGGATGTGCAGGGCGCGCAAATGATGCTAATCCACTGGGGGGCATTTACCCTGGCTTATCACGGCTGGACCGAGCCGATCGAGCGTGCGCTGCCAGCTGCGGAGCAGCTGAACATGAAGCTGGTTACTCCCCGGCTGGGCGAGACCATTCCTCTCATTCAGCAGGATAGAGGCGAGGCGTCCGGGTGGTGGAGAGACGTTGTAGAGAAGCCATAAACATACAATCCGATCGGATACAGCAGCACTAGCAGGAAGCTCCATTCAGAGATGAATGGGGCTTTTTGACGCGCTTTTACAGAAACCGGCCTCATATTTAACATCGCTATGACCTGAGCCTAGCTTTTTTTCACTATGATAGATGAAGTGAACGCTCACATGGAATCTTTGATATCGTCATGATCGTTGCAGTTGTGGGCAGACCAGATCAAGCAAAGGGGAAGGTGTGCAAAATGATAAATTCAAGGCTGCGCAGAAAAAGAATACTCGGCTTCATCGCCGGGCTGCTTGTGTTTGTCCAGCTTGTAGTCAGCTTTGTGGGCGTGCATGCAGCAGAGGAGAGTGCTGTCGGTCCCGATACGATTTTGATTCACCAGGTGTACGGAGGTGGCGGCAAGAGCGATACACCGATCAGCCATAGCTTTATTGAGCTGTACAATCCGACGGAAGCGCCGATCAGCCTGGAGGGCTGGAAGATAGAATATTCATCTCTACGCAGCGCGGGGAACCCCGGCACCACGGCTGGGGAATGGGTGGCGCTGGAGCTTAGCGGCATCATTCCATCACATGCTTCTTATCTAATTCGGGGGGCGGCTGAAACGACCAGTGTCAGCCTGCTTCAGATGGATTCCTTTGATCTAGATTGGACAGGCCGTTATATCGACAATGACCAATATAATGTGCGTCTTGTGAACGGCAGCGGTGGCGTCGTGGATCAAGTGACTGTGAAGGAAGCGGGTAAGGACGGGGTCGAAGGCCAGGTAATCCCGTCTATCTCCAAGCAAAAATCAATCCGGCGCATTAATTTTAACGATACAAATCAGAACAACACCGATTTCGAGGTTCTGGAATACAAAAGCCAGACGCCGGAATTCATAGCGTTACACCGTCCCCGCAGCCTGGCTGACGGAGCTTGGGGGCTGACGGCGCCGACCGAGCCAACTCCGAATCCGGTACCCAACCCGGCGCCAACTCCGCAAATCCCTGCAGTGCCAGCCGTGGGCGGAGAGCCGGCGGTCCCTGGTGGCCTATCTTACTGGGGCAGCTTCTTCACGGGCAGCCAGAATGAGGACGGTGGCGCGGCCGAAATCGTCAAGTACAACCCGGATAACGGAAATATGTATCTAGTCAACGGTAATGCTCAGACGATCGACATCATCAGCCTCGGAGATTGGAGTGCTGGCAGCGCGTCCTTTTCACTGAAGAAGCAGGTGAGCCTGAGCAGCATGATTCCCGGCTTCACCTTCGGAGATGTGACGAGCGTTGATATCCACACCGGGCACCAGCTCATTGCAGTCGCTGTTCAGGAACAGGATTACGCCAAGAATGGTGCTGTGCTGCTGCTAAATTATGATGGAGATTACGTGACCCATCTGGAGGTAGGCGTACAGCCGGATATGATTACCTTTACGCCGGACGGGCAGTATGTTCTGACTGCCGACGAAGGGGAGCCGCGCAGCGGCTACGGACCGGGAGCCGTAGATCCTAAGGGCTCGGTGTCCATCGTCGACCTGCGTGACGGCATCAACAGCGCCAAGGCGGTTCAAGTTACCTTTGAAGCTTGGGATGCAGCCCGAGCTGAGCTGGTAAATCATCAGGTTATTTTGAAAAAGAACACCCTGCCTTCTGTCGATCTGGAGCCGGAGTACATTGCGGTCGCAGATAACAGCAAAACGGCCTATGTGACCCTTCAGGAAGCCAATGCCGTCGCGGTGCTGGATATCGGGAGCATGAAGTTTACGAGCATCAAGGGACTCGGATTCAAGGATCACAGTCTTCCTGGCAACGAGCTGGACATCCACCGGAACGGCCAGATTGAAATCCATAATTACAGCGTATTCGGTGCGTACATGCCGGATGGAGCCGCTACGGCAAACATTGGCGGCGTGACCTACCTGCTGACCCCGAATGAAGGAGATGCGAGAGAGTGGGCAGAGTATGCGAACATCGGCAGCACTTCGGTAAGCGGCGGTTCCATAGATACACTGAAGAATGAAGAACATGACGGATTAGAGAATGACAAGACGTACATTCTGGGCGGTCGCTCCTTCTCCATCTGGAATGCAGAGACGCTGGAGCTGGTGTATGACAGCGGGAGTGATTTTGAAAAAATCACAGCGGAGCGCTATCCTCATCAGTTCAACGTATCCAATGACAATCTGACGCTGGATCACCGCAGCTCCAAAAAAGGGCCGGAGCCCGAGGATATTAAGGTGCTGGAGGTAGAAGGCAAGGTGTATGCCTTTATCGGGCTGGAGCGGATCGGTGGAATTATGGTCTATGATATTACGAATCCGGCTGAGGCTAAATTTTTCGATTACATGAACACCCGGGACTATAGCGCCAAGATTAAAGGAGATGTCGCGCCGGAAGGCCTGGCGGTCATTAAAGCGGCCGACAGCCCGACCGGATATCCGCTGCTGCTGGCTGCTCATGAGGTCAGCGGAACGGTCGCCGTGTATCAGCTTCATCAGGGCTATGTGGAGCCGGACAACGATGTGCGTCCGCTGAAGCTGGACGTGCAGAAGTCCACCGCATCCGGCATGTCGGTCTATCAGTATTCGGTATCACAGACTCCGGGCGCGCCTGTCTACAGCTCAGGATATGATCTTGTTGTTCAGGTGTATGAGGGTGCAGACTACACAACGCCGGGCCTGACGCTGATCAAGCACGTCCAGAACGGAACAGACATGGTTTCTGAAGAAATTCGTATCGGCCAGAACAAGAAGGTCAAGATTATGGTGGTATCCGCCGTGGACGGCGAAAACATTCAGGTGCTTGCCGATGCTTACGGGGTGCAATAAAGATGAGAAATCTACAACGAAGAGGAACAGGCATGCGCAATTGGGTCGCTGCCTTGGTGATGGTTACATTCGGCGCAGCTTGCCTGCCGCCGGCCGCCCACAGTTCAACACTTCTGCCTGAGGCAGGCGCGGTTTCGGCCCCTTTACAGGCCGTGAGCCAGGCATCCACGCTGACGCTGGAGGCTCCGGCACAAGCTGCAGCGGGTAAGGAGCTTGTCTTTTCCGGAGGGTCCCATTCCTCCGATGTTATTCTCACTGTGCGCAATACGGCAGGTGAAATACTCTATTTCGATACCGTAAAGACGTCATCGAACCAGTATCGCAGCGCGATTACCGTCCCGTCGGCTTGGGCTTCGGGTTCATACGAGGTGTCTGCTGCCTCTGGCGGCAGCCGGGTGACCCGGCCGTTAACGATCCTGGCTTCCAGCCCGCAACATCCCAACAACCCAGATACAGGCTCACCGGGCGGGTCCACGGGCAGTCCGGTCCAACCGGGATCGCCGTTCCCTTCGCCGATCCTGCCGGGACAGACCGGAGTTAGCCCGGATGGAGCGAAGGTGTTCCTTCAAGTGCCTGGAAGCCAGGTGAGCGGAGTCACGAAGGCCGTCGTCTCTGGAGATCAGATGAAGTCGCTGATTGAGCTGTGGAAGCAGGATGCCGGAAGTTCTTCCAAGAAGAGAATGCTGGAGCTTCAGCTGTCTGCAGGAGCGGCATCAGCTAACCGGGTCTCCCTGGAGCTGCCGGAAGGTACAGCCGCCTTGCTGAGCGGCAGCGGAATCCCCCATTTGTCCATCACCACGCCTCTTGCACAGCTGTCGATGGACACGAAAGTGATTCAGGCCTTCCAAACCCAGGTGCGCGGAGCCATGCAGATTGAGGTGTCCAAGATCGAAACCGCTGCAATGCCAGTCCTCGTGAAGACGGTGACAGGGAATCGGCCTGTACTTGATCTAAGCATCCGTCACGAAGGAGGCACCGTTGCCGACTTTGGCGGCGGCACCGTCAAGGTGTCCATTCCATATTCGGCTGCAGCGGGCGAAGCTCGTGACGCTCTGGTTGTATATCATATTGCCGAGAACGGCACCCTGACGGCCGTGCCAAATGGATGGTTAGATTCAACCAACGGGATGTATACCTTTGCCGTTAAGCATTTCTCGATTTATGGGATCGGGTATAACAAGCAGGAGTTCCGTGATGTTTCCGGGTGGTCGCAGAGTTATGTTACGTACCTGGCCGCGCGTGGTTTGGTGCAGGGCTATGGAGCAGACCGCTTTCAGCCTGGTTCTTCCATGACACGAGCGGAGTTCCTGAGCGTGCTCGCGAGGATGTCCGGGGACAGCCTGAGCATTGCCGGGGAGCAGCCGTTCAAAGATGTGAATGCCAGTCACTGGTATGCGGACATTATTCACTGGGCTTCCCGTGAAGGCATTGCTTTGGGCAAAGGCCCGGATACCTTCAAGCCTCATGATCTCATCACCCGGGAAGAGCTGGTCGTCATGCTGGGCCGCTATGTCCGGCATATCGAATATGAGCTGCCTGTGCCGGACGCCGAGGGCAGTCTCGAATCGTTCCGTGATCGCAGCGCGATCAGTGCCTGGGCGCAGGCGGATGTCGAGCAGCTTCAACGTGCAGGTATGATTCAGGGCACGCCGGGTGCATTGTTCCAGCCGAAGGCGGCTGCAAGCCGCGAGGAAGCTGCGAAGCTGCTGGCGCTGCTTCTGCAGGGTATGAGTAAGTAAGACAGCAAATGATAGGTCGAAATTTCACAGCCCCTCTGCACGTTCAGTCGTGCAGGGGGGCTGTGTTTTCGTTGCTTGTGAGTATTTTGTGAGTATGCCCCAGTATAATTGTCGAAATATACATGATTCTGATGTTTATTGTCGTAATAGTGCTATATAATGGAACTAAAATCAGAAGAAGAGTTACTCCTGCCGTGGAATGAATTCAAATTTAACAAAAGCGAGCTGAACACAATGGCTGAACTATCGATTATTATTCCGGTGTACAATGTGGAACGTTATATTCGTAAATGTCTGGATTCGATCCAGCAGCAATCCTATGCGGATTTTGAATTACTGCTGGTGGATGATGGCTCGCAGGACGAGAGCTTCTTCATCTGTCAGGAATATGCGCAGCGGGACAGCCGAATTTCTGTATTTCAGCAGCATAATCAGGGTCCGTCCGCGGCCCGTAATCTGGGTATTCGCCACGCGCGCGGGAATTATATTTCCTTTATTGATGCCGACGACTACATTATGCCGACGATGTTCGCGGAGCTTATTCACGGAATGAAGGAGAGCGGGAGTGATCTGGTGATCAGTCCAATGACGGTTGAGTATGTGTACTTCAAGAACAAGAGAATGCTGCGCCCCGAGCTCGCCTTTGACGGCAAGATCAGCATCTCGAAAGAACATGCTGCAGAAATTCTCTCTCTGTTTGAAACCGCACTCATTAACAGTCCCTGTGCGAGACTCTATAAAGCTAGCATCATCCAGGACTATGATATCAAGATGCCGGATGGAGTTCATTATGCGGAGGACCTTATTTTTAATATAGAGTATCTGAAATACTGCCGCTCGGTGTTTATTCTGAATCAATCCCTGTACTACTACACGAAGAAAAAAGAAGGCTCCCTCACGACCAGCTACCGCCCTCAGCAGTTTCACTCTGTCAACCTGGCACATGATAAGGCGCTGGAATATTTGCTGGGGAGCGTTGGCATTCAAGGGGAACTGGAGCCGAAGGCGTATTATATTTTCGTGCCGAATACGATCATCAGCTTCATTAATCTGTTCTATAAAGACTGTCCCCTGACCCGGTCCGAGAAGCTGGCATATATCCGCAGCATCCTGAACGACCAGAAGGTGATGGACAAGATCGATAAGGCATACAAGCCGGGGCTTCTGCCTCAATTGTACAAGACGCTGCTCCAAACCAGGCGTACCCGGTTCGTGTATTATACCTGCAAGCTATACCGCTATTACAAGCTTTCGCTTCAGGACCTCAGCAGGAGGACGTCTTGAGAAGCGTTCATTATATTTCCTGCGACGAACAGACCGGTTACGGAACGGCCGCGGCCGGTCTGATCACTGCGCTGAAGGCCGCCGGCATCAGGGTAGAGCAGACCTTGATCCGCTCCGGACGCGTGAACCGCGGCGGCATTCTGGTGCGGGAGGAGCGCTTCCCTGCCCGAGCCTCCGCCGAGGCGGTGATCATTCACACCGTGCCGGAATATTACCCGTACTGGCTGGAGAAGACAAGCCGCACGCACCCGCACGCACCGGTCTGGGGCTACACCGCCTGGGAGACCGATCGCATTCCGCCGCACTGGGCGGGACTACTGAACCGGCTGCACGGCGTGTTTGTGCCAAGTCAGTGGAACCGGGAGGTGCTGCTGGCTTGCGGCGTGGAAGTGCCGGTGGTTGTGCTGCCGCATGTGTCAGAGTTTGGTGGGGCGACCCCGCACACAGCGCCAAGTCATGATCTGCAAAAGGTGCTTGCAGAGGCGGAAGGCCGCTTTCTCTTTTATAGCATTGGCATGTGGAATGAGCGAAAGAACCAGCCTTTGCTGATCGAGGCTTTTCGGGAGGAGTTTCACCAAGATGAGAAGGCCGTCCTTCTCTTAAAGACAGACGCGTTGGACTGGACGACCTGCCGCCGCAGCTGGAAGAAGCTGTTTCTCCGGCCGACCTTTGACTCCAGCAGCTCCAGCTTGAAGAAGCTGACGGAAGCGCAGCCTGAAGGAGGACGTATACTGCATGTGACGAAGGAATGGTGTGCCGGCGATCTCGCCTGGCTGCATCAGCAGGGAGACTGCTTCGTCTCCTGCACGCGCGGCGAAGGCTGGGGTATGGGCGCGTATGAAGCCGCCTGGTACGGCAAGGCCGTTGTGATGACCTCCCACGGCGGACAGCTGGATTATTTGTCTCCGGAGGATGCTTATCTGCTGCCGTTCCAGCTGGAGCGTGTGGCCACCGCGTTCGGCAAAGGCTCCTATACCCAGGAGCAGCAATGGGCGGCGGTGGACAAGCAGGAGGTACGCAAGGTATTACGGGCAATCTATCAGGACCCGTCCCGGGCGAAGCATAAAGGCGGGCAGCTTCGGGACAAGGTGTCGCGTGCCTTCCATCCTGAGCGTATTGCCAATACATGCATAGAGGTGCTTTTTCCATGACGATGATTCCCAAGGTGTTTCACTTTGTGTTCGGCTTGAAGCCGCAGACCGAGCCCTTCCATCTCTCGCACTATATGGCGATTGCCTCCTGTATAGAGGTGAACCGGCCGGAACGGGTGTATTTTCACTATGAGCACCTTCCGTATGGGGAGTGGTGGGACCGTATCAAGGATTCCCTGGTGCTACACCCCATTCAGCAGGATGAATCTATGGCCGCCTATGATTATAAAGACCCTTCGCTTGAGCAATACCGTTATGCGCACCTGTCTGACATCTCCCGGCTGGAGATGCTGCTGGAATACGGCGGGGTGTATGCAGATATTGATACGATGTTTGTGAGGCCGATTCCGGAAGAGCTGTACCGCCATCCCTGTGTCATGGGCCATGAAAAAGTGGATCTGAACGTTTCCGCTGCCCGGGAAGCCGGCGGCTCGCTGTGCAACGCTTTGATTATGGCGGAGCCGGGCTCGCGCTTTATTCAGTACTGGCTGGATTCCATCATGCAGGAATTTGATGGCTCGTGGAGTGCGCACTCGACGTTTCTGCCGTACCGGCTCAGCCGCAGCTTTCCGGAGCTTGTTCATGTGGAGCCGGAGTCGTCCTTTTTCCATCTGGACTGGAGCCGGGAGGGCATACGCCGTCTGTTCCACCAGCAGGTGGAGCTGCCGGAGAATGTATACAGTCTGCATTTATGGAGCCATCTGTGGTGGAACAAGGAACGCAATGATTTCACGTATTTTCATGCAGGGCGATTGACGCCGCATTTTATCGCGCACGGCAGCAGCACTTACAGCGCGCTGGGACGTCCTTTTTTGCCGCAGGATGAGGTTTATGCACGGAGCGTGTATCAGAGAGAGGTCTGGAGAAATCGGGTGGAGAACCTGGCTCTTTTCTTCCGCCGCATACAGAGGGCGTGGCATGACTGAGGTGTTGAAGCTGAAGGCGCAATGCTACCGGCTGCGGGAAATTTATGCAGCGGCTCCAGCGGCGCTGAAGTCCAGGCTGCAGCTGGCACTGGGACTGGCCTGCGTCCTGCCGGCTGTGGATCTATTGATCGTATACGTGACCTACGTCCTCGTAATGACGCTGCAGGCAGAGCCTGCCGCGATGGGAGGATGGTCCTTCGGGCAAGAGGATCTGTCTGAACTCATGGGGCTGTTCATTGGGGTAACGCTCCTCAGGCAAATCCTTGAATATATTTCCGTGTGGCAGTCCCGCACCTTCACCCAGCGTTTGTACCGGGAGTATTCGAGCCGGCTGTTACATATGTACATGAATATGTCCTGGAAGGATTTCACCGCCGGGACCCGAGCCGTGAAGGCAAAGCATCTGACCGCAACGGCGCTGGACAGTGCATTTTCGTACCAGGTGTTTTTTAATTTTATCGGCTCGGTCATGAATCTGGTGCTGCTGGCGGGAACGATGCTGGTTCTGGCTCCGGGAGCGGTGCTGGCGGGGCTCGCGGTGCTGCTGCTGTTCGGCCGGCTGACGAGCCGGGTGATGAAGCCCCGGATCAACCGGGCTGCCCATGAGCATAACGTGCATGAGCAGAGCTATTATAACCGCCTGCATGAGAATCTGAATTTGTTTCGGGAGATTCGGGTATTTGGAGCCGAAAAGGTGATGGAGGAGCGGGCGGTCAAGGAGCTGGACCGGCTCAGTCAGGCCAAGATCTCCCTGTCGGTGCTGCCGCATATCCCCAAAATCGCTCTGGAATCGCTGTTCACCCTGGCCATCGGACTCGGCATTCTGTACGTTATTTCGGTCGATCAGGCTGGCACACCGCAGCTTATTGCCGGCCTGGCGTCGTTTACCATTTTGTCCCGCCGATTGATTCCGTCCATGTCCCTGCTCATTTCCTCCTACGCCGAGCTGGAAGGGACACACAGCCAGCTGAGTATCCTGAAGCAGGAGCTTGCACAAGGGGAGCAGGGAGCTGAAGCTCCTTCTCACAGCGTGTCCCTTCAAGAGCCGGAGCTGCTGAGACTGGAGGGAATTTCTTTTGCCTACGAAGACGACAGGGCGATGATGAAGCAGCTGTCTGTGAGCATCTGCGAGGGTGACCGCATTTCGATCTCCGGGGATTCCGGCCGGGGCAAAAGCACGCTCATGATGATTCTCGCCGGCTTCATCCCGCCCTCCCGGGGCCAGATGCATACCTCACGAAGTATAGAGCCGGGTGCAGGGGGGATTGCGTATGTGCCGCAGGAGACGGCGCTGCTGAGCGGGACGATTGCGGAGAATATCAGCTTTACGCAGGAGAGGGCGGATGAGCAGAGGATGATGAAGGTGCTGTCTCTGGTGAAGCTGGAGAGCCTGGTCCGAAGCTTGCCCCAGGGGCTCAACACGCTGGCCGGGGACAACGGCATCCTCCTCTCTGGCGGACAACGGCAGCGGCTGGGCATCGCGCGGGCGCTGTATCATCAGCCGCGTCTGCTGCTGCTGGATGAAGCGACCTCCGCGCTGGATGAAGAGACCGAGCGGCAGGTGATGTCCAGCATTTGTCATGCCATGGGAAAGGGCGCGGTCGTGTTCATCTCGCACCGGAAAGAAAATGCTAAAGCGTTTGCCACCCAGGTCATTGAGCTATAGAGGAAGGGGAGTTTCCATGGATCTGCTGACATCGCGGCCGAGCTTGGCAGTTCGGCCGCCGGAGGTGCCTTGTTCACAAGGCCGGAGGAGAGTGCCTCTGCCACCTCAATACCGGCGCAGGACAACGCATAATGCCCTGCCTCTGGCAGGCCCGGACAACGTGACGGACTGCGCTGCGCCGCGTCCCCGGCTATTGCTGATCTCTCCGGTGTTTCCCGATCCGAACGGAGCCGGCAGAGAGAAGCGGGCTTGTCAGTGGACACAGAAGCTGGAGGAGAGCTATGAGGTTCATATGCTTGTCGTTCTCTCAGGCAGTCAGGCTCCCCCTGACCATGCCATGCTGAGGCTTCACCCCCGGCTTCGCTATATCCATGCCAGCCCGAAAGAGCACTCCAGGGGAAAGCAGCTATGTCAAGCGCTCGTATCTCTGTGCAGTGGACAAATCTCTCATGCCTCTCTGTCCGGCTGGCCGACAATGGGAGAGGAAGAGCAGGAGCAGCTAAGAACCTATTACAGCGGTATGAAGCTGGACAAGATCGTATGCTTCCGGCTCTATCTGAGAGAGTACGCTGTATACCTGCAGCGTCTGACAAGCTGTCCGGCGATGGAGCTGGACCTGGACGATATGGAATCCTCGACGCATTACAAAATCGCGCGCTTGTACCGGCAAGAAGGGCAATGGCCAAGATCTCTCCTCTATATGCTTCGGGGAATGCATTTCAAGCGGGAAGAGGAGCGGATGGGGCGCGACTTTGAAGCCGTGTATGTCTGCTCGGAGGAGGATCAGGCCCTGCTCCAGCACAGGCTGCCGCAGCTGCGCCTTCAAGTCATGCCTAATCGTCTGGCCGGCACGCCGGTGCGCCTTCCGCTTCCGGATACACCTCGTAGCCTGCTGTTTATCGGCTCGCTCGATTATTTCCCGAATGAAGAGGCGGTCTCCTGGCTGCTTCGGGAGGTGCTGCCCCGCCTGAGAAGAGTCCATTCGGCCTGGACACTTCATGTAGCGGGACATACGAGCAGCGAGACCCTGCGAAGATGGCTGAATGACAGCGAGGGCGTCCATTACTATGGACGGGTTGAGCGGGTTGAAGAGGTATACCGCCCAAGCTATATCGTCGTCTCGCCGCTTCATGCCGGCGGCGGCACAAAGCTGAAGATTCTGGAAGCGATGGGCTTCGGGCGTCCGATCGTGGCTACAGGGGAGTCGGTATACGGGCTAGGCTTAACGCCCCAGGAGCATTATGTGCCGGCCGAGACCGCCGGAGAGTTCGCGGCGGCCTGTGAGCGGCTGGCGGAATCGCCGGAGCTGGCCTTTCGTCTCTCGGATCAGGCGCGGCAGGTATTCATAGAGAAGTATACGTTTGAGATGACAGACTACCCGGGCGGGTCGAAGTCGTCACTGTAAGCTTACGCAGCAGGAAAGTGAAGTGGGAGTGGGACAACATGAAGGTATTGATAGATCCGGAGATTTTTTTCTATGGCCGGTGCGGCATGGTCCGCTACTATAGCGCGCTGTTTCAAGAGCTGGAGCGAAGAGGGGTAGAGATGGATCTGCCGCTGCTGCGGTCACAAAGCGACTTTATCTCGGGCAGGCTTCAGTGGCTGGATCGCGCCAAGCCGCTTCTGGACCGACTGCCTTATGGCGGCAAGCTCTATACGTTCGTAAACAAGATGTCCAAGGCGTGGTACCGCCAAAAGGTGAAGCAGGGACATTACGATGCGCTGTTCATGACGTCGCCCGTGTTCGAGGATTCCTTTCTGAACGACCTGCCTGGTGGCAAGCCTTCCTTCATGGTCGTCCACGATACGATGCGCTGTGTGCTGGGTCCTGACGGATTGTATGATCCTGCAGGCAGTAATGCCGATCGGCTGGCAAGCCTGATCCACCGGGTGAGTAAGGTGTTTGCCATTTCGCATCAGACCGCGCAGGATATCGTGTCTTTGACGGGGACAGAGCAGCCTCATATGACGGTGATCCATACCGGAAATTTGCTGTCCTTGAAGGCGGAAAGAGCAGTAGAGGGCCTGCCTTCCCGGTATTTGCTGTTTGTAGGAGACCGTACCGGTCGCAAAAATTTCCGTTTCCTGCTGCAGTCTCTCTCCCGCTGGCTGCGGGAGGAGGAGAGAGACCTGCAGCTGGTCTGTACGGGACCAAGCAATCCGTGGGAGCAGGATCTGCTGGGACGTCTCGGCCTGCAGGAGCGAGTGACCTTCGTGGAAGCGCCGGATGAGGTGCTGGTGTACTTGTACCGCCATGCGGAGGGATTATTATTCCCCTCCCTGTATGAAGGGTTTGGGCTGCCGGTGCTGGAGGCCATGTCCCTCGGCTGTCCGGTGGTTACCTCCGGTCAGGGCGCTCTGCTGGAGGTCGGAGGTGAGGCTCCGATCTATGTAGATCCCTGCGATGCGGCCTCGATTCTGGAGGGCGTGAAGCAGCTGATGCAGGATGAACATCGGCAGCAGAGGATAAAGGCCGGGCTGGAGCAGTCTCGCAGGTTTACCTTGTCTCGCATGGCGGATCATTTTCAGCAGGAAATGGAAGAAGTGCTGCGAGGCGGTGACAGAGTAGAGCGTTCAGGGCAGGAGGATCAGACATGATCGCCTTTTGTACCGTCATTACAATGGACTATATGGACCAGGCTGCGGTGCTGTTTCAATCGCTGGCGAAGCACCAGCAGGACTACCAAGGCTTTGCGCTGGTGATTGACGCCGATTCCGTGAGCGACCTCCCTGCGGACTTGCCGTATACGGTCGTTCTGCTCGAGGAGCTGGACATTCACAATCTGGACCAGATGGTCATTTACTACAATGCATTTGAATTGTGCAATGCGGTAAGGCCATCATGGATAAAGCACCTGATGCTGCATTACAACAGCAGTAAGGTCATCTATCTGGATTCCGACATTTATGTCACCTCGTCGTTCGACGAGGCGCTGAGCCTGCTGGATACCTGCCTGTTCAGCTTCACACCGCATATTACGAAGCCGCTGCCGCTGGATGGTCAGCAGCCGGATGATCTGCAGCTGCTGCAGGTAGGGCTGTATAACAGCGGCTTCTGGATGTTTAGGCAGCATGAACGCTCTTTAGAAATGCTGGACTGGCTCATCAGCCGGTTTGAAATTTACTGCTTCGATGACTTGAGCCGGAGAATGTTCTGCGACCAGAAGCTGCTGCCTATGCTGGTTCACCATTACGCCGAGGATTTCCGGAGGCTGGATGCGCCCCAGTACAATATTGCGCACTGGAATATGTTCCAGCGGGAGCTGTACCGTGAGGATGGCCGGTATTGGGTGGACGGTAAGCCGGTCGTATTTGTTCACCTCAGCGGGTTCAAGCCAGATCAGCCCGAGGTGCTGACACACCATCTGCACCGCATGAGTCCGGAGCTGCTGGAGGTCATCCAGCCTCTTCTGCAGGAATATGCCAGCCTGCTGACTCGCGCCGCCGCTGTGTTACAAGAGAAATCGGTCCCGGAGCTTAGGAGCTCCAAGCGGCTTGTCCGATCGCCAATCCCCGAAGTCACCAGGGAATACAAATACCTGCGCGAGCCTCGGACGGGATGGATTCTGACGGATTTTCGCAGAAAATATTATTTCCAGCATCGAAGTCTGGAAGGAGTCAAGAGACTGGAGCGGCGGGCATGGTTAAAGAAGGCGATAAAGCGCGGTCTGACCGGCTGGATTATCCGGCGATAACAGGCTGAAGGGTATAATGCACTACAAATGATCTGATAGACTCATTAAAGGGTGATTCTAAAGTCATATAATAGGCATGGAGACTTAGGTTGGCTTGCTATAGAACTAGAACTACAGCATGACAGCTTTAGTTTTTACACCATTAGATGAACCGGAGGAAACCATGTCTGTAAAAAAAGTAACAATTCTGCTTCTGTGTATGATCTTAATGCTGCCTTTCTTCAGGAATATGGAAATGCCCGAGGTAGCTGCGGAAGGCATTCAATCCATTTCTCTAAAGGAGTCGCCGTATTCCTTGGGCGAGGGCTGGACGATGAATGAGACCTTCATTGCCCAACCCCCTTATGCACTCGCAATCGGACGCCAGGAATATATCGCTGTCGGTCCGAACGGAACCATTATGAAGTCTAAGAACGGCAGGGACTGGAAGGCATTGTCTTCATTCGGGAACTACCACCTGACTGCTATTGAATGGGATGGCAGCAAATATGTGATGTTTGGCTCCAATACAAAATATGCAAGAAATGCTGGGCATACACCATCCGAGGCCTTTATGTCGAAGGATGGCTTAACGTGGAGCAAGCTGTCCTTTGAGCCGGGTGAGCCAATCGTGAGCCTTATCTGGGGTAAAGGGCAATTTGTTGCTGTAGGAAGAAATCACGTATACACCTCGAGCAACGGTGAAGCATGGACCAAGACGCTCCAGTTGAGCGCTTCTTATGGATCCCGTCCTGTGAAGTATGTCAACGGCACTTACTTTATTCTTGGGCACGAAGAGAAAAAAGTGTACATGTCCAAGGATGGCGTGAAATGGACTGCTAAGCCGCTGGATACAAAGGCGGGCATTAACGATTTGGTCTGGACCGGGAAGCATTACCTGGGGGTTGGCAACGGTATATATACCTCCAAGGACGGAGTGTCCTGGACGAAACAAAGTAAGTCGCCAAGCGGGGTGTCGCTGCAATCCATTTATAAAAGCGGAAGCAATTACATGGCGATCGGGTTTGGATCCAATTTCAGCTATGGAGAGCAGGTTCTATACACCTCAAGCAACGGAACCACCTGGTCCAAGAAGGACATATCTCATGTGCCCTACGTATATACGATGTATCCGGTAACCGGCGGATTTGCCGGTGTTGGCTCCAATAATATGGATGGAGGTCTCTCGGATGGCATTTATTCCATATTTACGAGTGACGGCAAGAAGTGGAGCTACAGACTAGCTGGAAGCAGTGACTTCAGCGCTATTGCCACCAACGGGAAAAGAACGGTAGCCGTTGGCCTGAACGGCAGTGTGATTTACACGCTGAACGGGACGCAGTGGAATAGCAGCAACCCGTTCTCCTTTGATAAGAAACAGGGAAGAGCCCATCTATTCGATGTGGCTTGGGGGGCAAACCGATTTGTTGCAGTCGGCAATGGCGGGGTGTACGTGTCTTCGGATGGGGCAAGCTGGAAGTTTGTACGCGTCCCTTTCAAACATTCATATGGAGGCTTGAGAAAAATTGCTTGGACGGGAACATTTTTTGTCGCATCAGATCAAGTCAATGGCGTGTTCACGTCGAAGGACGGTCTGAAATGGACGCAAGCAGGCAGCGTCAGTTCGTCCGGAACCTGGCTAACCTCTATGGTATGGGATGGAAAACGGGTCATAGCTGCCTTTCAAATCTACAATAATGGGAAGCAGTATACAAAAATCATGCAATCCACCAATGGTACGGCCTGGACCGAGCTCGCGCGGCTGAATGTAAGTGAGGTCCACATCGCCTGGAATGGGAAGAGCTATATTGCCGTTTATCCCTATGATGCTACAAAAATGTGGGTATCCAGGGATGGCAAGATGTGGTCCAAGGCAGGACAAGGACTGGATTACAATGATCGTTTCGAGTTTGTGACCGCATTTGACGGTCAGTTCTTTGCCTTTAATGATTCTGTGAAGGAAATAAACGGAGAATATATGATCTATAATTCCTATTACCTTTCTAAGGATGGAGTGAAATGGGAGGAATCTCGGCTGCCAGATGCTGATTCTGAGCTTGACCGGACTCATAACAGGCTGATGACCGATGGTGTTAAAGCCCATGGAAAATATATATTTGTCGGTGTGAACGGCCAGATTATGACCAAGGACCCTATTCATTAATTCAAAATAACAAGCAGCCCCGCCAAAAGTGCTTCCACTTCGCGGGGCTGCTGTTATAGAGAACCGGCACGGCGCCTGTGACGAACCGCTAGTCCGCAGCGTTACAGGCCTGCGTAACGCGCCTGTCTATTATAGCTGTCCGGGTGTTCCCGGACTCTAGTGCATACCTTGTCCCGTTTGCGGGGCCTTGGTGTACCCGTTCAGCATGCTGTTCATATCCTGCTGCATCAGCTGCGGCACCTGATAGTAGCCATGCTTGTTCTGATACAGGAAGATCTCATAGCTCATCTCGATAAAGTTCGGCACACTGTCCGCCATAATGCGGCGCAATACCGGGTTAGTCATCTCCAGCGCGGTCATGGCGAGCAGGGTAGCCAGGGCTTTCGTGTTGCCTAGCATATAAGCCGACAGCCCCTGATCAGACAGCTGATTGACCGAGGCATTCGGCTTCTTCGGCTGGCTGGGCTTGATGCCGTACACGATCTCGTTATTCTGCGTCATTGTATACTGCTGCGTGGGCACTCTTGGGTCCTGCCCTGTGGAGAAGGAGTCTACCATAGTGTTGTACGCCTGAATGACGAAGCTGTGCTGCCGCTCGTTGATTCCCTTCAGCTCAGGGTCCTGGATGTGCTGCTGGTACATTTGATACTGATCCAGCATATTGATCATGCCGGCCAGCACCTCATGAGCGTCAAAAATCTCATGCCCCCCGTGATTGTTAAACTGCGATGTGCCGGGCTGCATGTTCGGTGTCATGGCGGACTGGGGGCTGTTATTCTGCATATGCATGGATGGTGTGTTCCTCCTTGAGTTGAGTGATGTTCCCCTCTATCCTCTCCCGGTTTCACATATCCATGCATGAACATTGTGTACATAAAATAACGCTCTTGAGCCACGATAAAAGCAGATCAACTGAAGGAAGGCAGGTCAAATCATGCTACCCACCAAGCCCATTCAGCCCAGCTGCAGGTCCGAGCACGGCGAACTGGAGGCCGTGCTGCTATGCTCGCCATCGGTACTGGATGTTCCGGATTTACAAACGGCAGAGGATGTACAATGGAATGCGCCTGTCGATCAAGCCAAGGCTCATGAAAGCTTTGCCAGCGTGCGGGATACCTTACGGGCCGAAGGCGTCCATATTATTGATTATTCTACCGAGCTGACGGAGGAGGAGAGCCAGCTGAGCCGGCAGCTGATCAATCGGTTTTTTGTGCGGGATCTGGCCTGTGTATTCGGCGAGATCATCCTTCCAGGCGAGCCGGGCATCTCTATGCGCCGGCCGGAGTATATCCATGCACACCGGCTGCTGGAGACATGGTTCCCGAAGCAGTTTCACATCACGGCTAATAATAATATGCCTGCCCTGGAGTTTGGGGATTGCCTCGTGCTGAACCAGGATGCCGTCTGGATTAACGTGGGCCTTAGATCCAACATCACGAGTGTAGACGTGATCAAGGATACCCTGTTTCAGGCCGGCTTCTCCGAGATCGGTATCATAGATCTGCCGCGCCGTCCTGATACCCTGCACCTGGATATGAACTGCAATGTGGCTCATGAGGATCTCATTCTGTCCAAAAGCTATGTGCGCTACTTTCCGCTTCATGTGCTGACCCGAAGCGGCGCGCGGTACGAAATGCCGGAGCAATTCCTGAAGCGCCACGGCTTTGAGGTGTACTGGATCAAGGACTGCAAGACCGTACCGGATATTAACTTCCTGAATGTAAACCCCGAGACGCTGCTGATCAGTAAGGATGCACACAAGCAGATGCTGACTCGCCATGAGAAGCTGGACAAGAAAAACATTATTGAAGTGGACGTCACAGAGCTCGAAAAAGGCGGCGGCGGCATCCGCTGCATGACACTGCCCCTGGTGCGAAAAGCTACTTGAGAATACGGGATATGGTTTGCTTCATCCGGGTGAACGGGCATTTGGATGGGCTGCTGTTATCATCGCTGAGAAAATATTGCTTCCATTCATGATTGTCATCCTGGCCGTACCATTTCAGATCGGGATGACCGGGGAACCCGTCGTATTCCACCAGACGCTTGCGGATCAGCTGCTTCATCTTGCGACCCAGCACGGTGGAGGCGTTCATCTCATCAAACACCCAGCGGGGCTGAAACGCCAGCAGCATGCCCGGAAAATGACGGCTTCGCCGCTCCACATGCGCCGGGGTCGCGCAAAATGCAAAGTAAGGCTCCCCCTGAAAACAGAACTCCCAGCCCGGATCGGTCGGATCGGTCGGGATGCCTTCGGGCCACTCCCGGGGATCCAGTGAGGTGACCTCATTCAAAAGCTTCCAGAACAGCGACCGATAATCCTCGACAGTGCTATCCTGCAGCAGCTCTTCTGGCGTCTCCACAAATACCGCTAATGAAGCGTAGTTACCGGTGCTGCGGGATATTTCGCCGTAGGCTCCGAGCGCCTGAGCCAGCTGTTCGGCCGAGCCGGGATTCCGGGGATCGCCGATAAATGCGTACCGCAGATGGTTCATCAGAAAGCCCTGTCTTCCCGGAATGCAGGGATACGTATTGTCACTGTCCGCAATGATGGAGGCGAAGGATGTGAAGGCTTCCCGCTTCCAGGGAGGCAGGGTGTCCAGCTGCGCCTCCAGCTCTTTTTTATCCACGAGGATTTCCACTTAGTATTCCCTCCTTCTTTATACCGATACGATATTAAGAAGGAGCGGAATGGGTGACTGTCTATACATAGGTTTTTTAATGGGGAGTCGAAACAGAAGATTTGAAATTCACCGAGATAGGAAAAATTTACTGTTGGAGTGCCGAATTCTGTAGTAGACTACCAATGTTAATTTGAACAATGCTTGCTGAATCGCTAGCTAGAGGAGAGGACAACATGATGAAAAAGCTTATACTGCCCATGATGGCGTCTGCTGTACTGCTTGCAGGGTGCTCGTCCGGGGATACGGCTTCCCTTGAGAAAGAAGTGGAAGATCTGAAACAGGAGGTCGCGGCGCTCAGAGACATCCTCGGCGTCACGCCGGTTGTGTCCGCAGGGGGAAGCGGGGACCAGAGTGAAGCCAAAGCTCCAGCTGGAGAGGGTGGATACGTGGCAGGACAGCCTTTTAAATTTGAAGGTGTAACATATACCTTCACGGTAGGTGAGCGCCAATCGCAGTTAAGCGATAAGGTGCCCGCGGATGACGGCAAGGAATTTTATATCGTGAATGCAGACATTCATAATACAGGCAATGAGGACTATGCTTACAGCCAGGCCAGCTTTAGCGTGGTCACCTCATCTGGTGAAATAGAAGACAATTATTTCTTCATCGATACAAAAGATCAACATGATGAGCTGGGTCATGGCGATCTGGCACCGAACGGAAAGAAATCGGGATGGATCGCGTTCCATATCCAAAAGGGCGACCAGCCGTCCGAGCTTCGATACGAAGCCAGAACCTTTGCCGAGAACAGCAAGTTCAAAGTCCAGCTGCCATAGAACAAGAACCTCCCTTGCGGATGACGGGTCAGAGCGTGAAACCCGGTGCAGGGGAGGTTTTTTCATGCTTCTCAAGGCGCTGTCGTGGGTGACTAGATGCTGAGCATACCGACCAAAGGCCAGATGCTCTTGACGACGTTCATTCCGATCTTGATCATCGGCATATAACGGTTGACCGTATTGAACAGGCCGCCCATGCCGCCCGCCGCGCCTGCTCCAGATGGATTTGCCGTTGCGCTGCTCTCCGGCGTTCCACCGGGATTGCCCTGCGGCGGGCGCCCCGGAGGCCCGAACACTGGCCCTCCAGGGTAGCCCCCGAACGACGGCCCGCCAGGGCCGGGGCTTCCCATTGGCGGGCGCCCGCCGTATCCGAACGGGGTGAGGCCGGGATAGCCGCCAAACATCGGCCCTCCTCCTGCGAAGCCCGGCATCGGACCGAACAGGCCGGAGGTGGATGCCCGTTTCTTTGCGCGTTTCTTCGATTTGCGTTTGCGGGGATTAGGGTGTCTCGGCGGGCTTCCCGTGGCCTGAGATAACGTGACATGCTTCTTGGTTAGTGTCTCCAGGGTTCCGATGCAGTAGCTTCCATCGTCCAATAGCAGACAGACCGGCTGCCCGATCCACTGCTTTGCTGCTGTGTACGTCACTACACTTCCTCCTTTCTCGCCAGTACACCGGTTACATGAGCATTTTATTCGAATCAGCGCACACTTGTATGGACGCTTGTACGTAGCGAGCCAAAGGTTGGGCCGCGGCGGCAGCACAATCCTGAGGATAAGGTTGCCAAAATCTCACGGTTTCGTTATGCTACATTTAGAGCTGAATAGCGCGGGTGCTGGATGAAGTCCGGCTGAGATGGGAGCCTTGTGCTCCGGACCGTTCATCTGATCCAGGTAATGCTGGCGTAGAGAAGTCCATTCGAATTGTTCAAGCCATTCGTGTATTCTCGAATGGCTTTTTTTGCATATTTCAGCGTGTAGATCTGCTGCATCAATATCCAGCACAGAAAGGAACATGAGTATGAATGAGCGTTATTCCAGGCAGATGCTGTTCCCGCAGGTGGGTGCTGCAGGTCAGGAGAAGCTGCAAGCCAGCAGGGTGTTGATTGTCGGCATGGGGGCACTGGGCACGGTACTGGCGAACCATATGGTCCGCTCGGGGGTAGGCCATGTACGTATGGTGGACCGGGATTATGTAGAGCCCAGCAATCTGCAGCGGCAGATGCTATTTGATGAAGAGGATGCGGCGCAGGCGCTGCCCAAGGTGATTGCGGCCCGAAACAAGCTGGCGCGCATCAACTCCGAGATCCAGATTGAGGCCGTATTCACGGACGTAACGCCTGATAATGTGGAAGGGCTGCTGGAGGGAATGGAGCTGGTGCTGGACGGCACGGACAACTTCCACACCCGCTTTCTGCTGAACGATGCCTGCTTCAAGCACGGCGTTCCTTTTGTATATGGGGGAGCGGTCAGCTCGCGGGGCATGAGCGCCATTCTGGTGCCGGGCGTTACGCCATGCCTGCGCTGCTTCATCCAGTCCGCAGACTCTGGCGGCCAGACCTGCGATACGATCGGGGTCATCTCGCCCATCGTTGATATTGTGGCTTCCTACCAGGCGGTGGAGGCGCTGAAATATCTCGTCGGGGACACCGGGGCGCGGCGAGAGAGCCTCATTACGATGGACGTGTGGCATAACCAGTACCATGCCATGAAGCTGGGCAAGGCCAGGGAGCAATGTCCATGCTGCGGACTTCATGAATATCCTGCGCTTACGCAGGAGGCCAATACAGAGCTCAGCCTGTGCGGCCGGGAGTCGGTACAAATCTCGGGCCACGAGCCGTTCTCCCTGTCGGTGTGGGAGGAGCGGCTAAGACCTGCCGTGCGTGAGCTGAAGGTGAATGAGTACTTGCTGCGGGCGTCGTTAGCCGATGGGGAGCGGCTGGTGCTGTTCGCCGATGGGCGGGTGCTCATTCAGGGAACCGATGATTTGGTTCGGGCGAAGAGTCTGTATGCCCGTTATGTGGGCCATTAAACAATCGTGACAGGGGAGAGGAAGCAAATGATGCCAGATTTCAGGCTGTACGCTATTACAGGCGAGAATTTTCACCCTGGACGGAGCCTTCTTGAGGTCATGGAGGAAGCGATTCAGGGAGGAGCCGATATTATTCAGCTTCGGGACAAGACAAGTCATAAGGATGAGTTGCTGCAAAAAGCGAAGGCGCTGCGGGCACTGACGCGCAAATACGGCATTCCGTTTATCGTGAATGATCATGTGGAGCTGGCTCTTGAAACCGATGCCGATGGTATTCATCTGGGACAGGGAGATATGCCGATCCTGCAGGCGCGTCAGCGGGTAGGGAACAAGATTATCGGCATTTCCACCCATGCGGTGGAGGAAGCGCTGCTGGCGGGACAGCAGGGAGCAGATTACATCGGCGCGGGGCCGGTGTACGCCACACAGACTAAGGCGGACGTGGTGGCTCCGGTCGGACTATCGTATATTCGCGAGGTGGCGGAGAAGAGCCGGGTCCCGTTTGTGGCGATTGGGGGCATTAAGCTGAGCAATGTGGACGAGGTGATCCGTGCGGGCGCAACGCGCATCTGTGCCGTCAGTGAAATTGTCGGCAGTGAGAATGTGGCGGGCACGTGCCGGGCATTCTTGGCCAAGCTGGATCAAGGAGGCCAAGGAGTATGAAGCTGATAATTAACGGCGGCGAGCGTGAGGTGGATGCCCGGACGATGGCGGAGGTGATCGACCGGCTTGGCCTGAGCGGCAAGCCGGTGGTAGCCGAGGTGGACGGCCATGTGCTGGTGACCGAGGAGTGGGAAGCTTTTCCGGTTTCGCCGGGCATGGTGATTGAGCTGGTTCATTTTGTGGGAGGGGGCTAGAGATATGCTCAAGGATACATGGCGTATTGGAGACTGCGAGATGACCTCGCGCTTCTTTCTCGGAACAGGGCTGTTTCCGAGTCCGTTCGTGCAGCAGGAAGCGATTGCGGCTTCGGGAGCCGAGGTGCTGACGTTTGCGATTCGCAGAGTCAATCTGGAGTCGGTGGAGGATGACTCGATCCTGCAGCATGTGGAGCCGGATTCATTCACGTTTCTGCCCAATACATCGGGAGCCCGTACCGCCGATGAGGCAGTCCGGATTGCAAGGCTGGCGCGGGCGTCCGGTCTCAGTGACTGGGTTAAGGTCGAGATCAGCGCGAGCGACAAAACCCTGCTGCCAGACCCTATCGAGACGCTCCGGGCGACAGAGCAGCTGGTCAAGGAGGGCTTTACGGTGCTTCCTTATATTTCAGATGACCCCGTCATCTGCCGCAGGCTGGAGGAGGCGGGGGCGGCCGCGATTATGCCGGGCGGAGCGCCGATCGGCACGGGCCTGGGCATCCTGAATCCGTACAACCTGGGCCTGATTATCGAGGAAGCATCGGTTCCGGTCATTGTGGACGCAGGCCTTGGCACCGCGAGCGATGCAGCGCTGTCGATGGAGCTGGGCGCCTCTGCGGTATTGATGAATACGCCGGTAGCGAAGGCTAAGGATCCGGTCGGCATGGCGCTGGCGATGAAGCTTGCGATTGAGTCCGGGCGGCTGGCCTACCTATCCGGCCGGGTGCCGAAGAAGCGCTATGCATCTGCAAGCAGCGGCCTGGAGTCCATGATGCTGAAGCCTGCTTCCGCCGGCGACTTCGGGAGCTAGGAGGACCCCATGAACGATTGGATCATTATGGGCGGCGGCATTGTCGGCTTATCCTGTGCGCTGGAGCTACGGCTTCGCGGAGCCCGGGTCCAGCTGCTGGAGACCGGAATCTGCGGCGGCCAGGCCTCCGGCGCGGCGGCTGGCATGCTGGCCCCGTATTCCGAGAATCCGGAGTATCCGGATGAGTTCTTCATGCTCTGCCGGGAAAGCCTGAACCGGTATCCGGCCTGGCAGCAGCTCGTGCGTGAGCTGTCGGGCCGCGATTTTGAATATACCGCCTGCGGCAGCCTGTATGCGGTCTATCATGAAGCGGATCTGCTAGGCCTCAGAAGCCGCATGAATTGGCAGCGGGAGTATGGCTCAAGCGCCGTTATTTTGCAGGGAGCAGAGCTGCGGGAAGCGGAGCCCGGCTTGTCGCCTCAAGTGGCAGCCGCGCTGTGGACACCGGAGGAGAGCCATATCTATGCACCGGATTTTGTGGCTGCGCTGAAGGATGCTTGCCTCAAGGCCGGGGTTCTCATTCGGGAGGGACTGGAAGCGGTGCAGCTGAAGGAATGGGAACAGGGCATCAAGGCAGTGGCCCAAGGTGGAGAAGTCTTTCAGGGAGACCAGCTGCTGGTCTGCACGGGAGCCTGGGCAGGCGAGCTGGCAGATGAGCTGGGCATTCGGATTCCAGTTCAGCCGATCCGGGGACAGATCTGTGCGTATGCCTGGGGAGAGGAGCGCACGCCCTTGCGCCACATGGTGTTCTGCAATCAGGGCTATCTGGTGCAGAAGAGCAATGGGACTCTGGTGTGCGGAGCTTCCGAGGATATTGCGGGGTTCGATACCAGCGTGACGGACAAGGGCATCCAGCGCCTGCTGAAGTGGAACAAGAAGGTGCTGCCTGCTCTGGAGCAGGCCGAGCCGTTCCACCGCTGGGCGGGCCTGCGCCCGTCCACGCTGGATGGCCGCCCGCTGCTGGGCCGCCTGCCCCAGGCGGAGCGCGTGCTGTTTGCGGCAGGACATTACCGCAACGGCATTCTGCTGAGCCCCGTCACCGCGGCACTGGCGGCCGATTACGCGGAGGGCAAGGAAATGCAGGCTTGGCACGAGGCGTTCCGGCCAGACCGGTTTGGAGCAGCCACCCGGGCTTAGTGAAGCGGTGAACGTTCTTTATGAGGTGGAGAAATGAGGCTCTTGCGTTGCGGAGCACAATCTCCGCCTTTTTTTGGCTGTATCGGTACCTCGGGTTCGATATGTCAAGGGTCTCGCTATATTTTACCGACGAATCAGATAAGGCATCCGGGAGCTATGCTATGATTGTCAGGAGCACAACGATATCTGAGGGTAGGTTGAGGTAGCAATGAATCGATTAACCATAGGCATGTTCGCACATGTGGATGCAGGCAAGACCACACTGGCCGAGCAGATGCTGTACCATACAGCGAGTATTAAGGAGCGGGGGCGTGTCGACCATCAGGATGCGTACCTCGACAGCCATGCTATTGAACGGGCACGGGGCATTACGGTGTTTGCCGATCAGGCGATGATGACCTATCAAGGGACGGTCTATGATCTGGTAGACACCCCGGGACACGTCGATTTCTCCCCGGAGATGGAACGGGCCGTGAGCATTATGGACGCTGCCATTCTGGTGGTCAGTGCCGTTGAAGGGGTGCAGGGCCATACCGAAACGGTATGGCAGCTGCTGCATCAGCACGCTATTCCAGTGTTCTTCTTCATCAACAAAATCGATCGGGAAGGCGCAGATGTCGCCCGGGTGATGGACGAAATCCGGCAGCATCTGACCGGGGATGCCCTGCTGCTGGAAGGGCCGCTAGATGACAACAGCCTCAGCGAGTCGGAGACTCTGCTTGAACAGCTGGCCGAGCGGGATGAGGAGCTGCTGGAGGCGTATTTGGCCGGAGAGCGGGACGGGGCCTTCTGGCTGCAGGCACTTCAAGGCCTGGTGAAGGGGCACCGGCTTTTTCCGTGTGTCCAAGGCTCTGCGCTGCAGGATCAAGGGATACAAGAGTTTTTAGAGCAGCTTCATCTGCTCGCCACAGCACATTATGACGAGGCGGCCGACTTCGGAGGACGCGTCTACAAGATCCGCCATGATGACAGCGGCATCCGCTGGACGTATATCAAGGCAACGAGTGGGATCCTAGCGGTGCGCGATGAGCTGCGTTGCTGTGTGGAGGCGAGTGATCCGTACGAGAAAGTGACACGTCTGGCAAGAGTTAACGGCAGCAAGCTCCAGATGGTCGAGCAGGTCCGGGCTGGCGAGCTGTTCGCGGCCGCCGGGCTTTCCTGCCCAGCGGCCGGGGATGGTGTAGGCATTGTGAAGAACAAGCTGCATTATGATATGGTGCCGACACTGACCTCCAAGGTGATATTTGAGGCATCGCTGAACGTGAAGGAGGTGCTGCAGGCCTTTTACATGCTGGATGCCGAGGACCCTTCGCTGGCCGTCATCTGGGAGGAGAGCCTGAAGGAAATCCATGTTCATGTGATGGGAGTCATTCAGCTGGAGGTGCTGCAGCAGCTGGTGGAGGAACGTTTTGGCTTACGAGTGAGCTTCGGTCCACCGGAAATACTGTACAAGGAAAGTATTATGGAGCCGGTCATCGGCTACGGTCATTTTGAGCCGCTTCGGCATTATGCGGAGGTGCATCTGCGGCTGGAGCCGGGAGCGCGGGGCAGCGGCATCACATTCGAGAGCGTCTGCCATGTCCAGCAGCTCAGCAGCGGGCACCAGAATCTGATCCGGACGCATCTGTATGAGCGGGAGCATCATGGCCTGCTCACTGGCATGCCGCTGACGGATGTGCATATTACTCTGCTGCAAGGAGCCGGTCATCTGGAGCATACCCATGGCGGCGATTTCCGGGAAGCGACGTTCCGCGCGCTGCGGCAGGGGCTGGAAAAAGCGCATAATGTGCTACTGGAGCCGTATTACGATTTCAAAATCAAGGTGGAGCTCGAAGCCATGGGACGAGTGCTGTCGGATGTTCAGCGGTGCTCCGGCACTTTTGAAGCGCCGGAAATGTCGGCTTCCCATGTCGTCATCCGGGGCAGGGTGCCGGTGTCTACGTTTATGAATTACAGCACGGAGCTGGCTTCGTTCACGCACGGCAAAGGGGTGCTGCAGCTTCGGTTCGGCGGCTATGGCGACTGTCATAACGAGCAGGAGGTCATTGAGCGCAAGGGCTATATTAAAGAGGCTGATCCGTTGTATACTTCCACCTCGATTTTTTGTGCGAAAGGCAGTGGATATGCAGTTCCTTGGGATGAAGCGGAGGCTAAAATGCACCTGCTGTAGCCACAAAAGCCAAGATGAAAAACATCAAAAAACAGCCTCGAGGCAGCAATCCTGCGTTCGAGGCTGTACTTGTTCTACGGCTGCATGCCGTTATCAATCCGGTTCATGAACTCTTCTGCCGCACTGTAGCCCAGCTGCTTCAAATACCAGCTGTTCGCAGCAGCTTCAATCAGGCCGCCGACGTCGCGGCCGGGCTGCAGCTGAATCTCGATGTAGGGAACCTTGACGCCAAGATAATCGCTGTACTTCTGCTCGACCTCCAGCTCATTGTTCAGCGCCCGGTCCTGCCAGGACGTCAGCTCGATATCCAGCACGATGCGGGATTCATCCTGAAAGGCCGTGCGTCCGTATTGCCGCACCACATTAATGAGACCAATGCTGCGCAGCGCGAGAAATTCGCGGGACGTCTCGTTATGAGTACCCAGCAGGGTAGCCGGTCCCAGCTTCTTCAGCACAACAATATCGTCGGCGACCAGCCGGTGACCCCGGCGGATCAAGGTGTGGGCGGTTTCGCTTTTGCCAATGCCTGATTTGCCGCGGAGCAGAATACCGATGCCGGCCACATTGAGGCAGACCCCGTGGATGGAAATTTCCGGTGCGAGCTCCTTCGTCAGATAACGGTCGAGCTTCGCGATAAATTCGGTCGTGGACTCTTTCGTCCGCAGCAGCGGAATGCCTTCCTCCTCACAAAACAGTGTAAGATACGGAATGTCCTGCTGATCAGCCGTGACGATAAAGCAGGGTGGATGATAATGAACAATATTCCGGATATGCAGCACGCGCTCTTCCACCGTGAGCGTGAGCAGATAGGTAATCTCCTTGCGTCCAAGCACCTGTACCCGTTCCATTGGAAAAAAATCAAAGTAACCGACAAACTCCAGCCCCGGCCGGTGCACTTTGGAGCGGGCAATGCTTCGGTCGGTATGACCGCTTCCAGCCAAGACCTCCAGTTGAAAGGCGTTGGCCAGGCTCTGAACCGTGATGGATTTCATGGTGACTCCCTCCTGCAGCTTGTCTTTCTTCTCACTTCCCTATATTCCACAGCCAGGACGCAGATTCCTGCCGGGTTCACGTTCTTTGCAGGAGCGGTCCGTGCTGGTCTGGACGGCAGAACATGGTATAATCACAGCAACAGCACTAACATGTAGGAGGCAAAGGGATGAGAGAAGAGCTATTGACACAGCTTGAGGACTGGCATGAGGAGGACGAGTTCCAGCGCATTGCAGAGGCTATTGAAGAGATTCCGGCTGAAGAACAGGATTATGAGCTGATCAGCCAGCTCGGCAGAGCGTACAGCAACCTGGAGCGCTATGAGGATGCCATTACCCAGTTTCTGCGGATCGAGGAGGAAGGGCAGGAGGATCCCTTGTGGCATTACCGGATCGGACTGGCCTACTACTATGCGGAGCGCTATGATGAAGCCGAGCAGGCCTTTCGGGAAGCGGACCGCCTTGAGCCGGGCGATGAGGATACGCTGGAGTTTCTGGAGTGGATTGAGCAGGAGCGGGAAGCGTCTGCGGAGCCGGACCTCGATGAAGAGGAGGCAGAGCCCGCCGAGCAGGCTGTGACAGCCGGAGCTCCATCCTTCCGCACCTATCAGCCGGCGGCTGCGCTGGACCTGGAGAAGGACCCGCTCAGCTTCTGGAACGATGACGCTCCGGCGGCAGAGCTGTACCGATTAGACACTCCCTCAGAGGAGCTGATCGCTTCCGTGGAGGAGGAGCTGGTCTTCAAGCTGCCAGAGTCCTACGTGTCCATGATGAAGCTCCACAATGGCGGAGCGCCCCGAAACCGGTTCTACCCCGTGGAGGCTGCGCCGGGACAGGCCATCGAGATCACCGGCATCCTTGGCATCGGACGGGAGAAGAAGCACTCTCTGTGCGGCTCCTTTGGCAGCCGCCATATCATTGAGCAGGGCGGCTACCCTGAAGTCGGAGTCGTGATCGGCCAAGGTCCTTCAGGCTATGATTGCATCATGCTGGATTACCGCGAGACCGGCAATGACGGCGAGCCGGCAGTGATCCATGTGGATCGGGGTCATGGCTATGCGGTGACGAAGCTGGCCGAGAGCTTTGCGGATTTCATCAACAGGTGGGCCCGGGGCTAAGCCGAGGGGGATAGAAGCTCCTTATTCTTGTATACACCGTGCGTGAACAATAACAGGCTGTCTCCCAAGGGTTTTAGGTCCCGGGGGACAGCCTGTCCGCAATTAAGGGGAAAGTATCTGTGTTCTTCGAAACCAGAGAAGGAGCAGCGCAGCCAGTCCCTCGGCAACGGGAAATGACAGCCATACGCCGTTAATGCCCAGCACCCGTGGCAGCAACCAGAGCAAGGGCAGCAGAAACACGAAGCTTCTCAGCACAATTAACAGGCTGGCGGACTTGATCTCTCCGATGGACTGGTAGTACGTAAGATAGACGAAGTTGAATCCGAGAAACAGATAGCCGATGAAGAACAAGGAAATGCCTTGTACCGCCAGCGCCTGCACGTCCGGCGATTCCAGCCCGAACAAGGAAACGAGCAGCGAGGAGGCGGTCAGACCCGTGGTCAGCAGCAGGATGCCGATAATCAGGGAGGTTGTTTCCCCGATTCTCACGCTCTCGCGAATCCGCCCCTGCTGCTTCGCTCCATGATAGTAGCTGATCATAGGCTGGAGAGCGGCTTCAATACCGAAGAAAGTCAGAAACATAAAGCTGTGCAGATAGTTAATGACTGAGAATGCAGCTACGCCGTTCGTTCCGAGCAGGTTCACTACAGCGAGATTGTATCCGGCCACGAGCACAAGCACTCCTGTTTCTGTAAAAAAGCTGGGGAAGCCGAAGGCAAGCATGCTGCCTAGAGACCTCCAGGACCACTGAAAGGACAGTCTGCCCAGAAGGGTCTTCTTTTTGAAAAAATGCATCAGCAACACGAGGATGCCGAAGAAGCTGGCGGTTACAGTGGCCAGCGCCGCACCCCTCACTCCAAGGCCCAGCGTAAAAATCATGATATAATTCAGGCCAATATTGACTACAGCCGTCAAGCCCAGTGCCACCATGGACAAGCCTGGGCTGCCGTCATTGCGGACGAAGATACTCAGCACCTGCTGCAGCGCCATCAGCCAGCCCAGCTGAAACAGGATCTTGAGATAATCGGAGGTATGCGGGAGCGTATCCTCATTGCTGCCAAGCAGCAGGGCGATGTCTTCAATATTGAACGCTCCGATGAGGCCGAGCGCGATAGACAGCGCCAAGGAGCTGGTGACGGCCAGGGTGAAGACGCTTCGCGCCTTCTCCGCCTGGCGTCCTCCGATATGAATGGAATAAAGCGTGCCTCCGCCAATCCCGATCCACAGGGCGATAGCAAAAATAAGCGAGAACACCGGCATCGCCAGATTCACGCCGGCCAGCCCCTCCGCGCCGACGCCGTTGCCGACGAACACCCCATCAATCAGGATGTTCACCGACATGAGCATCATCCCGAGCAGCGAGGGGAAAAAATAACGAAAGAACACCTTCTTAACGGAGTCCTGCTGTAAGCTTTGGTGAGTTTCCATCTGAATGCTTCCTCCTGTCATGAGCTACAAGAGAAATGATAAACCTTCAAGTAACTTGAAGGTCAATCTTTTTTTATGACAGGGATTTGAATCCAGGTTAAATATTCGTTATGGTTCTGAATGACCGATTCATCGAGCAGCGTGATTTCTACAGGAGCCCCGCGGGGAACATATCCGTCCTTCTCCAGAGTGCTCAGCAGGGTGGTATAAGCAGCCTTGGGGGTTTCATAAGGTCCACTGCGCGGATAACAGGCATATATCCCTTCCTCTAGATAGGAAGGCTCCGTGTGCTTGCGTGCAGCACGGTCATGAAGCAGCTCGAACAATGCACGGTACTGGACGGCCCCCTCTTGCTTCAGGCTGCCCAGATCGACCATGGCACCGAAATCTCCTGTAAAAAAGCCCTCGTAGCGAATTCCGGCGGACGATAGCTCCTCCAGATCGCGAACATACAAATCATTAAATTGCTGCGTCAGATCAATCGGCGTGTCGTTATAGAAGTAGGAGATGGCTCGGGCCGGAAACCAGCGATAGGTCAGATTCGGCCGAGCCCGGAGTGCCAGCCCCTCCTCCAGTGTGGCAACCTTTCTGCGAATGGTTGAGGCGGCGGCCTGCAGGGAGGCGATCTCCTGCTCCACCTCTTGAAGCCTTCGTTCCAGCAGCTCTTTCGTATTCTCGGGAGTGCGCCGGGCCAGCTGCTGCTGGATATGCTGGATCGAGAAGCCGTTTTTCTTCAGAAAAATAATCGTGTCCAGCACTGGAAACTGCTCTACCGTATAGTAGCGGTACTGGCTGACGGGATCGGTATATTTGGGCTGAAAGATGCCTACCTCATCATAGTAGCGAAGCGTCGAAGCGGACAGCTGAAACAGCCGGGCGACCTCTCCGATGCGAAATCGATTTTTCATAGTCACAATGCTCCTTGGGTGTACAGGTTCAATACTTTAAGGTGAAGTGGAGGGATGCAGCATGGCGCTGTCACAGGTTGATCATGATGGACGGAAGGATAAAATGCAAGTCGCCCGCTTGGCCATGGGCTGCTTCTGGTCCCCGGAGGCATTGTTCGGTGCGCTGCCAGGCGTCATATCCACCCGGACGGGCTATGCCGGCGGCAAGCTGAAGGGGCCAACCTATCGGCAGATGGGAGATCACAGTGAAAGTGTGGAGCTTTATTTTGATCCCGGCCTGATTTCTTATGAGGAGCTGCTGCGTATCTTCTGGAGGCATCATACTCCAGAGGTCATTAATGACTATAAGGGCCGGCAGTACCGCTCTCTGCTTCTGTACAGTGGAGAGAATCAGCGGAAGGCGGCGCTGGATGTTTTGCAGGAGCTGGCAAGCGCAAGCGGCAGAGCGCCTGCAACGGAGCTTCTGCCCTTTGAGGCCTTTTATCCTGCCGAGGATCGGCATCAGAAGTACTATTTGAAGCGATTTCCGGATGCGATGGGTAAGCTGGAGCAGCACTTTGCTTCTCTGGAGGACCTGCAGCGCTCTACGCTTGCAGCACGGTTAAATGGCCTGGCGAAGGGCTTTACGAACCGGGAGCGCATCCTGCTGGAGCTGCAGCAGTGGGATGTGAGCGGTGAGGAGAAGGAGCGGATACAGCGGCTGATTACCTCGATCCGGTGGTAGGTAGCCTGGAGCAAGGAAGCCTCATGGGCTTCCACGCATAGAAGCAAGCAATGCAAAGCCCCGCGGGACCGCCCTAAGATCATCAGATCCAGGGACGGCCCCGCGGGGCTTGATCGGTTTACAGTCCAGGCAAAATGCCGGAGAACAGGCTAAGGACAAAGACGGTAGCCAGAGCGGTCAGGCCGGCAATGAAGCCGCCGAGTGTCCAGGCTTGAAGCGTCTGCGGCACGGTCAGCTTGCCGAAGCGGCTGACTACCCAGAAGCCGGAATCGTTCGGCAGGGACAAGCCGATGCCGCCTGCACAGATGGCGAGACCGAGCAGAATCGGGGATACGCCCAGATCGACAGCCATAGGTCCGAGGATGCTGGAGGTGGTCACAAGAGCCACCGTCGCCGATCCCAGCGAAGCACGCAGAATTTGCGAGAAGATAAAGGCCAGTAGCAGGACTGGAATGCTCCAGCTCTGCATCGTCTGAATCAGGTAGTCGCCGATGCCGCTCTTGTTAATGACGGCTCCGAACGCTCCGCCGGCTCCTGTAATCAGGATAATGATCCCGGCCGAGTTGATGGCCTCAGAATAGAGGCGGCTGTAAGGAATCGAGATATAAGGGCGGAGCAGGAACAGGGCAGCGAATACACTGATCAGCAACGCGACATTTTTCTCGCCGACGAAGCCGAAGAAGCTGGAAATGGACGTATCCGGCAGCAGCAGCTTGGACACGGTGTTTGCCAGAATGAGTACGATGGGCAGCGCTAACATAAAGAAGCTGAGGCCCGTGCCGATTTCCTTCTTCGGCTGGTCTGCGGGATCGACCGCAATTTCTTCCATGTCTCCGGAATGCTTCATGCGCTTGCCAATCAGCATCCCGTACAGGTAGCCGCCCACCAGTGTGGCGGGAATGGCCACGATGATGCCGTACAGGATGAACAGGCCAAGCTCTGCGCCGGTATTCTCGGCAACGACCAGCGGTCCGGGAGTCGGGGCAATCATGTTATGGGAAACGATAAGGCCGACACCCAGCGCGGTGACGAAGGAAACGACCGTAATGCCGGTCTTGGAGGACAGACTGCGAATCAGGCCGCTCAGAATGACAAAGGCAGCATCAAAAAAGACAGGAATCGATACCGCGGTGCCTGTCAGCGCCAGACCGGCGGGAGAACGCTTCACGCCGAACACCTTCAGCACGGACTGGGCAATTTTCTCCACCGCTCCGGATGCGCCGAGGAACTGGCCGAAGATTACGCCAAGGCCAATCAGAATCCCGACGCCGGTCAGCGTGTTGCCGAAGCCGGTCGTTACGGTAGATGCCACTTCATTCAGCGGCATGCCAATGACAAGAGCAGTTACGAGGGCGACGCTGACGAGCGCGAGAAAGGGCTCGATTTTTAACTTCAGAATGGCGAAGAACAGTGCCGCCAGCGATAACAGGAAAATAACGATGAGCAGGTTACCAGTAACCATGGATAAGCCCCCTTAAATATGAGTCAACGTATATTACGGCTGGTTCGTGCCTTCCAGCATTGCTGCAACATCCCGCAGCGTTGTAACCGCCCCGACATTGCCGGGAAAAATAATGTAAGGCAGATGAGGGAATTTGCTCTCCTCCCCTGTCGTCCATACCGGGATACCGGGAGCTACCTGCCCGGCTACCGTCGCTCGGCGAACGCCCAGGCCATTCGTGCCGATATCACTGGAGGTGATGCCTCCCTTGGCGATCAAGTAACGCGGAGTGACGGCAAAGCGCTGGACAATGGAGGTTACCGCGCGGGAAATATCGACCGACAGCTGCAGCTCCTTCTCCTTCATGTTCTGACCCAGGTCAAGCCGCTCGCGCCGCGTATAAATGACGGTGGTCACACCGGCCTGAACCTTCTCTTCCGCTTCCCGCTGAACACGGTCAATTTCTTCCTGAAAGTCTTCCGGCTCCAGTACGAGATGGGCATCCAGCTCCAGAAAATGCAGAGTGGATAGCTCTTTAAGCTTCTCCAGCTGGTCGGTCGTCTTCTGCACATGGGACCCGATCATGATGAGGCCGCCGGTGGAAGCCTCTGGATTTACGAGCTCGGGTGCGGTAAGCAATGGCCGGGAAGAGATGTTCCCGATCACCTTGGTGAAGGCTGCCGCTGTGCGGTACAGGAACGTCTTGCCCTGGCGCAATGCGCGTATTAGAGCGATAGTAAATACACGCACGTCCTGCTCCTCAGCGGCATCGACCACGACCTTGTTGAAGCGACTCACATTCATGAGTAGAGACGTGATCTCGTCGATTGCCAGACTGCGGATCATGGAGAGCGGAATCAAGGTGACGTCCTTCGCAGAAAATCGTCCGTCCGTCTTCTCTTCTACATATTCCGCAAGGGAGCTTGAGCGGTAGCCGAAGGTGCGGTCTTTCGCAAATTCGGTTTCGCCCGCCGGAATCAGCTCATCCTCCTGATGTACATAATGCACGCCTTCAAGCGTTAGCCGTCCGCCTTCAAAGAAGAAGGGAAGCAGGATTTCGCCGTCGATAGGATTTCCTTCTCCTTGCAGCGTCTCATACAGCACCTCGGTCTCCAGCGGATAATGCCCTCTCAGCGTGGAATCGCCCCGGCTGATGAGCAGGAAGGGCTGATTCAGCTTGCGGCTGACCGCGGCCGCGCGCTCCGCGATATCCTGATGCACCTGGCGCGTCTCCTCTTCAGAGAAGGCGCGGGAGTTCGTCAGAATAAAGAACAGGCTGCCAGGCTCAAGAAATCCCTGCTCGATCGATGCCTCGCTCCAATCGGTGTACACGGACACGCCGTGCACCGTTTGGACTCCGGTCGGATCATCATCCAGCACGATAATCTGGTGCCTGAAGGAAGAGATCTCTTTCTCCCACAATGCGTTCACCGCGTCCGGAGAAAGAGAAGGGTAACGGGACAGGGCTATACTGGCCTGGATCCTCATTGGCTGTCACCGGACACTTGGAAATTGGCAATTTTCTCATAGTATTGGACCAGACCGCCGTGATCATCCGCAGCCTTTCCATCCGCCTTCAGGGAGTGGAACATTTCCAGCACCTGACTGGTGAGCGGTAATGGAACGCCGATGGCATGCGCAGTGTCCATGACGTTCGTCAAGTCCTTCGCGTTGATGTCAATCCGTCCGCCGGCTACGAAATTACGTTCCAGGATGAGCGGCACCTTGGCATCCAGCACGGCGCTTCCAGCGAGACCGCCGCGGATGGCTTCATACATCTTCTGCAGATCAATGCCGGCCTTAGCTGCCAGAATGAGCGCTTCGGACATGGCTGCAATATGGACATTGACCAGGATCTGATTCGCCAGCTTGGCCGTGGTTCCGCAGCCATGCCCGCCAACGAGCGTAATATCCTTGCCCATATGCTCCAGAACCGGCTTCGCCTGCTGGAAAGCGCTTTCCGGACCGCCGACCATAATGGCCAGCGTGCCGTCTACGGCCTTCGGCTCGCCGCCGCTGACCGGCGCATCCAGCATCTCCATGCCTGCAGCCTGCAGTGCATCGGCAATTTCCTTCGATACGACAGGAGAGATCGAGCTCATGTCTACGACGATGGCTCCCGGCTTCGCGCCGTGAATAACCCCGTGCTCACCCAGGATTACGCTCTTCACATGCTCCCCGTTCGGCAGCATCGTAAAGATCAGCTCACTCTGCTCGCCGACCTCCTTCGGAGAAGCTGCGGCAATAGCACCGCTTGCGGCCAGTTCCTCTACAGCGCTTACATTAATATCGTATACGGTCAGCTTATAGCCGGCGCGGATCAGATGCTGTGACATCGGCTTTCCCATGATGCCAAGTCCAATAAATCCAATTTTCACAGAAATAACCTCCTTGGTACTATCCATAGATTCTGCTTCGAACATAGCGTCCGGCAGATTTATTTGTTATCGCTTACAATTGGTATTGTACACAAATATAATTATTTTGTATACAAAAATATCTATAAAGTATACATATTTTATTCTGTTAAACATTATGCCCACGCATTATACTGGAAATGACAGGCTTTTTTTCAAGCTGTATGGTTTCCTAAGGTACTTTCTCTTGAGGAATGGTAATGAAGTTCAAGTTCAATGAAGCAGGTTCGTCAGAATTGACAATTAAAGAATATAAGATTTAGGAGACGACAAGGCATATGATCAAGAAGTCATCTGTAGCGTTTATCAAAGCCTACGAAACGATCCGGGACCAGATTCTGAACGGCGAGCTGCCGCGAGGCACCAAGCTGATTGAAGAAAAGCTGGCTGAAGAGATCGGGGTCAGCCGCACCCCCGTGCGCGAATCCATCCGCAAGCTGGAGCAGGAGGGCCTGATTCAGCAGAAAAGAGTGGTGAATCCCACGGAAACGGATCTGCGCAACCTGTTTCAGGTCCGCATATTGTTGGAAGGCTTTGCCGCGCGCAGTGCCGCTCAATTTCTGGGCGAAGAGGAGCTGGTGGAGCTTCGCAGCTGCGTCGATATCGGACGCCATGGAAGCCCGGAGGAGATTATGACGGCGAACGCGCGCTTTCACGATATTATTGTCCAGGCTACACATAACCCGTTCATGATTGATACGATTGCAAGAATGCAGTCAATCATTTACCTGTTCCGCAAAACGGTCGTGTACCACAAGCGCCCCTTCCTCATTGATGAGCATGAGCAGATCTGCGAGGCGATCTCGTCCCATGACGGCGACCTGGCGGAGCGGCTGATGAAGGAGCATTTGCAGTCGGATCTTGAGTTTTGCATTCATTTATTGAAATAGCTGTATCTGAAGCGTCCTCTATATTTGCGGGAGGGCGCTTTTTTATGTTTTTTTTACAGCTTTAACGCAGATCTTTACCCTTTGTTTATGGAGATCCGTATTATGATGACCTCAGCAAGCCATGGAGGACAACAAGGTCATCCGCTTGCAGGGCACTATCCATATAGCTGGGACTGGAAAGGAGAACAATCAGATGCGGGATGTGAGAACAGAGGGGGAAGCTGTATTTACGCTCGTATCCGCTCATACACGAGCCGGGCTGGCATTCGTACAGACGTTAGCAGAGCATCATATCCCCGTGGCTTTGCTGAACGGAGGCCCGGAGGAATGGGCAGGCTTGGCATCCATGGCAGAACATGAACGGCTGCTGATTTCTGTGAACGCCGCCGATCCATTTCCCGCCTATCCCCCAACGCCTATCGGCAGCGTGTTTCTCTTCGAGAATTCTCTGCCCATGATCTGCAGCTACCTGCAGTCCATTAAAGGCTGGACCGGGAATTCGATTTATGTGATTACGGAGCATTGCCGCTACCGTACTCTTTACAGTCAGCTGGGTGCGGATTATGTCATTTACAGTCAGAGCGGGGACGTATCCTTTTTGCTGGATGCTGTCCGCTAAATGAAATCGGGAGGAAGCTTAGATGCTGGATATCATGATGGTGCTATGTCTGCTGCTATTGTTTACGCTGGTGTGGGGACTGCTGAGTTGGGCGAAGAGAACAACAGAGGAAGGGAGCTGGACCTCGTGATGTGGCTTCTGGGCATTGTCACTTTCTTGGTGGCCGTATACCTGGTATATGCGCTGATTTCACCCGAGAAATTCTAGGCAGGATCTGAAGAAATGGAGCTGAAAATATGTTTGCATTGCTAAGCATGGGTATCACGCTGGGCCTTGTGCTGCTGTTGGCTCAGCCGGCCGGGCACTATATGGCTTCTGTTTTTAATGATGCTCCGTCTCGGCTGGACCGCTGGTTTCGCTGGATTGAGCGTCCCCTGCTGAGTCTGGGCGGAGTGAAGCACAGCAACCAGACCTGGAAGCAGTATGCCGGGTCTGTGCTAGTCAGTAATTTGGTCATGATCCTGATGGTGTATACACTGTTCCGCTTGCAGCAGTATTTGCCGCTGAATCCTGCAGGGATCCCCAACATGGAACCGGCGCTGGCTTTCAATACAGCGATCAGCTTTATGACAAATACGAATTTGCAGCATTACAGCGGGGAGAGCGGCTTATCTTATTTTTCCCAGATGGTTGGGATTGTCTTTATGATGTTTACCGCACCGGCTACGGCATTATCTGTATCCATCGCTTTTATTCGGGGGCTGGCGGGTCTGCCTCTAGGGCATTTCTTCTCTGATCTGGTTCGCTCTATTACCCGGATTCTGCTGCCCGTGTCGTTTCTGTTCTCCCTCATCTTTGTTGCGCTGGGGGTTCCTCAGACGCTCGATCCGCCTGCGGTCGTTCAGACCTTGGAGGGAGGAGTGCAGCATATTGCCAGAGGGCCGGTCGGATCTTTTCTTTCTATTAAAGAGCTGGGCAATAATGGCGGCGGCTTTTTCGGAGTAAATTCAGCGCATCCGTTCGAGAATCCGAATGCGCTTAGCAACGCTCTTCAGATTATTCTTATGCTATTTATCGGTACAGCACTGCCCTTCACTTATGGAATCATGGTAGGCAGCATCAAGCAGGGAAGGATTCTGTTCATGTCGATGGGCCTGCTGTTTCTGCTGCTGCTGGGTGGTGCCCTGGCTGCGGAAAGTCAGGGTAACCCGGTGTTCGACAGCTATGGCTTTCAGCAGGCCGGAAGTATGGAAGGCAAAGAAGCCCGGTTCGGCATTGCCCAATCCACACTGTACGCTGTCGTTACGACGGCCTCGGAAACGGGTGCAGTCAACACGATGCATGATACCCTAACCCCGCTGGGGGGGATGGCTGCTCTGTCTGCTATGCTCCTGAATACGGTCTTTGGCGGTGCAGGTGCCGGGCTGATGAACGTATTGATGTATGTCATTGTAGGCGTTTTTTTGTGCGGCTTAATGATCGGGCGTACCCCGGAGTTTCTTGGTAAAAAGATTGAAGCGCGTGAAATGAAGCTGCTCGCGGTCACCTTGCTGATTCATCCTGTGCTTATTCTCATCCCCACTGCGGCAGCACTGGCGGCAGTGCCGGAAACGATATCCAATCCCGGATTTCATGGCATTACACAAGTGCTTTACGAGTATGCCTCGTCTGCAGCAAATAACGGCTCCGGCTTTGAGGGGCTTGCGGATAATAATCTCTTCTGGAATATGTCGACAGCAGCGGTGATGTACCTTGGCCGGTTCTTGTCAATGATTACGCTGCTGGCGGTCGCCGGTTCGCTGGCCTCCAAAGCAAGAATTCAGGAAACCTCGGGCACTCTCCGTACAGACAGCCGAGGGTTTATGGTTATTTTGTTGGGAACCGTCCTGGTAGTAGGAGCTTTGACCTTTTTTCCGGTTCTCGTACTGGGTCCCATCGCAGAGTATTTAACGCTTTAACCATGATTGTCTGGAGGACATCCGAATGAAAAATGAGACCTTTAACACCAAAGCGCCTCTGCTGCGCAACGCCTTGAAAGAATCCATGATTAAGTTGAATCCAGCCGTTATGATCCGTAACCCGGTCATGTTTGTCGTGGAAATCGGCTTGCTGATTACCTTGATCCTCGTGATCGCCCCGGATGTATTCGGAGGAACCACATCCCGGGGGTTTAACCTGGCTGTAGCGCTTATTCTGCTAAGCACACTGCTGTTTGCTAATTTCTCGGAGGCTTTAGCGGAGGGGCGGGGGCGGGCTCAGGCAGACGCCTTAAAGAAGACCAAGCAGGATCTTCTGGCCCGCAAAATAAGCAGCAGCGGCGCGATTCAACAGGTGCATTCGTCAGAGCTGCGAAAAGGAGATATCGTGATTGTCTCTCAGGGAGAGTGGATTCCGGGAGATGGTGAAGTCATCGAGGGACTGGCCTCCGTGGACGAATCAGCCATTACTGGAGAATCCGCGCCGGTCATTAAGGAATCCGGGGGCGACTTCAGCTCGGTGACTGGCGGAACACGAGTAGTGAGTGATCAGATCAAGATCATGATGACCGCTGACCCCGGAGAGTCTTTTCTCGATCGGATGATTCTATTGGTGGAAGGGGCTAAAAGACAAAAAACACCTAATGAAATTGCACTAAACACAGTACTGACCAGCCTGACGCTGGTGTTCCTGATGGTGGTCATTACGATCCCCTGGATCGCGTCTTATGTAGATATCCGGCTGGAGGTGCCGATTCTGATCGCCTTGCTGGTTTGCCTTATCCCTACCACGATCGGGGGGCTCCTGTCTGCCATCGGGATCGCCGGTATGGACCGTGTCACCCAGTTTAATGTGATTGCCACTTCCGGCAAGGCGGTTGAAGCATCCGGTGATATTCAAACGGTTATTCTGGATAAGACCGGCACAATTACGTACGGTAACCGGATGGCCAGCGAGTGGATTCCCGTGGGGGACAGTGATGAGCAGTCTCTGGCACGATGGGCAGGCATCTGCTCCTTCATGGATGATACCCCGGAGGGGCGCTCGGTACTAGCGCTGCTGGATACACAAGGCATAGCTCTGGATATGACGGCTTACAAGGAAGCGGAGTGGATTCCGTTCAGCGCGGAGACTGCAATGAGCGGCGTCCATCTGGCGGATGGCCGCAGCATTCGAAAAGGCTCTGTACAAAGCATCAAGCGGTGGGTTCTTTCTCAAGGCGGGCTTGTGCCCCAAGAGCTGGAGCTTAAAGCAGAAAAAGTGGCTCGCGCAGGTGGAACGCCCTTGGCGGTGGCAGTGGATCAAACCATATACGGACTTATTCATTTGAAAGATACTGTTAAGCCAGGGATGAGGGAGCGGTTTGAGCAGATGCGCCGCCTTGGGATCAAGACCATCATGTGTACAGGCGATAACCCCGTGACGGCAGCAACGATTGCATTGGAGGCTGGGGTAGATGACTTTATCGCAGAGTGCCGGCCGGAGGACAAAATATTAGTCATCCGCAAGGAGCAATCGGAGGGCAAGCTTGTGGCGATGACCGGTGATGGCACCAATGATGCGCCGGCATTAGCTCAGGCAGATGTAGGCATTGCCATGAACAGCGGGACGGTGGCCGCGAAGGAGGCAGCCAACATGATCGACTTGGATTCGGACCCCTCCAAGCTGATCGAGGTCATTGCGATTGGCAAGCAGCTGCTGATGACCCGAGGAGCGCTGACTACGTTTAGTATTGCGAACGATATCGCTAAATATTTTGCAATCATTCCCGCTATGTTCATGATCGCGATCCCTGAGCTCGAGTTGTTGAATGTGATGAGGCTGGGCTCGCCGCAAACGGCGATTTTATCCGCGCTGATCTTCAACGCCGTGATCATACCGCTGTTAATTCCGCTCGCCATGAAGGGCGTAGCTTACAAGCCGGTGTCATCCTCCCGGCTGTTGCGGCGCAACTTGATTATCTATGGCCTGGGCGGGGTTGTGGTGCCTTTTATCGGGATCAAACTGATTGACGAAATCATCTCATTATGGATATGAGAGAGGAGAACGCTATGAAAATGGTATTGTCCAGTATCCGTCTGAGTCTGTCCCTTATGCTGTTATGCGGCCTCGTCTATAACGTCGCGGTTACTGTGATTGCACAGACGATGATGGCGAAGCAAGCGGACGGCAGTCTTATTTATAATCCGCAGGGAACCGCAATCGGATCAGAGTTAATTGGTCAAAGCTTCACGGACCCATCCTGGTTCCAGGGACGACTGTCTTCTATAGAATACGCTGCTGAGGGCTCGGGAAGCCCCAACTATGCGCCTTCTCATCCGGAGCTGCACCGCCGGATGCAAGAGCTTTCTCTGGAATGGAGGAAGAGTAACCCGGACGCAGGGGAGAGCGGCCTGCCCCAGGAGCTGATGACGAACTCGGCCTCCGGCCTGGACCCTCATATTCATCCCGAAGCCGCGCGGGCTCAGGTGCCCCGCATCAGCGAGCTCAGAGGCCTGTCGGACTCGGTGCTTTATCAGCTGATCCGGGAGCACACTTCGGGTCGTCAGCTTGGATTTTTGGGTGAGCCGGTTGTGAATGTGACTTTGCTCAATCTGGCGATGCAGGAGCTGAATTAAGCCTGCCATCGTGGTCGGTCTGAACGGGTTTATTTTTGATAGTAGAGTAGGTGACTTGATATGGAAGCCTTCCGCAGGAAATCACCGGAAGAAATTCTGCAATCCATTCAGGCCTTGCATAAAGGAAGACTGAAACTCGTGATCGGTCCTTTTCGTGGGGCAGGCAAAACCTATCAGATGCTGCTGGAAGGACATACTCTGCTGAAACAAGGCATTGACGTTGTCTTCTGTACAGCCACCAGCCTGCGCCATCAGGAAACGATGGAGCAGCTCGGTGAGCTGGAGCAGATTGAGGGCATTGCCTGGATGCGGAATGGAACTCTTCAGAAGGATCTGGATCTTGAAGCCATCCGGAAGCGCCGTCCAGAGGTCGTGTTAATTGATGAGCTAGCTCATCAGAACCGTCCTCAGGCCTTGCTCCCTACACGCCTTCAGGAGATCGAGGAGCTGCTGAGCCAGGGCATTAGTGTCATTACAACCGTAAATGTATTCGAGCTTCATGGTTATGCACAATGGGCGCAGCAGCTTACGGGCATGGTAATTCGGCAAACCGTATCCAGCCGCATTCTGGACATGGCGGATGAGCTTCGTCTGATTGATGTCACCCCGGAGACCATTCTGGCTCGCCTGGCCGACGGCACCCTTGTGACGGAGCACCCTGAAGCCGCCTGGCATGAGCCCGGCCACTTAGCCAAGCTGAGAGAGCTGGCACTGCGGCTGGTAGCGGAAGAGGTTAACGAACGGCTGGTAGAGCACAGGAAGGAGCAGGGGCTTGGGGGACCTTCCGGAGCCTCGGAGCATATTTTGGTATCTATACAGTATCACTGGAACGGATCGATCTATATACGGCGGGCGCAGCAAATATCAAAGCGGCTGAATGGCCGTTTGTCCGTGGTTACATTTGTACATGCTCAGAAGCCGCTCACCCCTGACCAGGAAACGTTCAAAAGCTCGCTGCTGAAGCTGGTGCATAAATTACAAGCGGGCTTTGAGGAGCTTCAGCTGCCTTCAAGGAGACAGATTGCAAGGGCTCTCGTTGATTATGCGCATAAGCATGGGGTGACCCGAATTGTACTGGGGCATTCCCGGCAAAGCACCTGGCAGGAGCTGATCAGGGGTTCAGTGGTTCATGCACTGCTGGACCGGCTTCAATATGCAGATCTGTACTTTATGGCGGATACAGCAGAGAACTACGGAGAGCGGATTCTGCCAGCTCCCAGCGTGACTGCACCTGCTCATCACTCCTACCGGCGTCTTAGCGGACTTGAAATCCAAGAGCGCATTCATCAGATTACGCGGGGAAAATTTAAGGTTTATATCGGTGCCGCCCCAGGTGTAGGCAAAACGTACACCATGCTGAAGGAAGGAAATTTGTGGAGTGAGAAAGGCATTAAGGTCGTGGTGGGATTCTTGGAGACCCATGGACGACAGGAGACGGCGGATCAAGTCGGACGCCTGCCGGTCCTCCCACGAAAGGTCATCGCTTACCGCGGGGCTCTGCTGGAGGAGCTCGATGTATCGGCTATCTTGGAGTGCAATCCCGAGGTCGTGTTGATTGATGAGCTGGCACACAGCAACGTACCGGGAAGCAGCAACCAAAAGAGATATCAGGATATTCAGGATATTCTGAACGCAGGCATTTCGGTCATTTCTACAATGAATGTACAGCACCTTGAGAGTCTTCAAGACCGAGTGGAGCATCTGACGGGTGTCAAGGTGCGGGAAACGGTGCCTGATGGCTTGCTTCAGCTCGCCGATGAGGTTCAGCTGGTGGATGTAGCACCGGACGCCCTGCGTCAGCGGATACGAGAAGGCAAAGTATACGCTATGGACAAGGTAGAGCAAGCGCTGCAGCATTTTTTCAAAATGGGCAATCTGATTGCACTGCGAGAGTTGGCCCTCCGGGAGCTGGCGGATGATGTAGATGAACGGCTGGAGGCCTGGGAAGAGGGCTATTCCCTGAGGGGGCCCTGGCGGGGGCAAGAAGCTATTCTGGTCGTGCTGACCCCGAATGAGCACGCAGAACGGCTGATTCGTCACGGCTTCCGTATTGCCTTTCGGCTGAAAGCCAGCTGGCGCGTCTTGCTGGTTACCACGCAAGAGCTTACGGCAGAGCAGAAGCAGCGCTGCCTGAAGCTGGAGGAGCTTTCCGAGCGTCTTGGTGGCAGGTTTGAGGTGCTGCAAGCGAAACATCGCCGTGAAGCTGTTCGGGAGCTGTTATATCAGGCCCGCGCCTGCTGCTGCACTCAAATTGTCATTGGGCGTACCCCCGGATCAGGAGGATCCGGCGTGCTGTCGCGAAGTCTGGTCAAGCCGCTCTTGAAACATGCACGACATCTGGATATTCTGGTCGTTCTGCAGACGGCTGGAATTCATCAAAGAATCATGAACTAGCATTTGATGGGCGCACCGTATCGAAAAGATTGCCATATTGACATAAAATGTATATGATGTTGCTGACGCTGGTTCGAGGTGGGAATGATATGAGTTATCGAAAAACAGCAGGTGCATATGCCTGCGTCACTTTGCTGGTGGCCAGTCTTACTTTCTTGCTATGGATGCTTGGATTTTCCTTTGATCTGGTCAATATTGCCCTGATCTATTTATTACCGGTCCTCTTGAGCGCTGTTTATGCGGGCAAGGGACCTTCTTTGTATGCGGCGGCTCTGAGCGTCCTGGCTTTTGACGTTTTCTTCGTGCCGCCGGTGCTGAGTGTCACCGTGGAGGATCTGCGGTATTTGATTTCGTTTGTTATTTTTCTTGCGGTGGCCGGATTAACAGCCAGCCTGGCAGACCGGTTAAAGCAGCAGCTGCAGTACGCCAAAAGAAGAGAAGCACAAACGGCCCTGTTATTGGCACTTAGTAAGGAGATGGGCCAGCTGACAGAGATTCCGTCTCTGTTGGCCAGCTTATCGGCACAGATTGCACGGCATGTGGAATGTGAAACTGCCTTTTACCTAGTCCATGAAGGGCGAGGACTGGAGCGGGTCGTTCAGGCGCCGGGCTTCTCCCGCTGGGAGGTTACGGAGAAAGAAGCCGTCCTTGCAGAGTGGGTGTTCACGCATAGAACGACAGCAGGCCGGGGCGCGGAGACTTTACCGGAGGCATCCGGTCTGTTTCTGCCGATTTCTTCCGAGGACAGCATCTTCGGCGTCATGGCGGTGAACTTGAAAGGGAAAAAGCTGGCGGAAGATGCACGGCCGCTGCTGGAGGCACTGGCAGGCTTGGCGGCCAACACCATGGCCAGAATCCGGCTAAGCGAGGAGGCCAAGCTTGCCCAGCTGACAGCAGAGTCAGAGAAGCTCCGTAACGCCATCCTGGACTCGGTCTCCCATGAGCTTCGGACTCCGCTGGCGACCATTACCGGCTCTGTGACGGCTCTCATTGAGGGGGAGCGCATCTTCTCTTCCAGCGACCGCTTAGAGCTCCTGAGCACGGTTGAAGAAGGGGCGAGGCGTATGAACCGCTTGGTCTCCAATCTTCTAGGGATGGTACAGCTCGAAAGCGGCATGCTACAGCTGAGGCAAAGCTGGTGCGACATCGAAGATATTGTCGGCGTGGTGCAGCATCAGGTGAAGGAGCTTCAGCGGAACCGGATGCTGCACATTAGGCTTCAGCCGGATTTGGGATGGCTTCGCGGGGACCAGGGACTGCTGGAGCTGGTGCTGGTCAACATTTTGAGCAACAGCTTCAAATATTCCCACGATTACAGCCTAGTGACTGTAGACGTTCGCTTGGAGCAGGGCTGTATGAATATCAGGATTGCTGATGAAGGGATCGGGGTTGATAAATCCGACCAGGAGAGGATTTTTGATAAGTTTTACCGTGCCAAGCATAGCCAAAATGTACCGGGAACGGGGCTTGGCCTGGCTATTTGCAAAGGAATTATTGATCTTCACGGGGGGAGCATTAAGGCCGAGACGAACGATCAACAAGGACTTACCGTGACCGTTCGCCTTCCGGTTCATGACCGCTGCACGGCGGTGCCCCTCGTACCATAAACCAGGAGTGAAGCTTGATGAGTACCGGGCAAGGAGCCAGAGTGCTGATTATTGATGATGAGCTGCAGATTCGAAGGCTGTTAAACGTGGCGCTGCAGGCTCACGAATACGAGGTTGTTCAAGCGGAGACGGGCATTCAAGGCCTGGAGAAGGCTTCGACCTGCCTTCCTGATCTCATTCTGCTGGATTTGGGTCTGCCTGATCTGAGTGGATTGGAAGTGATGGAACGGCTGCGAGAGTGGACAACGGTTCCGATTATCGTGCTGACAGCGAAGGAGCGGGAAGAAACGAAGATTGAAATGCTGAACGGAGGAGCAGATGATTACGTTACAAAGCCCTTTGGCATGGGGGAGCTTATAGCACGCATTCGCGTCGCCCTGCGCCATGCAGCAAGGACCGCTCAGGAGCCGGTGCTGCAGTTTGAGGGCTTGACCCTGGATTTGGCACATCGACATGTCGAGCTGGGGGGAAAAAGAATCAAGCTTACGCCCACAGAATACGATCTTCTTAAAGTGTTGGCTTTGAATGCAGGAAGAGTCATGACGCAGCGGCAGCTGCTGCAGCAGGTGTGGGGCAAGCATCATTATGAAGCGGAAAGTCATTATCTGCGCATTTATGTCGGCCATCTCCGAAAGAAGCTGGAGCAGGACTCTACCCGGCCTCAGTACATTGTTACTGAACCGGGCATCGGATATCGGTTTATGGAAAAAAAGCATAGTGACTAGCAGGCTCTTAAACAAGCACATCACATGCTAGAGGCATAAACTATAATGATAGCCAGGTCTAATGCAGAGGCTAGACATAGACGATATTAGAGTAGAACACACAATTTAAGGAAAATGGTGAACAGACATGCGCAGATTAAGTATTATCTTGAAGTTCTCCCTTGCGATGACCGCATGGTTTGGGCTGACCGGGGCGGAGGCAGCCTCCCGATTTGACCAGTCGACGACGATCTCAACCTGGCTGTGGGATACGGCCACCATTGTAGAGGAAGAGCAACAGGAGACCGTGATCTCCAATCTGGTCAGTCACCATGTGGATGTGCTCCAGCTTCAGATTCAGACTGATATTCAGCTGGAGGTGTATCAGCGATTTATCCGCAAGGCTCATGCGGCCGGCATTGCAGTCCATGCTCTTGACGGCAGTCCGTATTGGGCGGACCGGAATGGTCCCAAGCTGCAGCAGGCTTTTTTGTCATGGCTGACGACATATCAGAACCAGGCCGCTCCGGAAGAAAAGTTCAAAGGCATTCACCTGGACGTGGAGCCTTACGGCCATGACAAGTACGAGCAGAAGAAGAACATGCTGTGGACAAACTACCAGACGATGATGCTGACCTTTAAGGACTATACGGACCAGCATGATCTCGTGTTCGAGATTGATATTCCGTTCTGGCTGTATGGCATTCCATATAACAATCAATATGGCAAGGGCAATGTCGCAGAATGGGTTTGCGGCCATGTGAAGCATATTACAATTATGGCTTATCGGGATACGGCCTTCCTGAATGATGGCGTTGCAGGAGTCGCTGCGGCAGAGATGAAGCTGTTTCGCAAGTATGGGGTACAGGGCGTGATTGCCGTCGAGACCGGCAAGCTGCCGGAGGGGAACGACTTCGTGACCTTTTATGGAGATGGCAAGGAATATATGTATGGACAGCTGGAGCAGGTTTACCAGAAATATAAGAAGGATCCTGCCTTCCACGGGATCGCGATTCATCACTATGAAAGCTGGATGGAAATGAAGTAGTTGTTTTCAGAAAAAGTTTGTCAATCTGGTATTAAATGATGTTTTGGCATACTTATTCACATCTTCGCATATTGACACCTGAGTCCTACTACCTATAAGATGTGGTAGGAGGTGTCTTATGAAGTCGAAAGCTAGATATATATTACTGATCTTGTCTATTTTTCTGGCAGGGCTTGTGACTGCCGTTGTCCTTATACCTGAGAGAAATTCAGATGTCACAACCGATGATCGACCCGAAAAGATCCGGTTTCCCTATGTCAGCAAAGTGGAAAACGGTTCTTTTCATGTGCGCACAAATACGGGCTGGGAGCCGTTTTTCGTCAAGGGTGTCAATATTGGGGCCGGCAAGCCGGGCGCCTTCCCGGGTGAGCTGGCGATTACCTATGAGGAATATCTTCGCTGGTTTCAATACATATCAGACATGAATGCCAATACGATTCGTGTGTACACCACGCTCAGACCACAGTTCTACAATGCGCTGCTCGATTTTAACCAGAGCAATGAGGCTGCCGGCAAGGATCCCCTGTACCTCATTCACGGGGTGTGGGTAGATGAGAATGACATCCTGACGATTGAGGATGCGTTTGGCGAAGAAGACAAAATTGTGAATGATGTGATCCGCAGCGGGAAGGAAATCGTAGATATTTTACACGGTGACCGCTATCTGGCTCCGAACAAGGGGCATGCAGATGGAACGTATACATCGGATGTATCAAGCTATGTGATCGGCTGGATCCTGGGGATCGAATGGGAGCCGGCTTTTGTAGTGGGCACAGATGAAAATAATACAGCACGTGACCAATTTGAGGGCAAGCACCTTTTTACAGAGAATGCCTCTCCGTTTGAAATTTTCCTGGCCGAGATGGGCGACGGCATTATGGCCTATGAGCAGGAGAAGTATGGAATGCAGCGTCCGGTGGCCTTTTCCAACTGGGTTACTACCGATCCGCTGACGCATTCAAGCGAGCCTTATCCGAACGAGGATTTGGTAGAGGTTAATGTCGAGCATATCAAGACCAAGGAATCCTATGAGACGGGGATGTTTGCATCGTATCACGTGTATCCATACTACCCGGACACCTTTAGTTTTCAGAAGGAATACATTGAATATATGGATGAGCGGGGACAAGCCAACCCCTACCGTGCTTATCTGGAGGACCTGAAGCAGGTGCACAGCATTCCGATTGTCATCTCCGAGTTCGGCATTCCAGCCTCCCGCGGTAAGGCTCATGAGAACAGGGTGACCGGCTTTAACCAGGGCTTTATTGATGAAAAGACCCAGGGCGATATGATTATGCACATGATGACCGATATTCATGATGCAGGTCTCGCCGGAGGCATTGTATTTGCCTGGCAGGATGAATGGTTCAAGCGAACCTGGAATAACAATGATCTGGATTTGCCGGACTCCCGTCCGTTCTGGAGCAACACGCAGACCAACGAGCAGCATTTCGGCCTGCTGGCGTTTGACCCGGGCAGCCCGGGCAATCTGGTGGAGGTAGACGGAAATGCGATGGAGTGGCAGGGGGAGAAGCCTTTTTACGAGGATGAGCGGCTGAAGCTGTACGTCCGGAGTGATGAAGCTTATATGTATTTTAGGGTGGAAGCCGAGAATTATAATTTTGAGCAGGATACGCTGCTGCTGCCGATGGACACGATATCGGGGCAGGGCAATGACGGGATGAAGGATATGAAGGTATCCTTCAGCGAGGCCGCGGATTTTGTGCTGCAGATTCAGGGGCCGGACAACTCGCGCCTGCTTGTCGATGCCTATTATGACAATTATTATTTCCGCTATGCGGTGCTGACGGATCTGTTAGAAAGACAGGCTGAATATCATACCAAGAACTCGGGCCTGTTCAATCCCATCTTCCTTGCGCTGAACAAGCAGATCAAGATTCCGACAAGCGGAGAAGTTATTCCGTTTACCGGCTATGAGACGGGGAAGCTGCTGTACGGCATCAGCAATCCGGAGCATCCGGAGTATAACTCATTGAGCGATTTCTATTACCAGGACGGCCAGCTGGAGATCCGTATTCCATGGCAGCTCCTCAATGTGATGGACCCTTCGCGCAAAATGATCATGGATGACATGCATGCACGTGGAACCATCGCTTCATTAAAGACAGACAGCTTTCACATTGGCATTATGCAGCCTGATGAGAATGCCCCCTCGAACGTGCCGATGTCCCGCTATACCTGGGAGGATTGGGAGCGACCTAGCTACCATGAGAGGCTGAAGCCGTCCTATTATATTTTGCAGGAAGGCTTTAAGGGCCTGTCCACGGTAAAGGAGTAGGAAGACATGAAGAACAGAGCCTTCAAGCTTCGCTATATCCTGCTCGCAGTGCTTGTCATTCTAGTTCTTACGCCCTTTGTCTGGTGGCTGCTGAAACCGGCCAAGGCGCTGGATGTCGTCGTGGTCAACAAGACCTTCCCGATTCTGCAGGACAGCAAGGACAAGCCACAGCTGGATTATAGCAAACAGCGCGGGCTGTACTGGGTGCTGAATCATAAGCGGATTGACAATCCCAAGACCGGCAAGGCCTACAGCATGGATACGGATTACTCCGGCAATGCCCTGAGCAATGGCAAGCTTGTTCATAAGCCGCTGCAGATCAATAACGTGCCCGACATGATCTATCTGCTGGATGCCTACGGCACCGGAGGCTCCAGAGAGAGTGGAGTAGAGGAGCCGGGAATATCCGGTCTCACCCGGGACGAGATCGCTTGGGTATCGAACAGCTACGCCAGAGGCACCACGCTGCTTGGCGAATATAATATTGCCGGTGAGCCGACGAGTGACGCGGTATCCAAGGAGCTGGGCCGCTTGTTCGGCGTGTCCTTTACCGGGATGGCCGGCAAATTCTTCTCGGATTTATCCTCCGAGATCGACGTTCCGGACTGGATCCGCAACATTTATCAGAAGCAGTACGGCAAGGCCTGGTCTCTGAGCGGCGCCGGCATCGTGATCGCCGGCAACGACCAGATTGTCATTCTGCAGCGGGATATCGGGTTTACGGGAAGCTCGCTGCAGGTTGGGATGAATGAGGACCTGAACGGGAAATACGAAACGGAAGCAGTGAACTACTATAACTGGTTCGAAATCGTGGAGCCGGATGCTCCTGAGGATGTGATCGCCTGGTATAGCCTGGACCTGACGGAGGAGGGCAAGAAGCAGCTGGAGCCTTACGGGCTGAAGGGAACGTTTCCCGCCATCGTAGACCGCCGCGAAGGGGAACAGCGCTCAGTGTATATGGCAGGAGACTTCTCGGATTACAGAGGTCCGGATAAGCTGCATGGCTTTATCGGGGCAGCACCCTTGTACAAGCTCTTCAGCATTGAAAGTGAAGGGGATTTGGGCTACTTCTACTGGCGCTTCTATGTTCCCTTCATCACTAACGTGATGGAGGAGATCGAGGCTCAGGAGGAGCCCCAGTCCTTTGTCGTCAAGGCAGATGAAGCCTCCGGCGTGAAGCTGGTTTCCGCCATTGAGGAGGGCCAGTTCTCGGTCTACCGAAACGGAGTATGGGAGAAGAGGCACATCCAGGGCGTTAATGTAGGCTCAGGCATTCCTGGCTACGCTCCGGGCACTTTTCCGGAGGATGCTGCTTTTTATACCGAGTGGTTTCAGCAAATGGCGGATATGAATGCCAATACGTTGCGCGTGAAGGACCTGATGCCGCCTGTTTTCTACCGGGCTCTGGATAATTTCAATGTCAGCCATCCGGATCAGACGCTCTATTTAATTCAGAACATATCACTTGCGTCTGATCCGGCTCCGCAGGATGTCTTAAGTAAGGAGGAGCAGGGTGCGTTCCAGCAGATCATGGAGAACACGGTACATGCTCTGCATGGCAATCATGAAAGCTCGGGTTCGAACGAGACAGAACGTTATAGTAATGATGTGTCAGGTTATGTCCTTGCCTATACGCTGGAGCCGGCATGGAGCAAGAGCTCGGTAGCAGCTGCCAATACAGCGCATGCCGGCTACACCTATGAAGGTGACTTCATGTATTCAACGGATGGAGCGACGCCGGTCGAAGCCTGGCTGGCTTCCATGCTGGACAAGCTGGCAGGCGTAGAGCTGCAGCAGTACGGCATGCAGCATCCATTGGCAGTCGTGCTAAACCCGGAGCTGGATCCGGTGTATGTCCGTAAGGCCGGGCTTACGTCCACGCCTGACGGACAGGTGGAGCTGGACCATATAGGCACCACAGCCCAATTCAAGGCACAGCTGTTTGGTGCTTATAATATTTATCCATCCAAGCTTGAGGAAGACGGCAAAGCAGACTTCTTTGCAGGCTATCTGAATGACTTGGTGAAGGAAGAGGACCGCTATCACATCCTGGTCAATGAATTTGGAATTCCGACCACGAACGGCATCACGGAAGAGGATCAGGGCCGGGAGCTGGCGGATATGATTCAGAGCATTCAGGATAGCGGAGCTCTGGGCGGACTCGTTTACGAATGGGCAGACGAATGGGGAAGCAGCAGTCCGGACACTGCACCGTACATGATTCCGAAGAAGCGGGGAGCGTTGTGGCATAACACGGACGATCCCGCGCAAAATTACGGCATTGTGGCGATGGAATCGGATCGCAATGTGCCTTTGACCTTGAATCTGAAGGGCTCAGGTCCGCTGGATTCTATAGGCATGGGTGCGGATGAATCGTATTTCCACATTCAAGCACAGTTCAAGCAGCTGCCGGATTGGGACAAGCAGCAGCTCATGATGTATATCGACACGTTCGACCGCAAAAAAGGCGAGTATATGCTGGAGCCAAACGTCAATGAAAACTGGTCAGGGACTGAATTTAAGCTGGTCATCCCGCAGCCGGATCAAGCTGAGCTGCTGGTGATCCCTACGTACAACAAGAGCCGCGGCACTTATTTTACAAAGGTTACGACAGACGGCATCTTTGAGCGGCTATCACCGCTCCCGGATCAGGGAGCTTCCGCTCGCGCCAAAGATCTGTCTGTCCTTACAGCAGGCAGCTTTGAACGAGGGGATACGCATCTAAACCTCCAGGAGAACACTTTAAAGGTAAGAATTCCATGGGCCCGGCTCAATTTCACCGATCCTTCCAGCCTGCTTGTGATCAGTGACGAGCAGCAGCAGGGAGTGCCGGGATCAGATGAGGCTATCTCCGTCAAGATGACGGACGGCATGGTAGTTTCACTGGTGGTCATGGACAAGCAGACACGTAAGGTAGAATATCAATTTCCGGAAAGTGTCACCTCACAGGGATACCGCACGTTCACCTGGAAGACTTGGGACGTGCCCCAATACACCGCTCGAAGCAAGAGCAGCTATGAATGGATTCGTGAGGCATACCAGGATGAATTCAGCCCCTGAAGCGGCTGAAGAGGAGCGGAGAGAGAGGCGGTAGGAGTGAGAGAAGCATTTATATTACTGTGGATATCTTCCGGGCTTGTCATGGTCTTTTTCATAGCCATTGTTCTTATGTGGATGAGCGCGCATCATCGAATGAAGAAGGAGCAGCAGCTGAGTGCAGTCTTTGAACAAGAGCTGAACGAGCTGCTTAACGGCAAAGGACGGGAGTCACGAATCCGAACCGGCGAGTGGAGCCGGCTGCTCCGCGGCAAGGCATTCCGCTACGAGCTGCTGATCTCCTGTCTTGCCCGCAGAGGGGAAGACGAGCTCTACAAGCACCAGGAGCTGCTGTATACGTTCTACGACAAGGTCGGTATTATAGATTTCTTGGAGCGGCGGCTGCACTCGAATCAGGAGCATCTGCAGGCGCTCGCCTGTCAGTATATTGGTGATCTGCGGCTGAAGTCATTCGGAGACGAGATGTCGAGGCTGTCTTCAAGCAAGAGCAATCATGTGGTGTATCATGTGCTGCTGGCCCTGGCCAAGCTGGGAGATCTGGAGCGCTTGTCGGGTACGCTGGTGAAGCAGTCCTCTACCCTGTCCCTGTCGTTCCGTACCCTGCTGGAGGTACTCTCCGAGTTTAAAGGCTCCAAGCGGGACCTGTTCAAGCTGACGCTGGATCAGAGTGATGATTATCTGAAGAGCATCCTCATTAAATCCGCGGCCGATGAACAGCTGGAGGGCTTGGAGGAGTATTATCTGGAGCACCTGAACAGCAGCAATATCAATCTGCGCATTGCTTGTATCCGAGCTCTCGGCGGGTGGAAGGATTCCTCCATAGAGCCGGAGCTTGTCCGGCAGCTGGAGGACCCGGCCTGGGAGGTTCGAGCGGCGGCGGCCAAGAGCCTGGAGGGTACAAGGACACGCGCTAGCTTGCAGGCGCTGGTCCAGGCGACTGGCGACCCTGAGTGGTGGGTCCGGCATAACGCCGCCAAGACGCTTGCAGCTTCACCGGACGGAGAAGAGTATGTTCGGCGCATTATTAACGGCGAGGACCAGTTTGCCCGTGAAGCAGTTATCGGTGTAATGGAGATCTCTGTATAACGATCAACATGACGAATAGGGAAAGTTGGTAGCGATCTAATGTATTATTTCTGGAAGTTCTTGTTGTATTTCAGTGAATTCTGCATGATTTATACGATCGGCATTAATTTGTTTTATAATTTTCAAATGTTTATTTCGGTCCTGGATTTGTCCAGCTACAAGAAAAAAATGAAATCCTCGGATTATGAGCGGTATACCGAGTCCAAGAATATGGTGCCGATTTCCGTACTCGTGCCTGCATACAACGAAGAAATGACGATTGTAGATAACATTAAATCGCTGCTGGCCTTGAACTATTTTGAGTATGAAATCGTGATTGTCAATGATGGCTCGCAGGATGCCACAATGGCCCGGATCATTGATGAGTTTGGCCTGGTACAGGTCAAGCAGCCCTATAAGAAAAGTCTCGAAACTCAAGAAATTCTCGGCATTTACCGGAATCCGCAATATGAGAAGCTGGTGCTGGTGGACAAGCTGAACGGCGGTAAGGCGGACGCGCTGAATGCGGGGATTAATGTTTCGGCGTATCCGTTTTTTGCAAGCATTGATGCCGATTCTGTGCTGGATCAGGACGCGCTGGTCAAGCTGGCGATGATGTTCGTTGAGCGCCCCGATACTGTAGCCCTGGGCGGCATTGTCCGCATTGCGAATGGCTCAAAGCTGCACAACGGGGAGCTCGTGGAAATGAAGCTGCCCAAGAGCAAGGTGGCCGGGCTTCAGATTGTGGAGTACCTGAGAGCTTTTCTGACGGGCCGTACCAGCCTGAGCAAGCTGGATTCCATTCTGATTATATCGGGGGCGTTCGGGGCCTTTAACAAGCAGGCAGTCATTGATTGCGGCGGATATAAATTGAAGTCGATCGGCGAAGATATGGACATTATTATGAGGCTGCACAAGTTTATGAAGGACCGCAAGCAGCCGTATCAGATCAAGTTTCTGGCGGATGCAGTGTGCTGGACCCAGGCGCCGGAATCGCTTAAAGACCTGCGGGTACAGCGCCGCAGATGGCAGATTGGCCTGTTTGATAACCTGTTAAGCTATAAGCATATGATGCTTAATCCTAAATACGGCAAAATCGGTCTGATTACGCTGCCATACTACTGGATTTTTGAGCTGATTGGTCCTGTTATTGAATTTCTGGGATATATCTTTATTCCATTAGCTTATTTATTCGGCCTGCTGGAATTCAGCAGCTTCCTGATGTTCTTTATGATTGCTTTCCTGCTGGGCACGACCTTGTCCCTGGGAAGCATCCTGCTGGAGCAATTCTCCTTCCGGAGATATTTGCGCTTCAGCGATCTGATGAAGCTGGTTGGCTATGCATTTATCGAGAACCTGGGCTTCCGGCAGCTGACCATTCTTTACCGCGTAGAAGGCATTATCCGCTTCCGCAAAACCCGTCATGCCTGGGGACAAATCAAGCGTCAGGAGTTTGCCTCTGGCAAAAACAACGCTGCAGGATAACAGAGAACAGACCTGAAGGGGCCGCATGCGGCTCCTTTTTTTACTGCTGCTGGCGTGATGATGGTCAGAAGGACGCAGATCCCGCCGGCCGCCGTTGCGATCTTTCCTCTTGTTCCGGGTATAATAGAGCATAGATGTGTATTCACATAGAAATGACTCCATGTAAGAACGACTGTGGAATTTCAATACGAGGATCGCAAAGGAGCCTAGAACGCCATGACACAATCACAGCAGCCGGCAGCAGCCGGATGGAAGCTTGATAACAGCTATAGCAGGCTGCCGGACCTCCTGTTCACGAGACAGGAGCCAGCGCCTGTCAAGGCACCGAAGATCATCCTGTTTAATCGTGAGCTGGCAGAGACGCTGGGGCTGGATGCCTCCAGCCTTCAGAGCCCGGAAGGAGCGGCCGTGCTGGCCGGAAACGAGCTGCCTCAAGGTGCGGAGCCTCTGGCTCAGGCCTATGCAGGGCATCAGTTCGGCTATTTCAATATGCTGGGGGATGGACGGGCAGTGCTGCTCGGGGAACAGCTTACGCCAGCCGGAGGCCGCTATGATATACAGCTGAAGGGATCGGGGCGTACACCTTACTCCCGGGGCGGAGACGGGCGGGCAGCCTTGGGGCCCATGCTGCGGGAATATATCATCAGTGAGGCGATGCACGGCCTGGGCATCCCGACGACCAGAAGTCTGGCCGTGACGGCTACCGGTCAAGAGATTCAAAGAGAGCTGTCGCTGCCGGGGGCTGTATTGACCCGGGTGGCGGCCAGCCATATCCGGGTTGGAACCTTTCAATATGCCGCGCAGTGGGGAACATCGGAGGATGTACGCACCCTGGCAGACTATACGATTGCCCGGCACTATCCTCATGTAAAGGATGCAGAGCAGTCTTATCTTTCTTTATTGCAGGAGGTCATCCGCCGCCAAGCCTCACTCATCTCGCAGTGGCAGCTGGTCGGCTTCATTCATGGCGTGATGAATACGGACAATATGACGCTGAGCGGAGAGAGTATTGATTACGGACCCTGTGCCTTTATGGATGCTTACCATCCATCGACCGTGTTCAGCTCCATTGATTCGCAGGGCCGCTATGCCTATGGCAAGCAGCCGTACATTGGAGCCTGGAATCTGGCGCGGCTGGCAGAAGCGCTGCTTCCCTTGATCCATGAGGATGTGAACAAGGCTGCGGAGCTCGCAGAAGAAGAAATTGCAAAGTTTGGCGTCTGGTTTGAGGATAGCTGGCTGCACGGCATGAGAGCCAAGCTGGGCCTGTTTAACGAACATCAGGACGACCAGGAGCTCATAACCGACCTGCTGGATCTGATGGCTGAGCACCGGGCTGACTTTACCAACACCTTCCGCGCCCTGACTCTGGGAGAAGACACGGAGATGCAGGCGATCGAGGCGTTTCAGCGCTGGCAGGAGCGGTGGAAGAAACGGCAGCGCCAGCAGGAGGAATCTCTGGAAGCGGCCTGGCGCTTGATGCGGGGCAGCAATCCGGCAGTCATTCCGCGGAATCACCGCGTGGAGGAAGCGTTACAGGCAGCAGAACAGGGCGATCTGAGTGTGATAAAGCGGCTGCTGGAGGTGTTGTCCCATCCCTATATCTATTCTTCGCAGCAGCAGCCCTACTGCGATCCCCCTGAGCCGACCGGCCGCGCCTACCGCACCTATTGCGGGACATAAACATAATCCCCCCCAGAAAGAAGCAGACCATTGCGGTCCGCTTCTTTTTTTGTGCGCAGCAGGCGAAAATGTTCCTTGTTCATGCGAGGATATTCCGATGCGCTGGGATATTCTGTAATGCTATAACTAAACCATAGAGCCGCTAAGGAGCGGGAATCTTATACGGAGTCATTTTAAACCATACCTATAAAGGGGGCATACACGTGAAAAAGAGTAAAAAATGGATGAGCCTGATTCTCGGGCTGACACTGACCATGGGTCTGGCGGCATGCGGAGGCGGGACCGAAACCGGCTCCACCGGCACGACAGAGCCGAACAAGGACAGCGGCAAGGCACCGGCCGAGGAGCAGACAGCGAAGGTGGATGAAATCTACTTCCTGAATTTCAAGCCGGAAATTGCACAGGTGTATGACAAGATTGCCAAGGATTACGAAGCGGAGACCGGCATTAAAGTGAAAGTGGTGACCGCTGCTGCCGGCACCTACGAAACCACGCTGAAGTCCGAGGTGGCCAAATCCGATCCTCCGACGATTTTTCAGATTAACGGTCCGGTCGGATATAACAACTGGAAGGACTATGCCAGCGATCTGAAGGACACCAAGCTGTACAGCTTCCTGTCTGACCCAAGCCTTGCGGTGACGAGCGGAGAGGGTGTATACGGCATCCCTTATGTGGTTGAAGGCTATGGCATCATCTACAATGACGCTATTATGAAGAAATATTTCGAGATGGCCGACAAAGCCGTCAGCATCTCTTCCGCCGCAGAAATCAACAGCTTCGACACCCTGAAGGCGGTGGTTGAGGATATGACCGCGAAAAAGGATGCCCTGGGCATCAAAGGCGTATTCGCCTCCACGTCCATGGCTCCGGGCGAGCAATGGAGATGGCAGACGCACCTCGCGAACCTGCCGCTGTATTATGAGTTCAAGGATATGGACGGCTATGACAGCACCGTGCTGGCCGGACTTGATGCCAAGGAAATCGAGTTCAAGTATGGAAGCAACTACAAGAATATTTTTGACCTCTACATTAACAACTCTGTCAGCAAAGGCACGATGGTCGGAAGCAAGTCCGTAGCTGATTCCATGGCAGAATTCGCGCTGGGTCAGGCAGCCATGGTACAGAACGGAAACTGGGCATGGTCCCAGATTAACGAAGTTGGCGGCAACACGGTGAAAGCCGAGGATATCAAATTCATGCCGATCTATACCGGCGTAGAAGGCGAAGAGAACCAGGGTCTGGCTGTCGGAACCGAGAATTATTTCGCCATTAACAGCAAGGTATCCCAAGAGAAGCAGGAAGCTTCTATCGCATTCCTGGAGTGGCTGTTCTCCAGTGACAAAGGCAAGCAGTATATCGTGAACGAGCTCGGCTTCATCGCACCATTCAACACCTTCGGAGATGATGAGAAGCCTGCAGATCCACTGGCAAAAGAAGTGACACGCTGGATGGATGAAGGCACAACGTCCGTAGCCTGGACCTTTGCCGCCTTCCCAAGCGAGGAGTTCAAGAACCAGTTCGGTGATGCGCTGCTGCAATATGCCCAGGGCAGTGCAACATGGGAGCAGGTCGCCAGCACGGTAACAGAAAGCTGGAAAGCCGAGAAGGCCAGAACAAGCCAATAACCCTGTGAATTTTTCGGGCCACTGCGTACAGTATGCTGCGCAGTGGCGCTTCTTTACTCTTTTTGGATTCTATGTGATCGGAGCGTCGATATGGAGAAATCAATCAAAAGATACGTCTTGTTCTTTACCCTGCCGACCCTGCTTGCCTTTGCTGCCCTGTTCGTGGTTCCCTTCGCGCTGGGCATCTATCTGTCCTTTACCGAGTTCACGACCGTTAATGATGCGACATGGGTAGGGCTGAGCAACTATGGCAAAGCCTTTGCCAATCCGGATTTTCAGAATGCACTCTGGTTTACAAGCAAGTTTACCGTCGTCTCCATCATTACGGTCAATGTGCTGGCCTTCCTGCTGGCCTTGCTGCTGACACGGGGCAGAAAGGGCACGAATCTGTTCCGGACGGCTTTTTTCATGCCGAATCTGATCGGGGGCATCGTGCTGGGCTACATCTGGCAGCTGATTCTGAACGGAATTCTGTACCGCTATGAGGTGACACTGACGTTTGACGCCAAGTACGGCTTCTGGGGACTGGTCATTCTCATGAGCTGGCAGATGATCGGGTATATGATGGTTATTTACATCGCGGGCATCCAAAGCATCCCTAAGGACCTGTTCGAGGTCGCCAAAATCGAAGGCGCAGACCGCTGGGCAACCGTGCGGCACGTGACCATTCCGATGATTATGCCGGCCATTACCATCTGCCTGTTCCTGACGATGATCAATTCCCTGAAGCTGTTTGACCAGAACCTTGCGCTGACCGCAGGCGCTCCCTCCAAGGAGACCGCAATGCTTGCCCTGGATATTTACAACACCTTCTACGGCACGCCGGGCTTTGAAGGAGTGGGGCAGGCGAAGGCTGTCGTGTTCTTCGTGCTCGTGGCCCTGATCTCCATGATCCAGCTGTCTATCACCAGAAGAAGGGAGGTTGAGCAGTAATGCAAAGAGAAACGGTCCGCGACAATACGATCTTTGTGCTGTTTCTGGTTCTGATGGCCGTGTTCCTGTCCCCGATCCTGATTGTGCTCATGAACTCCTTTAAGGGAAAATTTTTCATCAGTGATGCGCCGTTCAAGCTGCCGGACAGCACCACCTACGTCGGTCTGGAAAACTATATCAGCGGCCTGGAGAAAACAGGCTTTCTGAACGCGTTCGGCATGTCCCTGCTCATTACGGTGCTGTCGGTGCTCGTCATTGTCTGGTTCACGTCCATGACGGCCTGGTACATTACACGGGTGAAGACCGGGTTCACCAAATCCTTGTATTTTGCTTTCGTCTTCTCCATGATCGTGCCCTTTCAGATGGTAATGTTCACGATGACCAAGGTGGCCAATGTGCTGCACCTGGACAATCCGCTCGGCATTGTCATCATTTATTTAGGCTTTGGCGCGGGGCTGTCTGTCTTCCTGTACTCCGGGTTCGTCAAGTCCATCCCTGTAGAGATTGAAGAGGCCGTGATGATGGACGGCGGCAATCCGCGGCAGATGTTCTTCCGGGTTGTGTTTCCCATTCTGAAGCCGATCGCGATTACGGTCGCCATCCTGAATGTGATGTGGATCTGGAACGACTATTTGCTGCCCTATCTCGTGATTGGTACAGAGTACAAAACCATTCCAATCGCCATTCAGTACCTGCGCGGCGGCTATGGCTCGATTGATATGGGTGCGATGATGGCGATGCTGACGCTCGCTATTGTGCCTGTGGTCATATTTTATCTGTTCTGTCAACGCTATATTATTGAGGGCGTTGTGGCGGGGGCAGTCAAGGGATAAAGGGTGCGGCCTTCAGGCCGCCCTTTTTTTGTAGAGAGCGGGGCAGGAGGACTGCTGTTTTTGTCGAAAAAGAGATAGAGATAGGCCGGAGGAGGTTTCGCCGTATGTGGCTTCAGAAAAGCTTACAGTCCAAGCTGCTGCTCGGCATGATTGTATGCGCTATCATCCCATTGACCATTTCCATCATCATTTCCTACCGCACGACCTCCAGCTCGGTCCAGAGTCAGATCGTGGATATTAACCAGCAGGCGATGGACAGCAGCACCTACTATGTCAAAAGATATTTGGATAACCTGGATCAGATTACGCTGTCCTTTTATTTTGATCCCGTGCTGATGGGGTATCTCCGATCCCCGTCGTCTGCGGATTACGCCGAGCGAATGTATATATCGAACCAGGTGTACTCCATCTCCAAGGAGCGCCCGGAATTTCGGGCTGTCCGCTTCGCCAGCTCCCAGACGGGAGAGGTGTATTCGGACTCGGCTTTTTTGAGGCTGGGAGAGGGGGATCCGCCCGGCTCGATCTCCACGCCGGAGGACGATCAGGCCGGCTGGGGGGAAACCTACGGCTATGAGGTCGTGACGATGAACGGGGAGCGCCTGCTGGCATTCCACAAGCCGATCATTGATTATCCGCGGACGCATCTGCTCGGCATTCTGACGATTTATATCGGTCCTGATGAGCTGGGACAGCTCGTCCGGCCGGGCGAGGTTTCCACAACGGAAGGAGAGCAGGTCTTTCTGCTGATCCGGCGGGATCATGAGCTGCTGTATGCTTCGCAGGAAGGACAAGAGTCTTTGCTGGGCCTGGAGATGGACCCCGCTCCTTGGAACGGGGACAAGGGCTATGTCCAAGGGAAATGGGCGGGACAGGAGGGCGTGCTTGTCTATGTTACTGACGATTACAAAGGGATGCCGCTGACGCTGGTAAAATATATCCCGTCTGCAGTCATGCACGAGGCGGCCAATGAAGCACTGCGGAAATCGCTTGCGATTCCCTTGATGATGACCCTGCTGGTGCTCCTCTGCTCCTCGCTCCTGTCCTACATGTTTATGACGCCGATCAAGCGGCTGGTGCGCAGCATCGCCCAGGTTCAGGCCGGCAACTTCGACATGCAGCCGATTCCGGCACGGCAGGATGAGCTGGGCGTACTGGAGCATCGGTTTCAGAGCATGGTCCGGGGTCTGGATGATCTGATGAACCGGGATTACCGGCACCGGCTGGAGCTGACGACCGCGCATTTAAAAATGCTGCAGGCACAGATCAATCCGCACTTTTTATACAATTCGCTGCAGTCCATCGGTACTCTGGCGCTGCGCCAGGGCGCACCGGAGGTGAATGAGAAGATTGCGGAGCTGGGATATATTTTGAGATACAGCATGGATCTGAAGACGGAAAGCGTACCGCTGCACAAGGAGATTGAGCATATTGAGAATTATATGTCCCTGCAGCTGGGAAGATTCAGAGACCGCCTGTCGTATGAGCTGTCCTGTCCGCCGGAGGCACTCTCTATCCTGGTACCGAAGATGATTCTGCAACCGCTGGTGGAGAACAGTATCGTACACGGCATGGAGAAGGGCACCGGCAGAGGCGCCATTCATATGGCGGTGGAGCTGAAGGCGGAGGCGCTGGTCATTTCCGTCATGGATAATGGAAAAGGAATTGAGGCGTCCGTGCTGGAGGGGCTGCAGCGGGAATATGGGGGAAGGCAGCCGACATCCGGCAAGGAATCCGGTATTGGGCTTATCAATGTATTGGAGCGGCTGCGCCTTCGCTACGGCAGCCAGTTTACTTGGGAAATTCGAAGCATTCCTTATAAAGAGACGATCATTCAATTACATATCCCGCTGGAGGAGCGGAAGGACATGCAGCCCGCTGCTTCAGCACAGGAGGTGCACTCGGTATGAAGGTACTCATTGTCGACGATGAAGAGCATGTGCGGGAGGCGATCGAGCTCTCGGTAGATTGGGGACATTACGGCATTGACCAGCGCCTGCTGGCTTCCAATGGAGCAGAGGCCCTGGAGCTGCTGCGTGAGCATCGCCCGGAGGTCATGTTCTGTGATATGAGCATGCCCCGGATGGACGGGACGGAGCTGCTGCAAAGGATTCGGGAGGAGAACGAGAATGTGCAGGTCATTGTCATCAGCGGCCATGATGATTTCCGGTACACCCAGGCAGCGATTCGCGCCTTTGGCATAGATTACTTGCTGAAGCCGTTCCGCCGCGCAGACCTGGAGAAGGCGCTGGAGAAAGCCATATCGGTGTGGGAGGAGAAGGAATCCCTGCGCTCCGGCCTGCGGGAGTCCGCATACCGGATGAAGCAGGTAGACGCGATGCTGGAGGAGCAGCGGCTTGCGGGCTACTTGCGGGGAGAGATTGCATATCATGACGGCATCCGTCCCTGGTTCCGGAAATGGTGTGATACCGAGCAGCTGTGGGTAGCGCTTATGCTGCCTAGGAACCAGCTCGAAATTATAAACCGGCGGCTCGATGGAGATGCCGAGCTTTATGCGTTTGCGGTCAGCAATATCGTAGACGAGGTGCTGCACTCCTGCAGGGTCTGGAGCTTCTGCCGGCTGGATGCCTATCAGTGGGTGCTGCTGATTGGAGCGGACTCGCAGGGAGCCGACGGGTCCATGTTCCAGCTGTATGTCCGGCGGATTTCCGCCGCTTGGGAGCGCACTTTCGGATTAACCGTATTTACAGGGCTATGTGAGGAGAAGACCATCGTGAAGGACCTTCCCGGAGCACTGGGCAGCGCCCGGGTTGCCCTGCTCAAATCCCCGGTGCTGCCGGGAAGCGCTGCTCCTTCCGGACCTGCACCTCGGCTGTCCGAGCAGCAGCAGCTGCTGGAGGCCGCGCTGCAGAGCGGCAACAGAAGCTATGCGGCCGAGCTGATCCAGTCCTTCGTCCGCTCGGTGCGGCAGCGGGGCGCGTTGACGCTGAAGGAGCTGCAGGCCTACACGCTGGAAGCCAACCTGATGCTGGACCGAGCGGGCGGGCACGATCCCGCGGGACGGGAGCTTCCCGGCCTGCAGCTTCCGCTGTGGATCAACGATCTGGAGGAGTGGGGGCGCCTGCTGCTTCAGCAGTGGTGGCGGCTGATGGAGGAATCAGGAAGCGAGGGTGGCGGTAGCCGCGGCGTAGAAGCGATGCGGGAGTACATGAATGGGCATTATTACGAGGACATCTCGCTGTCGAGCCTGTCTGAGCGGTTTCATTTCAGTCCGCAGTATATTTCCAAGAAGTTCAAGGAGATGTATAACACTACGGTCGTGACCTATTTGACCGAGCTTCGCATGGAAAAGGCGGCATCGCTGTTGTCCCATACCGAGATGACCGTGCATGATATTGCTCAGCGGGTCGGGTACGGAGATGAGAACTATTTCGGCAAGGTGTTCAAAAAGCACACCGGCTTCTCACCGCTGCAATACCGGAAGCAGCGGCCGCAGCAGGAGGCTCACATATGAGCCGAAAAGCTTGGGCTATGCTGACAGCCGCACTGCTGCTGCTCGCAGCGGGCGTGTATGCCTGGACGCTGCCACCATCCCCGCCTCAGGCTGCCACAGGCGCAGAGCAGGAGCGGAAGCCCCGAACGACGCTGCGCCTGCTTCAGTTCAAGGTTGAGATACGGGAGCAGGTGCTGGCCATGGCAGAGGATTATATGCGGGAGCACCCCGATATTGTCATTGAAGCCCAGGTGCTGAAGGACTATGATACGACGCTGATCACGCGGTTTGCGGCGGGAGAAGCACCGGATATTTTCACGGTCAAATCCTACTCTGATATTCAAGACTGGGCTCCGCGCCTGGCAGATCTGTCCGGGGAGCCGTGGATGGAGCAAATCTCACCGGCTGCCGTGCAGGGCATGACGGTTGATGACCGAAAGCTTGGCTTCCCGATGTCCATTGAGGGCTACGGATTTATCTATAATAAGGAGCTGTTCGCTCAAGCCGGCATTAAAGAGGTTCCGCGCACGCTCGGTCAGCTTCGGACGGTCAATGAGAAGCTGAAGGCAGCGGGTATTCGTTCCTATGCGGAGGGCTATAAAGAGTGGTGGATTCTGGGCCAGCACTTGTTGAACCTGCCGTTTGCTTATGAGGAAAACCCGGTGTCTGCGATTCAAAGCCTGAATCAAGGCACCCGGCAGCTGGGTGAGCTGAAATATATGGACGGCTTCTTCGATGTGCTGGATATGACGGTGAAATACGGGCAAGGCAGCCGCTCGACCTTGATCAGCTATGATGATCAGGTGGCTAATTTTGCCGCAGGGCGATCTGCGATGATGCAGCAGGGCGTGTGGACGATGGAGACGATCGGGCGGATTAACCGTGAGCAACACATCGGCATGTTTGCGATTCCGCTCAGTGAGAATGCGGAGGAGACCGCGCTGCCGGTCGGCGTGCCCGGTTATTATGTGCTCAACCAGAACTCCCCGCATTTGGAAGAGAGCAAGCAGTTTTTGGCATGGCTGCATCAGAACGGGGACAAATATCTGGTGCAATCCTTCAACAGCATACCGGCCTTCACAGACCTCACCGCTGACAATCTGGGTCCGCTGGCCGCGGATTTGGCGGACTATGTTCGTAGAGGGCAGACGATTCCATGGGCTCATGCCCTCTGGCCTTCGGGCTCGCAGACGGAGCTGGCGAAGCCGCTTCAGGATTATGTTGGCGGCGGCGTAAGCCGAGAGGAGACGCTGCAGCGGCTGCAGCAGGTTTGGGACACGCAGGCGCGCTTGTCTGGTAATGGGGAAACGGTGGAGGGGCCGTGAAGGGTCGGTACGATTCTTGGCAGACTGCCCCCAAATGCTTGAACGGGGAAAGAGCTCCGGATACGGTTCCCTTGAACCGCATCCGGAGCTCTTAGAGCTGTAAAGGTGAAGTGTCATGCATCCTGGCTGTGTACTGTCGCAGAAGCGTAAAGTCTCTCTGAACTTCTTACGGCACCAGCACCTCTAGATGCCGTGGCAGGATGCTGAGCGTGATGGGCAGAATCGGCCCTTCTTCGCCGTCTACGTTGGTGCGAACCGGCTCTGTGGAGGAGACGGTCACGCTTTTGGCGGTGAAGTAGTGGACGTCCTTATGATTCTTGAGGCTGCCAAATAGCAGCGAGAGGCTGGCGGTCATCGTCTTGAACAGGTTCAGATCCTTGATGACAAAGCAATGCAGCAGTCCATCGTCCACCGAGGCCTCGGGAGCAAGCCGTTCAAATCCTCCCACCGAATTGGTCAAGGCAGCCAGAAACAATGGAGATTCGCCTTCCCACACTTGATTATCGTAATGAATCGTCATGGGCACCGCATGGCTGTGGACCAGCTCCTTCAGTCCCTCTTTCAGATAAGCGAGCGAGCCCAGGCGTGATTTCTCCTCGGAGGTCACCGCGGACAAGGACTCTGCCAGTGCACCGGCAGCAGCGACGTTGGCAAACAGCTGATTGTTGATCGTGCCCATGTCTACCCGCTGTACTTTGGAGGAGGCCAGCGTCTGGATCGCATCCTCGGGACGCAGCGGAATCGACAGCGCCCGGGCGAAATCATTCACCGTACCCAGCGGAACAAGCCCAAGACGCGGTCGGTGACTCTGGTTCATCATGCCGTTGATCGTCTCATGCAGGGTTCCGTCGCCGCCAATGGAGACGACGAGATCAAATGCTTCGGTACAGGCCGAGATGCAGTACCGGGTCGCATCAAGCTCCTGCGCCGTTTCCTGGATCAGGACCTCATAGCCTTGCTCCGCCAGCACACGTTCCACCTCTACGACTCGGCGCGGAGCTTCTTCTTTTCCGGAAGATGGATTGACAATGATCATAGCCCGTTTCTGGTTCATATACACGTTCCTCTCTGCATACGTTCTAATGATCATATACCCTCTTTTTCACTCTTTGATGAGGTGCCTTCTAAATAAGTAGGTGCAAGGGAATAAGGGGGGTGATATGATAGAAATAAATCCAATATTAAGATGAGGTGACAGCATTTGATAGGTCGCAGCGGTAACCCTACATTAAGCGATAATACGTTTGAGCGGCAGCAGTCTCAAGCGGGAGACAAGGTCATGACCATTGACGGCACCGTCCACAGAACGATGATTACTTTGGTCTTGCTGCTGGCAGGCGCGTTTAGCTCCTGGAAGATGTATTTTGACGGGGAGAATGTGTTCCCTTTCATGATTGGCGGCCTGATTGCCGGCTTTATTCTGGCTCTGATTGTATCCTTTGTACCGAGAACCGCACCATTTCTTGTTCCGCTTTATGCCGTAGCCGAGGGCTTGTTCCTGGGAGCGCTGTCTGCAAACTATGAATATGTCTATGACGGCATTACCCTGCAGGCTGCTCTGCTGACCATGGGCGTATTCGTGGCGCTGCTGCTCGTGTACAGACTGCGGATTGTGAAGGTTACGGAGAACTTCAAGCTGGGCGTCATCGCAGCAACCGGGGGCATTGCACTGGTGTATCTGCTGAGCCTGGTGCTGGGCTTTTTTGGTGTCAGCATTCCTTATCTGCATGAGAGCAGCCCGATCGGCATCGGGATCTCGGTCGTGATCGTCATCGTGGCCGCGCTGAATCTCGTGCTGGACTTTGACTTTATCGAGAACGGTGCCCGCAGCGGGGCTCCGAAATATATGGAATGGTATGGCGCGTTCGGCCTTGTCGTTACGCTGGTATGGCTGTATATTGAGATGCTGCGCCTGCTGTCCAAGATTTTTAGCCGTGATTAGAGGGCAGGGGGTGGGTGATATGTTCACCTGCCGGTAAACATAAAGAAGCAGTGGATCTAGGGGTGACCCTGGTCCACTGCTTCTTTGCTATATGATCTCCGCAGTCCCACTCTAACTGGCGCGGGACGGGGGCGCAAACTGCTGCGCCAATTCCTCCGGCGGCATCGGCTTGCTGTAGAAATAGCCCTGCGCGTTGAAGCAGTTCATTTCCTTCAGCAGCCCCACCTGATCCTCTGTCTCTACGCCTTCGGCGACAATGCTGAGATTCAGCTGCCGGGCCATGGAAATAATCATCTCCGCAATGGCTCTGCTGTCTTTATCCGTGGTCAGCTTGTTGATAAAGGAACGGTCGATCTTCAGACATTCAATCGGCAGACTCTGTAAATAACTGAGCGAGCTGTAGCCTGTACCGAAGTCATCCATGGATACGGCGATCCCCGCCTTCCTCAGATCATTCAGAATGTGAATAACGTGCTCCTCATTATACATCATCGCGCTTTCGGTAATTTCCAGTTCCAGCAGATCGGTGTCAAACTGAAGCTCAGTAATGGTATCCATAATCGATTCAAAAATGGTCGGCTTCATTAAATGCACCTGTGAAATGTTCACCGCGACCGGAACGACGCTCAGGCCTTCAGCCTCCCATTGCTTCACCTGGGACATGGCGGTGCGGAGCACCCAGAGCTCCAGAGGCACAATATACCCCGACTTCTCCGCGACCGGAATGAAGCGAGCCGGCGAAACCATGCCCAGCTGTGGGTGATTCCAGCGCAGCAGAGCCTCCACCCCGATCATTTCTCCGGTCCGCATGTCCATCTTGGGCTGATAGTAGAGCTGCATTTCCTGCCGGGCAATGGACCCTTCAAGGTCATTCTCCAGCGTAATTTGTTCAATGCTGCTCTGATCGCGCTGTGCATCATAGAACCGGTATTGAGAGCTGCCGTTCTGCTTGGCATCATACATGGCGGCATCCGCCCGCTTGATCAGCGCGTCGGCATCGGTTCCATCCTCAGGATAGCGGGCAATGCCGACAGAGGCGGACAGCTTGACCGTATGATGGCCGACATGAAAAGGCTGCACGAACTCCTCTACAAAGCGTCTGCCAACAGCCTCGATGTCTTCTTTGGCGGAGAGCTCCGGGACGAGCACCGTGAATTCGTCACCGCCCATGCGCGCGATGGTGCCTTCTGGAGGAAGACAGCTCTGGAGCTTGCGGGCCGCGGTCTTGATGACCTCATCCCCGAATGCATGTCCGAACAAGTCATTGACTCGCTTAAAGCGGTCCATGTCAATGAAGAAGACCGTGAATGCCTCATACGGCCGATTGGCTTCCTCGGCAGTGCAGGAGGACAGGAAGTTTTGAAACGAGCGGCGGTTGGACATGCCTGTCAGCTCGTCCTGATACGCCAGCTGCAGGATCGTTTCCTGGTCTTTTTTGGCGGAGGTAATATCCTTGATGATGCTGTACGCGCCGCGAAGCACACCCTCCACCATAATAGGAAGGGAGGTAACGCACAGCGTCAGCAGGGTGCCGTCGGCCGCTTTAGCTTCAATGTCAATGACAGCCGATTTGCCCTGCAGCACCTGACGGTAATGGGCTTCAGCCGCTGCGCGGGAGCCGGGCTCCACCAGATCCACGAGCGGAGAGGAAAGAAGCGGCTTGCCCAGGCGCCGGGACAGCAGCTCGCCCTGATGATTAAGCATACTCACATGTCCTTGAGCGTCAAAGGCCAGCACGCTGTCCGGGTTATGCTCAAAGAGAGACATGTAATGCTGTTCGGCCTCCATCAGCCGCTGATTCTGCTGCAGCTGGCGGCTTACACTCATTGTGTCAGGAATCATAAATATACCAATCGCAATAAACATCATCACGAGATGAGGCACCAGCACGGAAAGTCCGCCCATGGCAGCCCCCTGTCCGACCGGCAGCACCGAAAAGGCCGTCAGCATCGGAAAGCCGGTCAGAGCCAGCGCTACCAGGACCACACCGGGAATCGTTGCTACCGAGTACAGCTTCAGCTCCCGGTTCCGGTTCGAGGTGGCCAGCAGCCGCAGCACGCACAGGCAGAGAGACAGCACAATGACTACGGTCATCAGCAGCATGAGCGGCTGGAATACGATATAGCTGCGGAACAGAAATAGCGTGTTTATGTAATCGAAAATTAATATGATCGCTCCCATAGCAAAGCTCGCGGTCCAGTACGAATGACTCCGGCTTCGCGGGAGACGGGCGTACCAGACGCCGAAATGCATTGCTGCATAGCAGCCAGCCAGCGTAAACAGCACGTGAATAACATAGTAGCTCGTAGCCGTCGGAACGTTCAGGGACAGGGGGACCAGAATATGAGACAGGCTGAAGGCTACCGCGCCGGTCCAGACAATCAGATGCATCGAAGGCGAGGCGATGACTTTTCTGGATCTAGGGGCTGGAGCAGACCCTGATTTGCCAGGCACCATGCCAAAGGTAATGATAGCGGTACCAAGCAGGCTTGCCAATACGGCGAGAATAAGGAGCGGCCAATGAAGCTGAGACGGTTCTAAATAAGTCATGATCAACCTTCTTTGTCTGGATATAATGTTTAAAAAAGGAAATGGGTCTTTCAGACTACAGGACGCGATACTTATTAAACCAATTGACCATTGTTTAAAACATGACTTTTAGTCTATTTTATAGATTGCGCAGGACATTGTCCATCCACATTTTACATGAATATGACAATATGACCAGCCGCCGCCAGCGACACAGGGTCAACAAAAACCAGAGCTTCACGAAGGAAGCCCTGGCTGCGCTAGGTTGGAACATATTTCTACCCTCGACAAATAATCCCCCGCGGTTCCCCGCGGGGGGATTATTGTACATTCAGCGGCCTTCCCTATGGAAGAATATTGCCTGCCGCCCGGTAGATGTCATACCATTCTTCCCGGGTTATGGTGATGTCGGTGGCCTCGCAGCAGTCCTTCAATCGCTCCAGGTTCGTCGTGCCAACCACAGGCTGCATGCCCGCCGGATGGCGGAGAATCCACGCAATCGCCATGGCCGTGCTGCTGACATTGTAGCGCTGTGCCACTTCATCAATCCTTGCGTTCAGTTCCGGGAACTTGTCACTTCCCAGGAATACGCCTTCGAAGAATCCGTACTGGAACGGAGACCACGGCTGAATCGTGATGTCATGCAGTCGGCAAAAATCCAGTACACTGCCATCGCGGTTGACCGCAGCTTCGTTCTCCATATTGACGTTCTAGCCGCTGTCAATCATGGTTGTATTTGTTATGCTGAACTGAAGCTGATTCACGACCAGCGGCTGCTTCACATATTTTTGCAGGAGCTGGATTTGCATCGGATTCTGATTGGATACGCCAAAGTGCCGCACCTTGCCGGAGCGCTCCAGCTGATCAAAGGCCTCGGCAACCTCCTCCGGCTCTACCAGAGTGTCCGGGCGATGCAGCAGCAGCACATCCAGATAATCGGTACGCAGGCGCTGTAAAATCCCGTCTACCGAGCTCAATATATGCTCCTTGGAGAAGTCGAAGCTGCCCGGACGAATTCCGCATTTGGATTGCAGCAGGATGCGTTCACGCACGTCACTGTTCATATGTATGGCATCGGCAAAGATTTCTTCGCACTCGCCGCCGCCATAGATATCCGCATGGTCAAAAAAATGAGCTCCCTGCTCCATCGCGGTCTGTACAAAGGTTTCGGCTTCCTTGGGACTTAGTGCATTGATCCGCATGCAGCCCACGGCGACCGCCGGAACCTTTAGCTGGCTTGCGCCTAATGTTATGGTTTTCATGTTGTGTTGTCCTCCTCATTCCTCTTCAACGTCAAGCGTCTTCATTGTGGCATACCGGGGTCAGCCCTTGCAATGGCAACAGACTTGATAATCCATGTTAAATCCGCCAAACTAGGAACATCTATAAAGAAGCTTACTTGATGTAAGTGACTTGAACAGGAGGAATACAGATGGAAATTGGAATCAGTACATTTGTCGAGACATTGCCTGACGTGCATACCGGAGAGACGATCAGCCATGCCGAGCGCCTCCGGGAGGTCGTGGAGGAGATTGTGCTGGCGGATCAGGTCGGCCTGGATGTGTACGGCGTGGGCGAGCATCACCGTAAGGATTACGCAGCATCCTCTCCTGCAGTCGTGCTGGCGGCCGCCGCAACGCAGACCAAGTCTATTAGGCTGACGAGTGCGGTCACGGTGCTGTCTTCTGCCGACCCGGTGCGGGTCTTTCAGGATTTTGCCACTCTGGATGGCCTTTCAAACGGACGGGCAGAGATTATGGCGGGCCGCGGCTCCTTCATCGAATCATTTCCGCTGTTCGGCAACGATCTGGACGATTATAACGAGCTGTTCGAAGAGAAGCTGCAGCTGCTATTGCAGCTGCGGGAAGCGGAAACGATTACATGGGAGGGCAAGTTCCGTCCCTCGATCCAGGAACGGGGCGTATACCCGCGCCCGGTGCAGCAGCCGTTGCCGGTATGGATTGGAAGCGGGGGCAACCAGGAATCGGTTGTCCGTGCAGGACTGCTGGGCTTGCCGCTCGTGCTCGCTATAATCGGGGGCCGTCCGGCGCAGTTTGCTCCGCTGGTAGAGCTCTATCAAAGAGCGGCTGCTCATGCCGGGCATGATCCCGGCAAGCTGACGGTTGCTTCGCATTCCCACGGCTTTGTGGGCGATGTGGAGGAAGAGGCTGTGGAGAAGTTCTTCCTGCCCACGCAGGCAGGCATGAATATCATTGGCCGCGAGCGCGGATGGGGTCATTACAGCCGTGCCACTTACGACGCCGCTAGAAGCCCGGAGGGCGCCCTGTATGTAGGAAGCCCGGACACGGTAGCGAGCAAGATTATCGCCCTGCGCAAGCAGGTCGGAATCACCCGCTTTCTGCTCCACGTTCCGCTGGGCACCATGCCGCATAACGAAGTGATGCGGGCCATTGAGCTGCTGGGAACCGAGGTAGCGCCAAGAGTACGCAGAGAAATCGCGGAATGGGAAGCAGCGCAAGCCCGGTAGGACTCTTGCTGGAGCTGGATAAAGCACAAAGAACGGCCCCTTTGCAGGCCGTTCTTTGTGCTTTAAATGTTTCAAATGGAGCCTATAACGGCCTGTATAACAGTCCGAAGAACAGGGGGACTGCAGTTGTTATCAAAGACGTAACAGATGGTAACAAAATCAAGGGACTCATCACAAGGGCTACAAGTGGTAGTGACGTAAAGAACCAGTTCGGAACCAACCAAACCTGTTTAACAATAGTTGGTGGCGATAGCCTTGGACTTAATCTTTCCGAGTCTGCTTGGATCAATTTGTACAATCAGGAAGAATGGAGTGTTAACCGCACGATTAATCAGGGCCGCTTTAATGCAATCTTCTTGGACGGTTCTGGTTCTGCACAAATTCGCTGCAAGAAGGAAGACGGGACTCAAGTGATGGAGCGAGGTTCTGATGTTGGTTTGTTTGATAGTACAGGTCGGTATTCTGGAATATGGTCAAACTGGTCAAGAACTCCTAACTTTATTAATTCAACTCGGATAGTAAGAAAATACAGCCAGCAGGCATTCGTAATTGAATGCTCTGCTGGCTGTATTTTCTTGTTTAGAAACGCTGGCGATTGCATCAGATAATAAACAAAAAAGCGGTGAGGCTGATCGGATATAGTGCTGCCAAGACGGACATCGCATTCTTAGAAGGATTGAACTTCTTATAAATCGTCATCCCTGTAATAAACAATCCATATGATAAATATGCAGAAAAGATACGGTACGACCCGAAGGAATTGATATCTAGACTTACCATTATCCGTTCAATAACCACGAGTACAATTAATACTGCAGCAGCGATAATGATTAGATTTATTACTCTGGCATCCCTATACAAATAAAAAAATAGGGGCACTAAGATATAGATAAGCGAAGTGTAGCCGATCGTTGTGAATTTGATTACATCACTGAAGTATTCAGTCGACAGTTCATAATCGCTTTGGAAAATCATGAAGAAAATGGTCGAAAGTAAACTGATTACACTTGCAAGCCCAAGTAAGTATAATACCTTACTCCCCGCGTTGTTCACGATCTCACAACCTTTCCTTATAATTCAATGCTACTCATCGTTTGGCTTTCAATATTATAAGACTCATTTGAAATAGATTAAGTTTCAGGAACTTACTTTCCTATTCCCTTCTCGACTGTGCATATTTAGCAGTAAAGCAATTTCTTAAACTGTCTAATATCTCGCATAACACTATTGTATAAAATGAAAAAGTTAACAATAATTCTTTTTCATTTACTAATAATGTAATTATATTGTAAATTAACTGTTAATATTCTCTGTTACAATTAAATAGAAACGATGAAAGGTGGCAAAGGAATATTGAGAAGAGAAATTGGATTGTTATTGCTAGTAAGTGCGGTTGTTCTTTCCGGCTGTAACTCGCATGATAATGGGAGCATCAAACAAGGGGCAAATGAATCTCAAAGTAGTCCCGTAAAAACGGGTACTGAACGAGGAACGAAAACTGAGGGGCCAGAAATGAAAACATGGTCATCCGAAAACGATGAGGTCAAAGTTTCTGTTGTTAAGGTCAGTAAGTACAACACTCCAGAGGTCGTTTCTGTAGAAGTAGATGGCGTAAAGAAGGAATTTAACTGGAGAGTGGCAGAAGATCCACGGATCTTTTATATTGATGTAACCGGCGATACTAAACCAGAAGCTGTTATTATAACTAATCTAGGCAGAGGCAGTGACTCTAGTATTGATGAGCTGCATGTGCTTAATAGTTCGGATTTATCAGAAATAAAAGTGCCAAATTATGAAGAAGTCTCCGCAAATATCGAAACAAATGTAACTAAAGCTAAAGACGGAAGATTAACGATCACAATTGAAGCACAGGGAAAAGAATATGAGTTTAATGATACTGTTGTATATCCAGGTCTGGATGTGCAAGATAAAGTTCTTTTCGGTGGTACAGTTACCTATGGATTAGAGAAGCAAACTTTATTTTCGTATCTCGGTGGAAGTATCGGAACTTCACCTATATATGTTACCGAGATCCTTGTTACGTATAAGTTTGACAGTTCAAAGAACGAATTTGTTGTAGATCACATTTCACCGAAATCGGTATCTGAGAAATAGAAAAGGCTGCCAATTGGCAGCCTTTTCTATTAGCAGATTAACCGGTATAGTCAAAAAACATGTGGTTACCCACTGAGATTTTAGAAGTGACTTGAACAGTACGACCGCCTGGGAAGTTATAATAGAGTTTACCATTTTTAGTGAAGCTAAGTTCTGCGAATCTAACGTTAGTAGCATAGAAACACTTAATCCCAATTGGATTCGAAAAGCTGCTTAAGTTTGAAGCAACATTTACAATGTTGGTCCATTGGGGGCTGGATGTATCAGGTGCCAGTACTTGAGCAAGGTTATGATCCCAAAAGCAAGTAAAAGCACTTGGCGCAAGTACTACTGCTTCGATGGAGTTAAGGTTTTTGAATTCCTGATACGTGGAAATATATTTTTCGGTGTTTCGCTGCTCGGCAGCGGCACAGCAATTAACAGCTGCGGCGGCACTGGTGGCGGAGGCAGCACATTGACGCTTCAGCCGACGGATGATTCATATGTACGCGATGGCAGCGGTGCAAATAAAAACTATGGAAGCGCAACGGTGATGAATGTTAAAACGGACTCTATAGAAAACAATCGACATACGTATTTGAAGTTTTATTTGACGGGGGTCAGCTCCAGAGCCAGCGCGAAGCTGAGAATCTATGGAGACGCATCCTACAACACGACACTGACAGCATATGAAACAGGCGCCAGTTGGTCAGAATCGACAGTGACCAGGAACAATAAGCTGGCTTCAGGAAATATGGTGGGGAGTGTGTTCATGAATAATACGAAAACATATTACGAGATTATCCTTACCGCGTATACCGCAGCTCAACTGGCAGGTAATAAAGCCTTGTCCATCGTGCTGAGAGAGGATGCAGGCAAATATATAACGCTGAACAGCTCGGAGAACAGCACAAATCGGCCGGAGCTGGTCATTACACAGAACTAGCTCTGTATTGAGTTAACAGTAATATCGACACTTCGAGCACGATATTGATCCTATGAGACCTTCTTGTTGACAAACCGTGATAAATTCATTACGATGACTTTAATCGTAATTCTTACGAATAAATAAACAAACAATACGGAGGAATACCCATGAGAGTGATTGTTACCTTGGCTTGCACAGAGACCGGTGATCGGAACTATACAACGACGAAGAACAAGCGGACACATCCGGGCCGCCTGGAGATGAAAAAGTACAGTCCCCGGTTGAAAAAGCATACCCTTCATCGCGAAACCCGATGACATCAGCTCATTTGCCGAGTTCTGAGGGGGAGGTTCTGCTCAGCCGGCATCCCTCTCGTTTCTGGCAATGGAGAGAGAGGGAGCTGGCTGCATGGGCTTCGCTGTCGAAGCCAAAGAAAGGCAAGAAACGCCTTGCTCTGTTCGGCGGTGTGCATGTGGATGCTGAGATGCTTCCGGTGTTAGAGCAATTCAGAGCCATCCATGTTCAGACAGAGTTTTCCTGCGCGGGCGTAAGTCTTGCCGATGAACCGGAGGAGCATTCGTTATATGCCTACATTACCGTGAGGGATTCCGAGCCCGCTCGCAGGCTCGTGGCCTATCTCATGAACAGCATGCGGCATCGGCTGCTGGTGACGTACGAACCGGAACGGGGCCGCTACGATCTTTCCTCATGGATGATTGGGCATAACCGCTCCTTCTGTTATTTGTTAGAGCAATACACTAAACGCTTTAGGATTGAAAATGATAAACGGAGTTGAAGCATAATGTCACAGCCTAAAATACCGGTAACGGTATTGAGCGGGTACCTGGGAGCCGGCAAAACCACATTATTGAATCATGTTCTAAACAACCGCGAAGGCCTCCGGGTGGCCGTCATTGTCAATGATCTCAGTGAGGTCAATATTGACGCAGAGCTCATTAAGGGTTCCGGCGGGTTATTGCGGACGGAGGAGAAGCTTGTCGAGATGTCCAACGGCTGCATCTGCTGCACCCTGAGAGAGGATTTGCTGAAAGAAGTAGCCCAGTTAGCGAAGGAGAATCGGTTTGATTATATTCTCATTGAATCAACGGGTATTGGCGAGCCCCTCCCGGTGGCTCAGACCTTTACGTATGTGGACGAAGAGAATGGCATCGATCTGACACAGCTGTGCCGACTGGATTGCATGGTTACTGTCGTAGATGCTTATCGCTTCTGGCATGATTTCTCTTCCGGGGAGAGTCTGCTGGACCGCCAGCAGGCCACCGGGGAGGATGATCTGCGGGATGTGGTCGATCTGCTTATCGATCAGGTTGAATTCTGCGATGTACTGATACTGAACAAATGCGATCTGGTGGAGGAGTCTGAGCTGCAGCGGCTGGAAGGAGTGCTTTCCAAGCTGCAGCCGAAGGCGAAGCTGGTACGCAGTGCTCACGGTAAAGTAGATATTCATGAAATTCTAAATACGAATCTCTTCGATTTTGAAGAGGCCAGCCAGTCTGCGGGGTGGATTCAGGAGCTGCAGAAGGAAAGCCACACTCCTGAGACCGAAGAATACGGAATTTCCTCCTTCGTCTATGACCGCAGCCGCCCGTTTCATCCGGAGCGCCTGCTGGAGTGGCTGGAGAACTTCTCTGAGGATGTGGTGCGGGCCAAGGGGAATATGTGGCTGGCTACACGCCCTGATATGGCTACGAGCATTTCCCAAGCGGGACCTTCCATTCGGATCGGTCCTGCCGGGCACTGGATTGCTGCGCTTCCTGTAGAAGAGCAGGAGCTGCTGCGTGAGGAAGAGCCGGAAGCCTTTCAGGGCTGGGATGAGGTATGGGGGGATCGCTCGACGCGAATCGTATTGATCGGCATAGATATGCCGGTCAAGGAGCTGACGGATTCCCTGGATCGCTGCCTTTTGACAGAGGAAGAGATGGGTGCGGACTGGAGCCTGTTACAAGATCCTTTGCCGAATTTTGAGATCCAGGAAGTTCAAGCTTAGACCTTAACCGCATCCAGCCCTATATTTGAGTTCATACGGCACACATGCTATCGTAAAGCATAAGACCCTCTCCTAGAGCGGAGAGGGTCTTTCTGTATATATGACTCGGAGGTGCAAACGAATGAAAGCGCTATTTATCGGAGGTACCGGAACGATTAGCTCGGCGATCACCACTTCTCTGCTGGAGCAGGGCTGTGAGCTGTATCTACTGAATCGGGGCAACCGCAACGACCAGCTGCCGGAGGGAGCACGCCTTCTTCAAGGTGATATTCATGATGAAGACCATGTACGCGGGCTGATCCAAGAGCTGGAGTTTGATGTGGTTGCGGACTTCATTGCGTTCCATCTCTCAGACGTTGAACGGGATTATCGTCTGTTTCAGGGCAAAACCAAGCAGTTTATATTCATCAGCTCTGCCTCGGCCTATCAGACGCCGCTCTCGCATTATCACATTACAGAAGGCACTCCATTATCTAATCCGCATTGGGAATATTCCCGCAACAAGATCGCTTGTGAAGAATATCTGATCAAGCAATATCGGGAGCACGGCTTTCCGGTCACCATTGTCCGGCCCAGCCATACCTACGATGAGCGTGCGCTCCCGCTGGGCGTGCATGGAAGCAAAGGCTCGTGGCAGGTTGCGAAGCGCATGCTGGAGGACAAGCCGGTCATTATTCATGGAGACGGAACGTCCCTGTGGACCATGACGCACAACCGTGATTTTGCAAAGGGCTTTATCGGGCTTATGGGCAATATTCACGCGATCGGGGAGGCCGTTCACATAACGTCTGATGAAACGGTCACCTGGAATCAAATTTATGAAATGATTGCGGATGCGCTGGGCGTCAAGCTGCACGCGGTTCACATATCCTCTCATTTCCTTGCTGGCTGCGACCCGGAGTTCCAAGGCTCTCTGCTGGGGGATAAGGCGAATTCCGTCGTCTTCGATAATAGCAAGCTCAAACGACTCGTTCCAGGCTTTGCGGCAACGACCCGGCTGGATCAAGGAATTCGGGAGACGGTAGCTCATATTTTGCAGCACGAGGAGCTCCAGCCATCCGATGAAGCCTTTGACGCCTGGTGCGACCAGGTCATCTCTGCCATTCAGGCTGCGGCCCGGAGTCTGCAAAGCTAGAGTCTCTCGACATGACAAGACCGCCTTTGGCAGATGGCCAAGGCGGTCTTTGGGCTGTCTCGTCCTTATGCGTCAGGCCGGGATGCTCCAGATCCTTTGCCGAAATAGAAGATGCCCAGCGCGCCCCAGATGACCATGAGCAGGGCTGCGCCAATGAGCACCGGCACCGGACCGAAGGTGGCGATCAGCGGCATGGAAGCCGCAGTGAACAGGCCGCCGCCGAGAAACGGCTCAAAGATGACCTGCTTGTACCCAAAGCTGTCAAAGGCCGGCGTTTTTTTCTCCGGATCGACCATCTGCAGCAGTAAAAGTCCCGTTGTCGTCATCGCGGTGGACTGTCCGTATTCCAGGGCGGAGCGCTCGGCCCAGTGGTCGGGCATCATTTTTTTGGCGATAACAAAGATTCCGAACCAATTCCAGCCAAGGCCGAACAGCAGCAGAATGAGAAATACGAAAATATGCTGGCCGATTTGCGACAGCGAGATGGAGACAATGGCGGAGACGATCATGAGATCCAGAGCGACGCCTTGAATACGAAGCATCATGCCCCGGTCGATGAGCGGAAAAGGGAGAAAGCGGCCGTACACCCACTGCACGAGCACGCCTCCCACCAGCGCCAATGGAAACAGCGGAATATGCTTCACAATGTAAACCTCGTAGGCACTGCCCCAGGTGACCTGCTCCAGCCATACGAGACTCTGCTGCAGCAGCATCCCGGCCCCAATGGCCAGAAATACGGCCACGAGATTGGCGGTCAGGGAGTCCATGGCTTCAGCACGGGTTGTTTTTTCAGCGGCAGGGATATGCTCCTCCTCGAAGCGCCCTTCCTTCTCAGCCTGTGTGCGATCCTCTGCTTTTTTGGCATGAGAGGTGTAGCCCTTGCGGACCGTGTAGTTCACAAACAGCACGCCCGTGACCAGTCCCAGAATAATGCTGGAGGCAGACAGGCCCATCGCGATGTCCACGCCCTCCGGGAAGCCGAGGCTTTCGAAGGTGCTGCGCAGGCCCGCCGCCGTGCCGGTTCCGCCCTGCAGGCTGATTTCAATCAAGGCTCCCGCCAGCGGACTGATATCAAATAAAGGACCAAGAATAAGCAGGAATAACAGCAGCCCCAGTACATACTGTCCCCAGCCGATCGTCATGCCGTAGGATAGATGGGGCCCGGCCTGGTTCCACATTTTTTTCAGGCGAGGAATGGGCTTCCCCAGAAACAACGCGGCAAAAATCAAGGTGATCGAAATGTCTGTAATCCCCGTCATCACCTGCAGGACATCCTCCGAATACAATCCCCCGGACAGCGCGGACAGGCCCAGCAGCGAGGCGCCCTGACCGAGCACATCTTTCCCCAGCAGCAGGCCAAGCAGGCCGGCGATTAACGAGGCGGGAATGAAATAACGCTGCAGCAGAGCGGACCTGACTCTCAGTGCATGCCCGGCGGCCAGCAGAATGCCAAGAATGACGAAGGCTACAAGTACCGGATTGAGTTCCATGTAAGATGAATGTCCTCCTGTTCTTTAAGAAACATGCTCACATGACCTATACCCGCTCACTCAAAAGGCAAACATGACATGGCAAACGGAACAGCTTGCCAAGACCGCTGTCCTGCCCGTAATAGCACTTAGCAAGGAGGCTTTGGGAAAGGGGGAGGGAATGCTTTTTCTCGTTTAACATGAACAGCATCCGGGTACAGGTAGGGCATAACCAACTTTAAGGCAAAGGAGCGAGTAGACATGGATACACCGATTCAATCGTTTTATGTGCATGATGATGGAGAAGTCCCGAATCATCCCGAGCTGCCGGTGATGGTTTATAAGGGCGTGTTCCAGGACGGAGCGCTCAGTATGGAAGCAGCCTTTAAACGCCACGGCTGGAGCGGGAGCTGGAGTGGCGGGATCTATGAGGAGCATCACTACCATAGCAATACTCATGAAGTGCTGGGCGTGAAAGCCGGCAGCGCTACAGTGCTGGTCGGTGGAGACGCCGGACAGCGGCTGGAGCTTCTGGAGGGCGACGTGCTTGTCATTCCGGCAGGTGTAGCGCACAAGAAGCTGGAGAGCAGCTTTGACTTTGAGGTCACGGGTGCTTATCCGAACGGAGCCTCTCCAAATCTGCGCAAGCGTGATCCCGCGCAGCGGGCACAGTCCATCTCCGAAATTCAGAACGTGCCGATCCCTGACCAGGACCCCGTCTTCGGCGAAGAAGGACCTCTGCTGCACAAGTGGGTGAAATAGATATTCATCATGCGGAACATGTTCAGGCATAACAAAGGACCGTACCTCAGGACGCTGGTGTCTTGCGGGTACGGTCTTCTTCTCATGATTTCGATGTAGAGCGTTTAATTGTTCAGTGTGAGGATGCCGGAGGAGTGCAGCAGGACCAGCAGCATAAGCACGGGAGCGACATAGCGCATCATAAACAGCCATATCTTGAACCAGCCTGCCCGAAGCCCTGCGGCTTCAGACGCGCCTTTCCAGAAATAGCCGACATAGATCGTCGTTGCAAGTCCGCCAATCGGCAGCAGGACATTGGAAGCGATAAAGTCGAGCCAGTCAAAAAATGATTTGCCGCCCGGATTCGTAAACAGCTCCGACAGTCCGAAGGAGAGCAGTGACGGCAGGCTCACCAGCAGAACAAGCGCCGAGACCAGCAGCACGGCGGGCGTTCTTTTCATCCGCAGACGCTCCATGGTATACGAAACCGGTACCTCCAGCAGTGATACCGTCGAGGTTAGTGCTGCAAAGGCGAGCAGAATGAAGAACAAGCCTCCGAAGAAGGAACCCAGCGGCATTGCGGAGAACGCAGCCGGAAGAGCCTTAAATACCAGAGACGGTCCGCTGTCCGGCGCAATGCCGAAGGAAGCGATCGTCGGAAATACGATCAGGCCGGCAATAAAAGCATAGATGAGATCCCCGGCGCCAATGGCTGCACTGGCCGAGCCCATAGATTGGCGCTTATCCATATACGCGCCAAAGGTCAGCATAATTCCCATCCCGAGAGAGAGGGAGAAGAAGGCATGCCCCAGCGCTACGAGCGCAGCCTCGGCAGAGAGCCGTGAGAAGTCGGGCTTCAGGAAGAAGGAGACGCCTTCTGCAGCGCCCGGCAAGGTCAATGCCCGGATCATCAGGATGATGAGCAGCACGATAAGAGCGGGAATCAGCACCTTATTGAATTTTTCAATGCCGCCGGCAATGCCTTTAATGACGATCAGCGCGGTTAACGCCATGACAACGACGTGCCACACCAATGGCATATAGCCGCTGACGAAGCCGCCAAATTGTCCATCAAAGTCCGTACTTTGGAACAGCTCGCCGCTAAAGGAGAGCACAGCGTAGTGCACCGTCCAGCCGGCGATGATGAAATAAAAGGACAGGATCAGAAAGGGTGCCAGCACCTGCAGCAGTCCGAAGAAACGGAATGCCTTGGGCCCTCCGGCCTTACTATACGAGGAGGCGGCGCTGCCGCGTCCGGTACGGCCGATGGAAAGCTCTGCGACCAGCACAGGCAGACCGACCAGCACGAGACAGAGAATAAACAGCAGGAAGAATGCTGCCCCGCCGTTCTCTCCCGTAATATATGGAAACTTCCACATGTTGCCGAGGCCGACCGAGCTGCCGATGGCAGCCAGGATAAAGCCCCGGGACGAAAAGCGCTCGGTCTTGTCCGAGGCCAGGGAATGCTGAGGTTGTTGCTGCTTCATAAAGGCCTCCTGTCAGGCATGAAATCATGCTCTTCATTTCTCTTCTTTCTAGATAAATACTATTAGTCACCACAGAGGTCACTGAAACAGCCACGAAGCAAAAAATGCTTATGATTTAAATCATGCTGCCTAGATGTCTTGATCATGTTTTCATGATAACGAAAAAGCTCGCTTTTGTCTCGACAATTTTCGCACTTATTACGTATTCTTCATGAAACAGTACCTTATCATATCATTATACAGCCCGATGAGGAAAAATATGCTGCCGTTTATGGGCCCCGCACATGCTTGGGCTGCAGCAGCTTGCAGAGAGCATCCCTGCACGCCAAAAAACCAGCCCCGTCAAAGCGGGGCCGGCATTTGAGATCCCAAAGCTTATTTATTACTTGCGTTATACGCCGCGGTGAATTCGTCCATAATTTGCTGACCGCCGTCTTTTTTCCACTGATCAATAGCAGCCTGCCAGGCGGCTTCATCAATCTCACCCAGTATGAATCGGACGCGGGCATCCTCAATGATCTTCTTCAGCTGCGCACCCTTCTCGGTATTCGTCTCGGAATCCAGAGTCAGGGCGGGGTTGGCTACAGCCACAGCTTCATTTTCCTTATTCATATCCAAAGCTAATTGCTCCAGGGGATGCAGCACACCAGGGGTAGCGTTTTCAGTAAGCATACCTACGGAAAGCTGCGTGTATGGAGACATCAATCTGGAGAAGCCCTCTTTGTCCGTGTGCTCTGCCTTTCCGTCCTTGATGGCATAGGTTTCGCCTTCAATACCCCAGGTGAAAATGTTAGACATCTCTTCGTCCATCAGCTTGTCAAAGAAGTCCAGCACTTTCTTCAGCTCTTCTTCTGTCTTGACGGCAGACTTGGAGATCAGGAAGAAGCCGTTACTGCCGCTCTCGGAAAAGATCTGAGTGCCACGCGGTCCCTCAATCAAAGAAACCATGCCGACCTTCGCGTCCGGATCGATCTTCTGTGCACCACGCTCACGATGGAGCGCTACCGTGGTTACCTGCTTCATGGCGCCGGCTTTCGCGGTATCCCACAGCTTGAACCAGTTCTCGTAGGACGTAATCGGGAAATCCTGATTAATAATTTTCTCGTCAAAGAGCTTCCGGTAGAATTGTAGCGCTTCTAAATAGGCTTCGGTCTGGAAGGATGGGATCAGCTTGCCGTCCTCTACGCCCCATTGATTCGGGGCGCCAAAGAAACCGGCAATCATATCAAAGTTGGCCAGAGAGTTGCTCTCGATCAGGCCATAGGTGTCATCCTTGCCGTTGCCGTCCGGATCCTGCGTTGTAAACGCCTTCAGCATATTGTAAAACTCATCGACGGTGGCTGGCTCTGGCAGTCCGAGCTTTTCCAGCCAGTCTTTCCGGTAAGTGATGGTGTTTCGGGCTAAATCGCGGACCGACGGAATCCCGTAAATTTTGCCTTGGACCTTCAGGTTGTCATAGACCTGCGGCTTGATCGCAGACAGGTTCGGGTAATCCTTCAGATAGGGCCCGATCTCCCAGAATACGCCGCTCTTGATCGCATTAACCACCGGCACTTCATAAAAAGCTTTGATCGCGGAAGGGAAGTTGCCCGAGGCCACGGTAACGCTAAACTTCTCGGTGTTACTTGAAGAAGGGACGCCGATGACGTTAATGTTCGTGTTGGTGTATTCTTCGATCATTTTCAGAATTCTGGAATCGTTCTCCGGCACTTGGGACTCGTGGTGGAACTGGAGGCTCAACTCAAAGGGCTCGGATGAACTGGAATCGGGGGTCTTGGCTGGTGTGGCTGAAGAGCCGCCATTGCTGCAGCCGACAACACCAACCAGGACGGCGGTAGATAACAAAGTGAATGCTTTCGTTTTCTTTTTCATAAGATAACCTCCCTATAATAGTGAATGAGCAAAGGGGCATCGCAGAAGAGACCCTAAAAGATCAGATCAGCAGCTGCGACGCGAGAACTTCAGGTGCATAGATTCCCTCCTTTTTCCTGTAGGTACATTAACTTTAAATGCATCTCGTACGGACGTCTATGTACACCTTTATCACATCTAGAGGGTATTCTGGTGCATATTAGAAATTACATACAATAATCCCTTCCTTGGGTGAAAAAGCGTTGGAAAGCCTGTGGCTGCGCGCTCTGCGTCACTTGTCGAGATGATGATTATAGACAGATCAGCATGCAGAGCATCCCTGAACGACAAAAAACCGGCCCCGCTAAAGCGGGACCGGTCTTTCGTTAATCTAGAAGGAAGCTTACTTGTTCACTTCACTGTAAGCGGCGGTGAATTCGTCCATGATTTGCTGACCGCCGTCTTTCTTCCATTGGTCTACAGCAGCCTGCCAGCCGGCTTCGTCGATTTCACCCAGGATAAACTTGATGCGGGCATCCTCGATAATCTTCATCAGCTGTGCACCTTTCTCGGTATTCGTTTCGGAATCCAGAGTCAGGGCCGGGTTCGCCAGAGCGACCGCTTCGTTCTCTTTGTTCATATCCAGTGCTTGCTGCTCCAGTGGCTGCAGCACGCCTGGTGTCGCGTTGTCGATCAGCTTGCCTACAG